>JASJCW010000036.1 GCA_030065265.1 Prochloraceae cyanobacterium
TCGCATCTAAATAATGAGCGCCGGATACAGTAAAGCATCCCCGATTTCAATAAAAATCAATGGCGATGGCTAGAAGCTATAACCCGCAGATCGTCTGGGAATTAGATGCGATTGACCTGATTATCAGCCTCGATCTTTAACTGAAACTGATAATAAATATTTACTTATTTGTTCGAGTATTTTCCCGATTTTGAAGGGAGAGATTTAACTTATTTGATTTATCTGCTTACACCTTATATTTTACTTACAATATTGATTTTGTTACATAATCAATAAGCGACTTGTTACAAAAGTTATACCAATTCTGTTTAAAGTTGCTACACTTCGGCAATAGGGAATAGGGAATAAATAGGCAATAGGCAATAGGCAATAGGGAATAGATTTGGAAAATCGATCTGTAGCATTATTTTAGGGAATTGATATTATAGAGACCGTTTTAGATCGAAGAGTAGGATTTTGTAAAAAAAAGATATTGAATCGATAATTTCTTTACTTATTAAAGAAACTCGGATGATTGCAGCTCTTCTTAAAAAATTGAATTATTAAAAACTTTTCCCTCTTGCCTATTTTGAACTCTTAATTTTACATACTAGGTTCTGTAGATCGCCAACTTTTAATATTTCTTGCGATCGCTTGCTGTTCTTATTCTTTTAATTCTTTTGCTGGAAATAATTCTAATAACCCGACCGTACCGACAAAGAAGACGTAAATACCGTATTTTAGTTTATTTTCTGTATAAAATGCTGAGATAATCCCTTCGACAAAATGAGATATCAGCATGACGCGCTCTAAGGTAACGATGACAGTAAAATGTTCTGCTATTTCAGCTCGAGTAATAAGATTCCAAGTTTCTAAAGCGATCGCGATCGAAACGAGAACTATAGATAAAATTTTGATTGCATGATAATTTTTTTTCTCGCTCGGTTCTAACTTCATTTTGAAATAATTCCCACAATTTTAATTTATTTTGTTATTTTACGCTCGATCTTGAGTTTTTTGAAAAAGAGCCTTCAATTATAAAATATTTGGATAATTATTAAGTATTTTATTATTTTTTAAACTATTAAGACAAAGACCTTGATTTTTACTCAAGGTTAAGATTAAGTGTGGGTGTTTTCAACTTTAGTTCAGATTCAATTCAGCTAGTCTGCTGCTTATCCCGATTAAAAAGTAGGGATAAAAAGGATAGATTCGCTCAAGAGGTGGAGGAGATAGTGATTATATTTTATTTGCTTGGATTATCGTTTATTTTACTAGTTATTGCCTCGGTTCTGGCAAAAATGGAGTGCAATTTAGAGAAGAAAAATTATTATTATTTGCTGGGATGCTCTACCTTTGGGCTGTACGTTTATCTTATCTCTTTCTTGATTATATATATTGATAATGCGGACGCACCAAGCCCCGTGCTCCAAGATCTAGTTTACTTAAATATTAGTGAGTCGAAAAATCTTGAATTACAATTTTTCGATCGAAACATTAGATTAATTTCAGAACAAATGCCCTAATTTTGGCAAGGATAACTCTGATTAAAATTTAATGCTTTCTACTTGTAAAAAAGACTCGAATCGATCGCAATAGATCTTGAATGTTCTTTGTCGCGACTAATCCGCAGTCTCATTTTTAGCAAGAGTCCTCTTGCTGCTCGCAACACTGAAGATAGTATTTTTCCAGAAACAGGCTAACTTTTCCAGGTGACAATTTCGAGGGGTAATTGTTTTAAATCGTCGATACTAGTTTTGCCTCCCCGCAACCAGCGATCGGTTTCTGAGGGCATTTGAACCCGATCGAGTAGTTGTTTTAACTGCTTGCCTTCAATTGTTTCTTGTTCTAGCAAAATATCGGCTGTTTCTACTAACAGAGGTCGATTTTCCTCTAAGATCCTCGCAGCTAGAAAATGCGCTCCAGCAACGATCGCCTTAACTTCGCTATCAATTTCTTCAGCAACTTTAGGACTAACTTGACGGCGCAAATTGGTAGCTCCAGGCAAAAATTGCGATTGGATTTTTTCAAAAGCAATTGCACCGAGTTTGTCGCTCATACCGTACATGGTAACGAAGCGATCGGCGAGATCTGTAGCTTTTTGAATGTCATCGCTAGCTCCAGTAGAAACTATACCGAAGATTAATTCTTCTGCCGCTCTACCGCCTAAAAGGGTAGCAATGCGACCGCGAATTTCATTTTCTAACATTAAAAAGCGATCTTCTTCCGGCAATTGTAGAGTGTAGCCTAAAGCTCCCATACCTCGGGGTACTATCGAGATTTTTTCAACTTTTCCCGCACCGGGCATCATTGCACCGACGATCGCGTGGCCGACTTCATGATAAGCAACGGTTTTCTTTTCGAGTTCGTTGAGAACGCGAGATTTTTTCTCCAATCCTGTTAACAGTCTTTCGATCGCTTCGTTAAAATCAACGCTAGTGACGAGATCGCGATCGTTTCTAGCCGCTAATAAAGCTGCTTCATTAACTAAGTTGGCTAAATCTGCTCCTGCAAAACCGGGGGTGCGAGCGGCTATTTTCTCTAGATCTACTTCTTCGCTCAATCTAATTTTGCGTGCGTGAACTTCTAATATTGCCAGTCGGCCGATTTTATCGGGGCGATCTACTAATACTTGGCGATCGAACCTTCCAGGCCGCAATAAAGCAGGATCTAAAACTTCGGGCCTGTTTGTCGCAGCCAAAAGAATTACTCCTGTATTGGGGTCAAAACCGTCCATTTCCGCTAACAATTGGTTGAGAGTCTGTTCTCGCTCGTCGTTGCTACCGGTCATATTACCGATATTAACCCTCGACTTACCCAGGGCATCTAATTCATCGATAAAAACGATGCAAGGAGCTTGTTGTTTGGCATTTTCAAATAAATCTCTGACTCGAGATGCGCCGATACCGACGAATAATTCGATAAATTCTGAGGCGGAAATACTGAAAAATGGAACTCCTGCTTCTCCGGCGATCGCCCTAGCTAAAAGGGTTTTACCAGTTCCGGGCGGCCCGACGAGTAAAATGCCTTTGGGAATTTTCGCGCCTAAACGAGTGTATTTACTTGTATTTTGCAGGAAATCAACTATTTCTTTTAATTCTGTTTTGGCTTCTTCTACTCCAGCTACATCTTCAAAAGTCACTCCAGTAGTACCTTGGGAATAGATCCTGGCTTTGCTTTTGCCAATACTGAATACTGCGCCACCACCTTCGTTAGAGCGACTTAAAAACCAACCAGCAACAATCCAAATCAGAAAAATAATAAAAATCCAGTTTAAAAATCCACCGATCCAATCGCTAGAAGGAATTGCTGAATATTCTATATCTTGTTGGCGCAACAGGGCTGGTAATTCTGCGTCTCTTTGGAGGGGAATAGTAATAAATTCTTTGTTTGGTTGGGACTTTAACGCATAGTAAATGCGATCGCTGCCAATTCTTGCTTTACTAACTTGTCCTTTTTCTACTTGTTCGATAAATTGGCTGTATGGTTGTTGGCGATCGTTGTAGCTGGTAGTCCCCCATAACAAGACGTTAAAAAATAACAGCCAAGATAAGACAATAATTAAACCACTTTTTATATTTCTTGACTCTGGAGATTTGCCTGTATTCTTATTAGTTTGCATAGGCATTTTTGTAGCTCCTTAGTTCCATTTAGATCTTTTGCGATCTTGAGTAATTATGTTGACTAATTTTTTTGTAATCGAGCAATTCGCTCTTTATTTTTGGATTTTTTGGTAATTTAGCATTTTATTTTTCTCCTAGTTTTTTAATGGAGCGATACTTTTAAAAAGTGGAGATCTTAGCTCTTTTTTATTCTATTTATCTACTTAGATTTTATCAGTATTTCTGCGCGATCGCTATTTAGATTTTGCTAAGCAATCGTAAAAAAAGCAAAAACCCGGAGGATTCCGGGCTGTATCGTACCTTCAAAAATAGAGATGTTGTTAAAAATTGTCCTAAATCTAAGTAAGTTTGTTGTTTAATTCTTATTCTGGAAGAGAGCAAGTCAGGGGGCAAGATGCGTAAACTCGAGTATAGTGAGGCTCTGCATCTCCATGCAACCAACTCAACCAAGTTACGTCTTGAGGATCGACTCTTTTAATGGTTAATATTGCTGCACCTACTAATACAGATAAAGCATTGAGAATTAAGAATATAGTTCCAACTAACAATACTGAACTAGCTGGCATTATTGTATGCAACACGATAGTTATTAAAACACCGATTGAAGATAAGACAAATCCGAGTGGAAACCCTACTACTAAAAAGCAAACTGTTAAAGTGAAAGTCCAGATTGCAAAGCTTTTGATGCTAGTTAGAAGCAAGTTCTTTTGGTAATATTTTTGGTCAGTTAATTGCATTTATTTAGTTCTCCAGTATTTATTGATCTCAGGCGATCGAGTTAAAGTTGCAGTTATTTTGCTGGCAACTGTTGTTATTAATCAGTATAGTCAGCGTTTCTTATGAAATGAGAAATACTTTACATATATTCATAAGGCTTTAAATTACTAAATCTATTTAGCTTCGTGCTTTCAAGCTAGATATGTTAGCAATTTAGAGGTATTGTAAAAATAGAGTTAATAATAGGTTCAAAATGGGGGATCGACGACTCGAAATTTCCTACTTAACTTAAGTTAACAAAAAAGGGAAATCTTTCTCATAAATGAAAACCAGTAAGAAAAAATACCGTTGCCGATCGCACTGAGAAGATCCTTTTGTAAATAATAGGTAAGAACTGGGATCGATTAAATTTTTAAACCGAACCAAACACAAAAGGGATAGGTAAAGACAATAAGGATAAAAATTAGATTCATTGCCAGAGGTGCGCCGCTAGCTACCCCAGCTCGAACTGAAGGTAAGAATAAAAAGAGTAAAAACAGCGATTTATAGATAATTTGGACGATTAAAAGCGGAATAAAGAATTTAGGAAAAAATAAACCAGCTACAGAGCAAATTAAGATCGCAGACCATAAACTGCCAACAAGAACTTGTAAAGCGATCGGATCGAAACCGAAAAACCGTTCTGTAAGATCGTGTTCTCTTTGAGTTAGCAAACCCCAACACAGAGGTAGCAAAATAATAATATTCAAAAAGTACGGTATTTTCAGGAACATTTGCCAGGAAAATTTGAAAATTTAAAAAGATTAAAATTAGACCCACTTTTAAACTAAAAAAGCAGGTCATCAATAGTGAATTACAAATTACTGTCAGTCACAGCACCCAAACTGCTCGAAGAAACCAACTTAGCATATTTACCTAAAACCCCTCTAGTGTATCGAGGTTGAGCTGGTTGCCATTTGGCACGGCGATCGCTTAATTCTGCTTCCGATACGTTTAATTGCAACAAAAGTTTTTCTGCATCGATCGTAATACTATCCCCTTCTTCTACCAGAGCAATATTACCCCCTACGGCCGCTTCTGGAGCAACGTGGCCGACAACTAAACCGTAAGTACCTCCAGAGAATCTACCGTCAGTAATTAAACCGACAGAGTCCCCCAAACCAGCCCCAATAATAGCCGAGGTTGGGGCTAACATTTCCCGCATGCCCGGGCCTCCTTTCGGCCCTTCATAACGGACGATAACCACATCTCCGGCTTTAATTTTACCGGCCAGAATCGCATCCAAACATTCTTCTTCCGACTCAAATACCCTAGCAGGGCCGGTAATTACTTTTTTCTTAACCCCGCTAATTTTGGCTACCGCACCCTCTGCAGCTAAATTGCCTTTTAAAATGGCTAAGTGACCTTGTTCGTACACAGGGCTTTTCCAGGGGCGAATTACGTCCTGATTTTCTGGGGGTGTTTGCGGTACTTCTTCTAAAACTTCAGCAATGGTTTGGCCGGTAATAGTTAAAGCATCTTCGTGCAATAAACCGTTGACTAAAAGCATTTTCATCACTTGGGGAATGCCGCCGGCTTGATGTAAATTTGTAGTAACGTATTTACCCGATGGTTTTAAATCGCACAACACCGGTACTGTTTGACGAATATTTTCAAAATCGTCGATAGTTAATTTTACGCCGATGGTATTGGCGATCGCCAGTAAGTGTAAAACCGCATTAGTAGATCCGCCAACTGCCATAATTACAGATATAGCATTTTCAAAAGCTTTGCGGGTTAAAATTTGACTGGGTAAAATTTGTTTTCTAATCGCATCTACTAAAACATAAGCCGATTTTTCCGTACTTTCAGCTTTTTCTGCATCTTCTGCTGCCATAGTAGAAGAGTATGGTAAACTCAACCCCATTGCTTCGATCGCCGATGACATTGTATTGGCGGTAAACATTCCCCCACAAGCACCAGCACCAGGACAAGCATTCCTTTCGATACCCAGCAATTCTTCTTTATCTATATTACCGGCACTAAACTGTCCGACTGCTTCAAAAGCACTGACTACAGTTAAGTCTTGTCCTTTATATTTTCCTGGTTTAATCGTACCGCCATAAACAAAAATAGCAGGAATATTCATGCGACACATTGCTATTATTGCTCCTGGCATATTTTTATCGCAACCGCCGATCGCCAAGACTCCATCCATACTTTGGCCGTTACAGACTGTTTCGATACTGTCGGCAATTACTTCGCGAGATACTAGGGAATATTTCATTCCTTCAGTGCCCATAGATATGCCGTCGCTGATCGTAATCGTACCGAACATTTGGGGCATCGCTCCAGCTGCTTTGAAAGCTTTTTCTGCGCGCAAAGCCAGATCGTTAATTCCGACGTTACAAGGGGTGATCGTGCTGTAACCATTTGCTAAACCGACGATTGGTTTAGTAAAATCATTATCGCCGAAACCTACCGCTCTGAGCATGGCCCGGTTTGGAGTTCTGCGATCGCCTTTGGTTATTAATTGACTTCTTCTATTATCGTTCATTATTATTGCGTTCTCGCTCTTTGTCTGTTTATTTTCCACTTCGATCGCGCCACACCTGGGAATATTCTTATAAAGGTTTAATAATAAGTTCTTCGGATATCTTTCATAAAAATAAGGATAAAAGGATCGCAACTTTTTTGAAATGGCAGCCGTCAAATAGAAAACTATGGCAATTTAACTTAAGTCCAAAAGGTCTAAATTATTTATAGTCAACTAACATTGCTAGATAATAAACCCTCGATCTACATTGCCATTTTTTCAATCTAAAATTCTGTTCGTACCGATTCTCAAAAATAGCAAAATGGCTCTAAATTTTATGTTATTAACATCAAAGAAAACAAAAAAAATTTGCTCCCTAACGTTCTACTCCTACCTAGACCTAGATTAATTCGGCGCACCGGCGAAGCCGGATCTCTTTGAGATCGCTTTTGAAAAATAGTCTTAGATCTAACTTGAGATATCTTAAAATTCTATCTAAAGACTGGCGCGCTTAATATTCGCTTTCAGCTATACTGAAGCCCTTTATAAAATCGATCTATTTCCAGGATCGATATACAAATATTTACTAAAATGGTCAGTCAAATTAACGATCGAGGCGTTAACATAGGCATAAAATAATATCTTTTTTTCATCTCTAAGGAGAGAGAAACAATGTCAGGAATAGTTTCATTTTTTATCACTGCCTTAGTCACGGCTGTTAGTTTAGTGATTATTTCTAAACTTCCTCTAGGTGTTGAAGTTGATAACTTTAATAAAGCAATTTGGGGTGGCATAATTTTCGGAATTCTCAACGGTCTTGTGAAACCTATTTTGACTATTTTAAGCATTCCTTTTATAGTCGTTACTTTGGGATTATTTTTATTGGTTCTCAATGCTTTTATCTTTGGCTTAGCGGCTTGGTTAGTAGAAGGTTTTAGATTGAAGTGGGGTTTAATCAGTGCATTTTTAGGCTCTTTTGCTTTAACTATTGTCAATTCTATTCTCAATACGATTTTAGATAAAGTATTTCCTGCTTTAGGCTAAAAATGATGAATTTTTTCTAAAGAAGAAATGATTTAATAGTATCAGTTGGTATTTGCTAACTGTACTATTATATTGTTTGAATAGTTTCAATCGAATGGGAGAGACAAAAATGGATATTGGTTCATTTTTAATTACCGCTTTAGTAACAGCAGTTAGTTTAGTGATTATCTCTAAGTTACCTTTAGGAATAGAAGTAGATAGTTTTGGCAAAGCATTTATTGCTGGGATAGTTTTTGGTTTTCTTAATGCACTAGTTCAACCTGTTTTAAATGCTTTAGGTATCCTTAATTTACTGAGTCTGGGTATATTTGGATTGGTAGTTAATGGCATAGTTTTTGGCCTGGCTGCTTGGTTAGTAGAAGGTTTTAGATTAAAATGGGGTTTAATTAGCCTCTTTCTAGGAGCGATCGCTCTGAGTTTTGTTAATTCACTTCTAATGCAAGTTTTAATGAATTTAAAATAACTTGAATACCTTGCCTCGGTATTGTTAAGATAGCGGGGCAAATTTAAGCAGTCGTATTAATTTTGTTTCAGTGACGAAAGGCAATAGGTAATAGGCAATAGGCAATAGGCAATAGGCAATAGGCAATAGGCAATAGGCAATAAGTAATAGGTAATAGGTAATAGGTAATAGGTAATAGGTAATAGGTAATAGGCAATAAGTAATAGGCAATAGGCAATAGGTAAAAGAATCGGAAAATCGATCTGTAGTATCATTTTAGGTAATTGGTATAAGAATTCAGAAGTATTTTATTTGGGAAATGAAATTCATTAATTAGAAATAGACAGTTTATTTTTTAAGCCTTAAATTTTAAAAATATCTAATTCTAATTCTGGCTCGCTCTGATAATTAGTAATAAAAAGTTCTTTCCCGATCGCGGCTGTTTCTTTTTTATAATTGTTCATACCGTATTGCAATTCCCACTCGAAAATATTAAAATTGCTAAAATTTTGTTTGATTTGAGGACAATTATCGTAAGTAATTAACCAGTCGTGGGGAGATTGTTTAATATCTTCTGCAAATCTTTGATGGTCAAAAATAGTATGCAAGTCGCCATCTTTTCCGTAAAGTTTAGATTTTGTAGCGGTAAAATAAGGCGGATCTAAAAAAATAAAAGTCCGATCGTTCCCATCTTGAATTAAATAGCTGTAATCTAAATTGGTTATTTTAATATCTTTTAAAACTGGTTCTAATTTTGCCAAGCGATCGCAAGCAGAATCGGTAAATCTTTTCAGAAATGCTTGCCTGGAATATCCACCAGAATCTACAGTACCAGAAAAAGTAATCCGATTGAGAACGAAAAATCTGACAGCGCGATCGAATTCAGATAAAGATTCTAGATCTACAGTAGTTAATTCTCTAAAAAGTTCTTTTCCGTCACTATATTTAGCTTTAATTTCTCTTACTCTTGCAACTAATTCTTTTAAATTTGAACTAGCTATTTGCCAAAATAAATATAATTCTGGATTTAAATCGTTAATCCAAATTTTTAAATGAGGATACTTTTGTTTTAAATAAATAAAAACAGACCCGCCACCAACAAAAGGCTCTCGATATTCTGAATATTCAGATAAATTATGAGGTAAATATCGAGCTATTTTAGCGATCGCCCTAGACTTGCCCCCAGGATAGCGCAAAGGACTTTTAATTAAACTCTTTTTTTTCAACTAAGATTACCCTATTTTAAAATTTTATTTTAAATTCAAAGAAAGCGATCGCAGCTAAGAGCATTAATTTTTTTTCTGACTCGAGCAGATCGACTTCTGAGTTTTCCTATACTATGACTATTCAAACAGAATTAAGATAAAAAGCGATCGCGGGGAAAAATGGACGTAAAAGCAGCAGTAGCATTAGAAGCAGGAAAACCTTTAAGTATCGAAACAGTACAACTTGAAGGGCCCAAAGCAGGGGAAGTATTAATTGAAATTAAAGCCACAGGAGTGTGTCACACCGATGCTTATACACTCTCTGGAAAAGATCCAGAAGGCTTGTTTCCGGCTATTTTAGGCCATGAAGGTGCTGGGGTAGTAGTTGAAGTTGGTGAGGGAGTAAAAAGCCTTAAAGTGGGCGATCGCGTCATTCCTCTCTACACTCCCGAATGTCGTCAGTGCGAATACTGTTTGAGCATGAAAACAAATCTTTGTCAAGCAATTCGCAGCACTCAGGGTAAGGGATTGATGCCCGACGGGACTTCTCGCTTTTCTTTCAACGGCAAGATGCTCCATCATTACATGGGTACTTCCACTTTTGCTAATTTTACCGTATTGCCAGAAATTGCGGTGGCAAAAATACGGGAAGATGCACCTTTTGAAAAGGTTTGTTACATCGGTTGCGGGGTAACTACCGGTATTGGTGCGGTGGTAAATACGGCTAAAGTAGAACCAGGATCTAAAGTGATTGTCTTTGGTTTAGGTGGAATCGGTTTAAACGTGATTCAAGGTGCGAGAATGGTTGGGGCCGATGTTATTGTTGGAGTCGATCTTAACCCAGCTAAACGCCCCCTCGCTGAAAAATTTGGCATGACGCATTTTGTCAACCCTAAAGAAGTTGAAGGGGATTTAGTTAAATATTTGGTAGATTTAACTAAGGGTGGTGCAGATTATACTTTTGAATGTATCGGGAACGTCAATGTAATGCGCCAAGCTTTAGAATCCTGTCATAAAGGATGGGGCGTATCTACCATTATCGGTGTTGCTGGTGCGGGAGAAGAAATTAGTACCCGGCCCTTCCAACTAGTTACCGGAAGGGTATGGAAAGGATCTGCTTTTGGTGGGGCTAGAGGGCGCACCGACGTACCTAAAATTGTAGATTGGTATATGGACGGTAAAATTAATATCGACGACTTAATTACCCATGTAATGCCCCTAGAAAAGATTAACGATGCTTTCGATCTGATGCATAAAGGGGAATCGATCCGCAGCGTAATTACTTTTTAGTATATCGAGGCTATAAGTCGATCGATCCCACTGCGAAAAGCAATAGCAGCATCGGCCGTCATATCTCTTGGACTGCATACCCTATTTCTTAAGTATGCTAAAGCAACGGCCCCGATCGCCTTTTGTGAGGGATCTTTTGTAGTTGCGATCGCCCCATTAATTAAATATTCTGCCAAAAGTCGCAGATAAAAATCGATTGTTGCTTCGATATTTTCGGCTTTAATTGTTTTAATGCCAGAGTTTTTAATAATATCGGCGATTATTGCTTTGTGGTTGGCACTTAATTTTGCTGCTGCTTCCATTCTCTGACTTTCTGTTACTTCTGGAGTCGAAGATACTCTAATTTCAGCATTTTTTAAAGGCTGCAAGCCAAATACTTCCCGCAATACTAAATTTTTAGTAATACTATCGGATCTTATTATGCCGTAAGCAGGTCTTTGTTCGATCGCTTCAAACCAAAGATTTAGATTTGGATAGCGATCGTTACCCCTTAGATCGTAGCCTCGAAATACTGGTAAATTGGCAGCAAAGCGAGATAAACTTGGAGAATACATAATATCTACCAAGCTAAAATCACTCATAAAATACGGGCCCGGATATTTAGCTAAAAGAGTTTCAATCTCATTTAATTTAGTTTCAAAAACTGCTTGAAAATCTGATGATGAAACATCTTTTTTCTCTTTACTAAAAGATTTTCCCTGCATAAATTCATAACCAGCAGTTCCCAAACCCTTTTGTTCGCAAGCTTCAATTTCTGCAAGAGCAACTTTTTTCTCTTCTGGATCTTTTGGCAGTAAAGAAGGCTCAAACTTTGCTTCGATAGCTAAGAGAATATCTTTAGATTCGTATATTATTTCATCTCCGATTTTAACTGCTGGTACGAGTCCAGTCGGAATCATTTCCAAGTACCATTTTGGCTTATTTCCTAAATCGATAAATTCTACTTCAAAAGGAATTTTTAACTCTTCTAAAGCGAACCAAATTCTCTCGCAAAAAGGACACCAATGATTGGTATCGCGGTACAGTAAAATTGGCGGCTTTTCATCCTCATTTAAATTTTGCAAATGACTTGAAATTGGCGCGCTAGAAGGGGATTGATTGGGTCTTAAGATCCATTGAGATGAAGTATTTTCTTTGGCAACTTTTAAAAGATTTTCCCAACTCGATAAGCTTTCTGAAACTAACATTGCTATATTGTTTATAAGTGAAGAATTTTATTCAATAATCTAAATAATACCAAATAAGAGACGTTGGCAACACATCTAATCTTTTCCACTCATTATTTATTTAGTTGTAGCAGTAGTAGCTAAATTAGCTAAAGCTTGCTCGATTCTTTTGAGTGTAACCTTACATCCGTCAATTTTATGACGTTTTTTCAAATAAGAAGGACTATTATAGCCAATCCAAACGCGATCTAATTTATCTTCCCAAACGAGCATTTTTTGCGGTAAATCTATGGCAACAGTTTGCTCGCATTGCATTAGAGGAGTGCCAACTTTAGGATTGCCAAATATAAATAAAGTCGTCGGTCTTAAATTTTCTCCTACAGACTCAGCTCCAGCTTGATGGTCTATTTTACTAAAAAGAGTTAAACCTCTTTCTGACAATAAATTTTCCAAGCGATCGCTTGTTTCTGCAACAGAATAAGGACTTCTTAAAACTGTCATTCCTGTTCTATTTTCTCTCAATCTTAAATCCCCTTTCACTGGCAAGATCGAGACAATTATTAAAACACTAGCTAACCAGAATTTTTTCACTGTAATTGATAATAATTAAGTAGCAATCAGAGGATTGTTGGCAATCATAGCCAGATCCTTATGATTTGATTCGTTCCAAATCACTGTACCATTTCCTCCGGCTTTTTTTGCTCTTGCTAATGCTTGTTCTGCTGCTCTGATCAGAGTTTTAGGAGAGTTAGCTAAAGATGGTATCATGCTAGCTATGCCGCAACTTAAAGTTACATATTTGGCGATCGGCGAATCGGGATGTGTTATTTGGATCGAACGCACTTGTTCGTGGATATTTTCAGCTATTGAACTGGTTTGAAGTCCGCTTTTATTTGCAATAATTACCGTCAGTTTGCATCCGCCATAACGAGCAGACAAATGTCTTGTTTTACTAACAACATTATTAATTATCTTAGCGATTTCTCCCAAACACTTATCTCCTTCTAAATAGCCGTAAGTATCGTTATACTCTTTGAAATAATCTATTTCAAGAATTAAAAGATATAGCAAGCTTTTAGTTTTGTTAAAAGAAAGTTTCCATTTCTTTTCGAGATATTCATCAAAAACACTTCGATTAGCTAATTTTGTAATCCGATCTATTTTGGAATAATTTTCTAATCTTTGCTTAGATAGTTCCAGTTGTTGACACATCTTTTCAATAGATTCTGTAGCCAATTTATGAATTTTTGCATGAGCTACCAATAGCTGATGAATATCTAACATTCGATAAACTTTAGGTTTTATTTCGACAATAATTGGCTCTTCTAATAAACCAGGAGACCTTTTTAAAACCTTTGCTACTGTTTCAACGATTGTTGTGTTTCCCCAAAGGATGATACTTTCATTTTGCAGAAAATCCCATACGTATTCTACAGAACGCTTACTAGCCAAATCTAAACTATAAGGACGACTCATGTGTTTCCAGTATTTTTTCTGAGAAATCATTCCCACGAATCGATTATTTTTGACAATTATTACCCCGGGTAGACTTGGGTTGCTTTTGAATCTTTTGGTTACTTCAATTATTGATTCGGTAATTTCTATTTCAAAATCGTAAAGATTCAATTCTTTAATTTTAGATTCTAAATTCATAAAATTAGCAAAACTTATTTTTCAGCTAGATTTTTTACAAGTCAGCTTATAAGATTGGGGTTATTTAGGTTTTAGGGAGAATTTTTGTACTCTATAGTGAGAGAGTAATGTAAAACAAAATACTAAGTTTTGTCATCTAAATCATATATTCTTCATTAATATAAATCAACCTTCAAAATCGATTTTTATTCGTAAGAATACTGGCGTAATTATCGAGATCTTGAATATTCCTAATCTCTACGAGCGTGCTGAGTGTAGCTCAGATCCCTGCGGGATCGCATCAAATTTTTTTACTTTATTATTTTTTTTAATAGTTGCAACAATTATTTTTAAATTGTCTAAATTGCAATTTTAAATCCTTTCTTCTTGCCAGAATTAGTAAAAATATCTTAAAAATTTAATTGCACCAAAATAAATAAAACTAATCCGGTTCTTTTAACAATTGCAAATAAATATCAATTGTCAATTAGATCTTAGATTGCGATCGCAAAGTGTTTGATTAATCTTTCGCTCTCAAATAATACAGATCCAATTAAAACAGAAAATGCTTAATTTGATTTAATTTAAATGCTAAAATAATTAGTTTATAGCAGTCGAAGTAAAGGTTATGACAATTTTATCTACTACCTACTACCTACTACCTACTACCTATTCTCTGCTTTGACAATTAGTGTCCTAATCTATAGTTCAGTTGCTATAAATATAAAAAAATCCCAGTCAAAGTGAAGTGAGCGAAGCAAACAATTCACAAACAATAATTGAGGAACTTCTTTCTATAGCCTAATAATAATTCCCAAGTTTATATTTTCGATCCAAAATACAAGCTAAACAAAAATTCCGATCGACCAAAAACAGAAGATATAGATAAAATGCATACTTATCGGGATGCTATTAGAGATGAAGAAGGCAAATTTGCAGTCAAATATGCAGCTATTTTATATCCTGGTTCTCATCAATCTTATTCTCAAGAATTAGAAGCACTTCCAGCTAATCCAAAACACCCCGAAAAATTAGAAAAACAGCTCGATCGCATTTTAAATATCGCTCTGGAAGTGAAATAAAGACAATAGCAATTCTCTTAATTATTTACTCAATTATAAATTAGTTTTCTTCCTTAGCTTTTGCCAACCTTTCCTTAGCTTGTTCCAATCTTTCTTCAGCATTAGCCATTACCGCATCTATATTTTCTAGCATTTCACCCGGATAATTTTCCAAAATTTTAGTCGAAAGAGAAATGCGATTTTTATAATCATCTACTTCTACAACCATTACTTTAATTGGTTGTCCTATTTTAAATAAAGTAGTCAAAGATTCGATATGAGCATTGCTAATTTGTTTGATATGTAATAAACCAGTAATCCCCTTTAAATCGACAAAAACGCCATAAGGCTTGATACTAACAATATTACCTTCGCTGATTTGTCCCTGTTGCAGTTGTCCGATCGCCGCAGCACGAGCAATTTCTCTTTGAGATAAAATTAACTTATTGCGTTCGCGATCGATATCTAAGAAATTAGCAGTCAATAATTGGCCGACTAGAGATTCGAGATTGTGCTTTTCAATCGAATGCGATCGGGGAATAAAACCGCGCAACCCTTCAACTTCGCCAATAACCCCACCTCGATTAACCCCAGTTACCCGCATTTGTACCGAGCCGCCATTTTCTGCAATTTCACTGACTCGATCCCAAGCTGCTTTTAATTGTAATTGACGGCGAGATAGAGTTACTTGTCCTTCAGAATTTTGCTCCCGAATAATCATAAAATCAATTTCGCTACCCAGAGGTAAATATTCGGATAAATCTTCTACTTGTTGCAAGCTAACCTCTCTGAGGGGGAGAAAACCCGTAGACTTACCGCCAATATCGACAAAAACTCCATCGTTAGTGTATTCAACTGGTGTGCCTTTTACTATTTGTCCTTTCTCAAAGTTGTAGTCGTGTCGATCTAGCGCGCGAGCAAAATCCTCCATAGTAAAGGATACATTAGGCTCTGAATTTGGGTTAGATTCTGAAGTCATAATAAATATTTAGCGATCGATCAAGAATGTAAAGAGCAAATAACTTATTTTAGAGTAGTCTGATATAACTGTAATACCTGCTGCCAAGCATCTTCTGCTGCTGATTTATTATAGCTACCGCGTCGATCGCAGAAAAAGCCGTGAGTGGCATCCTGATAACAAAATATTTGGTGAGAAATGTCTTGTTTTTTTAACTCTGCGGCGATCGCATCGACATCTTCGTTAGGAATAAGAGGATCTTGCATGCCGAAAAAGCCGTAAAGAGTGCCTTTAATTTGAGAAGTTCGCGTTATGGTAGGTTGGCCACCTCCAGGGGTAGAATTGGCAATTCCCGCACCGTAAAAAGAAGCTGTTGCTTTAATCGCTGGATTTGTTGCCACTAAATAGACTACATGGCCCCCAAAACAAAAGCCGATCGTGCCGATACCGTCTTGTTTAGCTTCCGGTAAACTGTAAAGATAATCGATAGTTGCTTGGATATCCGATGCTAATTCTGCCGCTTTAGTTTGATTTTTATATTCTCTGCCGATTTTTAGATCTTCTTCAGTGTAACCAACCTCAAAACCAGGAGCGACGCGCTGATATATAGCTGGGGCGATCGCAATGTAACCTTCTGCAGCTATTCTGCGAGTTACATCTTTAATATGTTCGTTTACGCCAAAAATTTCTTGAATTACGATAATACAAGGAAAAGGGCCGCCTGCAATTGGAGATGCCAAATAAGCATCAATCGCTAAATCGCCGTTATTTACTTTAACTTGCTTAGTATCAATTTCTAACTGTGCCATGATTTTTAACTTGGCTTGTTTGCTTTTGAATAGACTTTGCGACAGTTGTCAAAGAAGAGTTCAGAACTAATCGGGAACAGTGTTAAAGTTGAGGATGTTTATATTGTTATTTTCCTCTTTATTTTGCCCCAAAGAGCTTTCCCTTGCAGTCAAAGTAACTTTCGCAAAAGGTCTAATTCTAATTGCACCATAAAATTAACAAATAATAAATTAAATCGTTTTAAATTAGACATTTACGAGTTTTAAGAAAATGCTCCAATTTCACATCCAACCAGAGAGTGATATTCCTGCCTCAAAACAACTTTTCGATCAAATTCAATTTGCGATCGCATCCGGGCAATATCCCCCCAGTCATCGCTTACCCAGCACCAGACAATTAGCTACCATTACCGGTTTGCATCGCAATACAGTTAGTAAAGTTTATCGTCAATTAGAAGAAAGCGGTTTAGTAGAGTCGATGGCAGGTTCGGGCATTTATGTCAAGGCTCACGGCCATGAAGGAGGGCAAGAAGAGCTAGAAACCCCCGTCTTAGATCGCCTCGATCGCGCTAAAAATTCAATCAAAAAAAGCATCGACGATTTACTAAATCTAGGTTGTAGCGTTTCTCAAGCTAAATATTTATTTTTACAAGAAATTGAATGGCGTTTGCGTTGCAGTGCCAAAGTATTATTAAGCGTACCCGATCGAGATCTCGATGCCGGACAATTAATGCTTGAAGAGTTAGAAGAAGCTTTAGAAATTCCCGTCCAGCTAGTCACTTTAGAAGAATTGCCCCAGGTTTTAGAGCGAGGTCAGTGCGGTACTGTTGTCAGCAACCGTTATTTCATCAGAGAAATCTTAGAACAGATCGATCCTCAAAACGTTCGCGTCATCCCGATAGATATTTACGATTATCGCAAAGAATTAGAAATTGTTAAAAATTTACCCGCAGAAATCTGTCTCGGTATTGTCAGCCTCAGTGCTGGAACTTTAGGCATAGTCGAAACAATTCTTCACAGCTTGCGGGGTAACGATTTACTGATTATGACAGCTCAAATTAACGATACTTACAAACTCGGTGCTTTAGTCCGCAGTGCCCATACAATCATTAGCGATCGAGTCAGTTTCGAGCGAGTCAAGCAAGCTGTTCTCGAAGCCAGAGAAGACTTAATTAGGCTGCCTCAAGTGATTTCTAGCGAAAATTATATCAGTACCAAGTCGATTGAAATTCTCAAGCTAGAATTAGGTTTAGGCGGAGATCTCGAAGATTAAAGATCGTAGCAGTCGAAGTAAAGGTTATGACAATTTTATCTACTACCTACTACCTACTACCTATTCTCTGCTTTGACAATTAGTGTCCTAATCTATAGTTCAGTTGCTATAAATTGATTTATTATTGCGATCGCCGCTCAACTTTGTTAACTAATTGCTGAGAATTGCAAAATATTTTTTTGCTTTTGATACCCTCAAAGCAATCTAAAGCGGCCTTAATATCGTAAATTTTAAGAGAAGATAAATTTATAAATTAATTGCAAGAGAAACATGGCTCTCAATCGCCGCAATTTTCTGACTTTGCTAGGTACTGCCGCTGGTGCTGTGGCTCTTAAAAGTCTTTATAGTCCCAATCCTGCTAACGCTGAAATTAAATTATCTCAAAGAGATAGGGAACCTTACGAATTTACCCCTTTACCCTACGATTACGACGCGCTAGAGCCTTATATTGACGAGCAAACTATGCGCTTCCATCACGGCAAACACTATGCTGGTTATACGAGAAATCTCAATAAAGCAGTTCGTGATTATTCAGATTTAAAACGCCTCGATGCTGAAGAATTGATTGGCGATCTCGATCGCATTCCCGAAAAAATCCGCCGCACTGTTCGCAATAATGGCGGTGGCTACGTCAATCATAAAATGTTTTGGGAAATTATGAGTCCCGACGGTGGCGGTCAACCTAGAGGCCGCTTGGCCCGGGCGATCGACAAAGAATTTGGTAGTTTTGAAGAATTTAAAGCACAATTTAACCGCGCGGCTAGAACTCGTTTCGGTAGCGGTTGGGCTTGGTTAGTCATGGATGACGATCGCAAACTTTCCGTTACTAACACTCTCAACCAAGATAGTCCTTTGATGGCAGGTAATTATCCCGTTATGGGTTTAGATGTTTGGGAACATGCCTATTATTTAAAATATAAAAACGCTCGTGCAGAATATATTAATAATTGGTGGAATGTGGTTAACTGGAAAGAAGTAAACAAACGCTATTTATTAGGGCGCAGAAGTTCCCTATTTAGCAACAGTAAAAACTCTCCCGTATCATAAAAGTTAATTAATCATGGCCCGAGGCGATCGAGTTTACGTACACCGAGAATTTATTAATCTCGAAGGAGCATACAAGCATTACGGTATTGATTGTGGTGATGGTAGTGTGATTCACTATCGCAAGCCCAGCGAAACCATCGAACGCACTTCTCTAGAGATTTTCGCCCGGGGTAATCAAGTCCACGTGCTGAGTGAAAACTCAGCACAATTTTGCTTTATACCCGATATTGTCGTCCATCGTGCTGAAAGTCGGCTCGGCGAACAAAAATATAATTTCTTATTTAATAATTGCGAACACTTCGTCAGTTGGTGCAAAACTGGGATTAGCGAAAGCAAGCAAATCAGCAATTTTTTACCTGCAATAGAATTGATAGATACCCACGATCTCTATCAACCTTTGAAAATGGCTTTTAAAGAGTTTGATTCGCAAAATAATGCCCGAAGGATGTTAAATAGTGCTTTAGGCGATATTAAAAGACTTTGGCAAGAGGTTCAGCCACAATATAACGATGCCCTTGCAGAAATGAATTCTTGGCATCAAGTAGCCACAGAAGCAGTCAAGCGCGATCGCGAAGATCTGGCCAGAATCGCATTACAAAGAAAGTTGGAATACAAACAAAAAGCAGCTTTTTTTAAGGAAAGACTGGATAAACTTGCAGATATGACCGAAACTTTATTGCGTAATAGCAATAATTTGTAAATTCATTTCTTTTTAACTTAATTTTAGATAACGTTACTTTTAATTTATAATTATGTAAACAAGATTTAGCAAGTATAAAATAATTAGCTAGACTAGATTTAGAGGGGAGAAAAAAAATTAATTGGTTCGCAACACTATCAATAAGTTTGATGTAAGTTAGATAGATGTTTGCTAGCTAGAGGAAGACTGCTTTCTTTAAAGAAAAGACTGAATAGCCCCCATAAAGTATCAAAATTTGAGAAGTATTGTCTTGGAGGTCAATCATGGCAATTACTCGTTGGCAACCTTTCCAAGAAATTGAAACTTGGGATCCTTTTCATTGGGAACCGATGAGAGAAGTTGAAAGTTTACAAAGGCAAATGAATCGCTTATTCGATCGCCTCTTACCATCAACTAATGGAGAAAGCAATCGCATCGCATTTATTCCCGCCGCAGAAATAGAAGAAACTGCCGATCGACTGATTTTAAAATTAGAAGTCCCCGGCTTGAAAGCTAAAGATATCGATATTAAAGTAACAGAACAATCAGTATCGATCGCCGGAGAGAAAAAATCAGAGGCTAAAACAGAAGACAAAGGAATAATGCGATCGGAATTTCGCTACGGTAAATTTGAAAGAGTGATTAATTTACCAGTTCACATTCAAAGCGATAAAGTTAAAGCAGAATACAAAGACGGAGTTTTACACCTTGACTTGCCTAAAGTGGAACAAGAAAAACGTAAAACTGTTACGGTAGAAGTCGCTTAATCTTGTTTCGGGTTGTTATTAGCAATATAAGGATTGACGTTCAGAAAGCGTCAATCTTTTTCTATATTTATTAAAGTTTTAAAACGAAAATATCCCTCAATTTTCTGAATCTGTTGCCTCTTGTCTATAATCACCGAAGTGTGGCAAATTTAAACAGAATTGATATTGATACTATACTAATTTGCCAAAATAGTTAGATACTTAGCAAATTTATTTTCTATTACGATTAATCGCCAAATCACCTGTTGTTTTTGACTTTTTGCCTGTTGCCTGTTGCCTGTTGCCTTTTGACACAGTCTCTCAATCGTAAATTTTAGAAAAAATTGAATGTTGCAGCTATTGACTACAGTTTGGAGATTTTCTTGCCAAACAAAATTAAAGACAAGATAAATTGTAATTTTTGGCGCGATAAGTGTAAATATGACATATACTCCAAGCAAAGCGGTCATATAACCCGAGTCAAAAACAGGTAATAATAAAAAATGCGAGTTTTATTAATATATCCAGTATTCCCTAAAACATTTTGGTCATATGAAAAAATTCTTGAATTAGTCGATCGCAAAGTATTATTACCACCACTAGGATTAATTACTGTAGCAGCAATTTTGCCCCAAAAATGGGAGTATAAACTAGTAGATCGCAACATTCGCAACGTCACAGAAGCAGAATGGCAATGGGCAGATCTAGTAATTATCTCCGGGATGATCGTCCAAAAAAACGACCTACTCGCACAAATAGCCGCAGCCAAACAAAGAGGTAAATTAGTCGCAGTTGGCGGCCCCTATGCCACAACTTTACCTCAAGAAGTCGAAAGCGCAGACTTTTTGATTTTGGATGAAGGAGAAATTACTTTACCGATGTTTGTCGAGGCGATCGAAAAAGGCGAAACTAGCGGAACTTTTCGCACTCAAGAAAAACCCAGCGTTACCATAACCCCGATTCCACGCTACGATTTATTGGAATTGGACGCTTACGACTCGATGTCAATTCAGTTTTCCCGAGGTTGTCCTTTTCAGTGCGAATTCTGCGATATTATCGTTCTTTACGGTCGCAAACCGCGCACCAAAACCCCCGAACAATTATTAAAAGAATTAGATTGCCTTTATCAATTAGGATGGCGACGCACCGTTTTCATGGTAGATGATAATTTTATCGGCAACAAACGCAATGTTAAACTATTACTTAAAGAATTAAAAATTTGGCAAGCAGAACATCAATATCCTTTTAGTTTTAATACAGAAGCTTCAATCGATTTAGCCGCAGATCCAGAATTAATGGAGTTGATGGTAAATTGTAATTTTGGGGCCGTATTTTTAGGGATTGAAACCCCAGACGAAGAGAGCTTAGAATTTACTAAAAAATTCCAAAATACTCGCAGTTCTTTAACCGAATCAGTTGACAAAATTATTCGCGCTGGTTTGCGACCAATGGCAGGATTTATTATTGGTTTTGATGGCGAGAAAAAAGGAGCGGGCGATCGCATTATTAAATTTGTAGAAGAGGCTGCCGTGCCAACGGCAATGTTTAGTATGTTACAAGCTTTACCTAATACTGCTTTATGGGAGCGTTTACAAAAAGAAGAGCGTTTGTTAGATACTAGCGAGCAAGATGGCAACCAAACTACTTTAATGAATTTTACTCCTACCAGATCGATCGAAGATATTGCCCGAGAATATATCGAAACTTTTTGGCAATTATACGATGCAAAAGTATATTTAAATCGGGTTTATCGTTGTTTTATAAAATTAAAAGAGCCTCCTTGTAAGCCTCCATTTCAATTTCCCAGTTTAGTGGATTTGCGTGCCTTAGCTATTGTAATCTGGCGACAAGGAATTAAAAGAGATACTCGCTGGTTATTTTGGCCTAATTTATTTAGCATTCTCAAACACAATCCAGGGGTTTGGGATCGATATTTGACTATCTGCGCTCACAACGAACATTTTCTTGAATATCGTCAAATTGTGCGGCAACAAATTGAAAGTCAACTAGAAGTATTTTTAGCCGCATCTCAGAAGAAAGAAAAGCAACCAGAACTAATTTAATCGGAATTTATAAAAAGCTTCAAATCCAAGATTGTTGGAGCTTTTTCTCGATTTAAATCCAATCTATATTAGACAAAATAAGTAGTCGGACAAAATTAAACCAAACTGTATCAAGCTTTAATTCTCAATAATTTTAAATAATAAGAATATCAATACTGAAGATAATCTAGTTTCAAAACCTGTTTTTATTTGGGATTAAGCCGACATAGGTGTAAAATAGTGCAAGATAATCGCTAAACTCTTATCCTCATTAGGTTTCAAGATTTATTTTTTCTCAGTAATCTTAAAATTATTGTAAAAAAAACAATAC
Organism: Prochloraceae cyanobacterium; assembly: GCA_030065265.1. Taxonomy (GTDB): domain Bacteria; phylum Cyanobacteriota; class Cyanobacteriia; order Cyanobacteriales; family JASJDA01; genus JASJDA01. The sequence goes on from JASJCW010000036.1 coordinate 22,539, forward strand.
CAGACGATCGCTCCACCAAAAACTGTAAAAATAAATTTTGATTTAGATCGGTGCATAATTTTTTTTCAATTCTAAAAATGAATTTACTGTACAACTAATATTTCCAGGACACTGTTTCAGTTTTACGCCAGAAAAGCTTTACCGCAATAATTTGAAATTAACATTGGCCTCGATTACCAATAAGTATTATAATGATAATCATTACAAAATAAAAAATTGCGATCGAATCCTCACACTAAATAGTTAAAGCTTCTATTTGATATTACGAACAAGTCTTTTTTATGTCCGTTCGACGAACCAACAGTCAAAAACAAATCCTCTCCCTTCTCAAACAATTGCAAGGAGAAATTAACGCTCAAGACCTCTACGTAAAATTACGCGAGCGAGGTGAAACACTAGGACTAGCAACGGTTTATCGAGGATTGAAAGCTTTAAAATTAGAGGGAACGATCCAAGAAAGAGTAAGTCCAACTGGAGAATCATTTTATAGTGTAATTAGCAAAGCTCACCAACACCATTTGAATTGTGTCGGTTGCGGGCGATCGCTCTCCCTCGATACTTGCCCGCTCGATCGACAGCTTGTTGAACTATGCCAGGCGAAAAATTTCCAAATTTTCTATCATACTCTCGAATTTTTTGGCTTATGTCATGCCTGCCAAAACCAACAGCCAAATTAAAAACTTTTTTTACCTTCTTTCGGTGCGATCTTGATGTCGATCGAGCTGTAAAGAGCGAAGATTTAAATGGCCACTAAACTAGGTTTAATTAAAGCTGGAACGATGCGCTCGCAAGCTCTGATGCCTCCGGCAATATTCCTAGCTACGGGGCCAATTTGTAAAGCAGCTAAAGCCCCCATAATCAAAAAATTAGACTTTGGCAAACGTAAACGATCGTCTAATACGGGCAAGCCGTTAACTATTTCTGTAGGGTAAACTTGGAGAACATCTTTCAATAAGGGAAGATCCCTAGCATCTAATTTAGTTCCCGTTGCCAACCAGATTCGGTTAAATTGATGTTTGTTATTATCTTGACAGTTGACCTGCCAATTATTATCTTGCCAACTAGCCGAACTGACTTGACAATTTTGATTTAAAGCAACCTTTCCTTCACGGGAAGCCTTTCGCAATTGCAACATCATTTCAGGAGTTATCGAACCGCCATTGCGTGCGTTGTGAATCATTTGCCAGCGTAAATGCCAATCTGTTTCTGCGTGAAAATCTTTGAGGTATTTTGGGCCTAACCAACCAGGATCGGCATCGAAGATTTTTTCTTGCAAAGGCTTTCTTGTCATTAGAGTTACTTTTGCGCCGAGATTGATTGCACCGATCGCTAAATGCGCGCTGGTCAATCCGCCACCAATAACTAAAATTCTCTCTCGGGCTAAATTGAGATGCCGTAAATCGACTGCCACAGAATGACACAATCGATCTGAGAGACGATCGAGATCGATTCTCTTGGCCCACTCTGGAAGCTGAATTTCACCACTGCCGATAGCTAAAACCACTTTACGGGCAATTAGACTTTTTTCATCATCTAATACCAACTGAAAACCAGAACGAGAACGATGTTTAATTGGTAAAATTTGCCTGACTTTACCTCGATACACTTTATCTTCTAAGTCCCAGCGTCGAATTACTTCATGACAGAAATCTGCAAATAACTTTGTTCCCGGTCGATCGTAGGGTGGAAACAATTCATTTTTTCTATTTTCGGCAAATCTTCTTAATTCGTAAGAGTTAGGATCGGGATGATGCACCGCAGGCGATCTCAAGTGGGGAATTTGTTGGGCAGCAAATTGGTGATGCCATTGTTTCATCCAAACTCCATCAGAATCTATGACGATAAATTTGCTAGAGTGCTTTGAGCTTTTCTGCAGTAAGTGAGTCGTTAAAGTAAGTGCCTGAACTCCTGCCCCAACGATCGCTAGGTCAATATATTGGGGTAAGGTAGAATTATTTGTGGGCATTCTCTCGCTTTTATGATAACGATTATCATTATAATTATAGGGCTAAAGATCTCAAATCCATCTTGCACTCAGATTCAGTATATTGAAATCTGATTAAGATCGCATTACAGATCGATTGCTATTTACTATTAACTATGACTTCAGTAACTAATTCGACTCAGCTTAACTCTGGTATTTGCGGCCGGGGCGATCGCTATAATTGGTCTTTTTTAGAAAAAAAATATCAAGTTGCCTACGAAACCATTGGACAAGGAAACCCGGTATTAATACTTCCTGCCTTTAGTACGGTTTCCAGCCGCAGCGAAATGAAAGGTATTGCTCAAATACTCGCAAGCAAATATCAGGTTACGGTTTTAGATTGGTTGGGTTTCGGCGAATCGGAATGTCCTCCTCTAGATTACAATCCGGTTTTATTTCACCAGTTATTACAAGATTTTGTTAAATCTGTGTTTAATAGTCCCCTTATCCTAATTGCAGCCGGTCATGCTGCGGGATACGCTTTAAAACTCGCCCTAGATAATCCAGATATTTTATCTAAGCTTATTTTAATTGCTCCCACTTGGCAAGGGCCTTTAAAAGTGATGGGTTTGCCAGATGGAGTGAGAAATGGGATTAAAACCCTAGTGAGATCGCCTTTAATCGGACAAGCTTTATACTATCTCAACACCACTCCTTCTTTTCTCCGTTTGATGTATAAACGGCACGTCTATGTGGATGAAACTAAACTAACACCGGAATTTATCGCCCAAAAACACCAAATTACTTCTAAAAACGGCGCGAGATATGCTCCTGCTGCGTTTGTCACTGGCGCGATCGATCCCGTAGCTAATAGAAAAGAGTTTTTGCAACTTTTAGCTTCTGTATCGATACCCGTCTCGATCGTTCTGGCGGAAAATGCACCACCTAAATCAAAAGCAGAAGCGATCGCTATGGCGGAGTTAGAAGGAGTGCAAGCAGTTAGATTAAGTGGAACTTTAGGTATTTATGAAGAGTACCCCGAAGCGGTAGGAAAAGCGATTAAAAATTTCATCTAGCATCAATCTTTAATAATTTTTAACTCCAATTCTAAACTAAAAACCACTCTTTTAAATCTGAGATCGATTATCATTATCTAAAAGAGTTGAGGAATTCAATTATGGTAGCCACAAACATCAATACCGTCCCCGTCACCGTAATAACTGGCTATCTCGGTGCGGGAAAAACCACTCTTCTCAATCGCATCCTCACCTACGAACACGGCAAGAAAGTAGCAGTTATCGTTAACGAGTTTGGAGAAGTTGGCATTGACAATCAACTAGTGATTGATGCTGACGAAGAAATCTTTGAGATGAATAATGGCTGTATTTGCTGTACGGTGCGCGGTGACTTAATTCGCATTGTCGGTAATTTAATGAAGCGTCGCAATAAATTCGACCATTTAGTAATTGAAACCACTGGTTTAGCAGATCCGGCCCCGGTAATTCAAACTTTCTTTGTCGATGAAGATATGCGGGAAAAAATCTCTTTAGATGCAGTTGTTACCGTCGTCGATGCCAAACACATTCAGCAACATTGGGAAGCGGATGAAGCACAGGAACAAATTGCTTTTGCCGATGTGATTCTCCTCAATAAAACCGATCTCGTGACACCCGAAGAATTAGAAAAATTGGAAAACAAAATTAAAGCCATGAACGGGATGGCAAAAATCTATCGTACCCAAAATTCTGAGTTAGGAATGGATGCCTTGTTAGAAGTACAGGCATTCAATTTAGACCGAGCTTTGGAAATCGACCCAGAATTTTTAAACGAAGTTGCCCACGAACACGACGAGACGGTAAAATCTTTTGCCATAGTAGAATCTGGAGCCTTAGACGGGCAAAAACTAGATAACTGGTTAGGCAAACTACTACAAACTAGAGGGGTGGATATCTTCCGTATGAAAGGCATTTTAAATATTGCTGGAGAAGACCAACGTTTTGTTTTCCAGGGGGTTCATATGTTGTTTGATGGGAAACCAGACCGTCTTTGGAAGAAAGAGGAAAATCGAAAAAATGAATTAGTATTTATCGGTCGCAATCTCGATGAAACACGACTGAGAGAGGATTTTAGACAATGTTTGGTGTAGGGGCCAAAGGCAAAGTTTTATTGCGATCGCGCTGGGGGGACAATCTCTCAGAATACGTTACGGCAGTAGTTTGGTCGACCGATGGGCTTTTAGCTGCTAGTTCGGCTGCTGGGGAAGTAGTTTTATGGCAAGATAACAATCTGGTTAATTTATTACCTGCGGGTTTAACATCGATAGATTGTCTGTCTTTTTCCGCCGATGGCAAGTTTTTAGCTGCTGGAGGACAGGATAGTAAAGTTAGAATTTGGGATATTTCATCTTTTAAGCTCCCCCTAATCCCCGACGACAAAAAGTGGCAACCAGAACAGGAGGAAAATTCGCTCGTCACCTTAGATAATGCACCTAAATGGATAGATAAATTGAGTTGGAGTCCTACTTGTAATCAATTAGCTTTTAGTTTGGGGCCTGACGTGCAAATTTGGGATGCCGATTGCCAGAAAGTAATAACTACTTTGCCTTTTACTAACTCCTCTGTTTTAGATTTAGCTTGGCGACCAAATGGAAATAATCTGGCGATCGCGGGTCAGGGAGGAGTCAAGATTTGGAATACTAAGAATTGGGATGACGATCCCGATCTTATCGATCTGCCCTCAGCTAGCATTGTTACTGCTTGGTCTGGAGATAGCAAGTATATTGCTTCGGGTAATTTAGACAATACGATTACTGTTTCAGAATATGGCAGTCCCGATCCTTGGGTGATGCGGGGGTTTCCTGGTAAGGTTGCAAATCTAAGTTGGTCGCGATCGCTTTCCAATAATACACCTTTACTGGCAGCATCTAGTATAGAAGGAATTGCCGTTTGGAAAAAAGAAGCTGACGACAAAGATGGCTGGAATGCCCGCGTTTTAGCTTTACACGATCGCAGAATTCAAGCTTTAGAGTTCCACCCTCATAGTTTATTACTAGCTTCTGCTGGGGATGATGGCCGATTGGTTTTATGGACAAAAGCCAAGCAAGTCGGACAAATTTTAGAAGGTGCATCTGGTGGCTTTTCTTGTTTGGTTTGGGATAGAAATGGCCAACAGTTGGCTGCTGGAGGACAAAACGGGGAGTTAATTATCTGGTCGAAGTCTAAGCGAGGTAAAGGTTTTGGTTGATTTTAGTTAGAAGAAATATCATTTTCCAGAAAAATATTATCAACTTTTGTAGTAGCATTGTTCAGTTAATAAGATATAAAATCGGGACGCAATTTTACATCATGCGAATTATTGCCCGTAGCACTTTACGGGATTTCTGGGAAAAATATCCTGACTCCGAACAATCTTTAAAAGCATGGTTTTATGAAGCATCTCGCGCCCAATGGCAAAGTCCATCAGACATCAAAAGTCTTTATCGCAATGCCAGTATCATTGCTAATAACCGCGTTGTTTTTAATATTAAAGGTAATGACTACCGTTTAATTGTTCATGTTAGATATGATGTCAGTATTATCTTTATTCGCTTTATTGGAACACATAAGGAATACGACAAAATAGATGCAGCGACCATTTGAAAGATTATAGCTATGGAATTACGTCCGATCAAAACCGAATTAGATTATCAAAATGCGCTTAAAGAGATCGAACAACTCTTTGATGTCGAACCGCGCTCGCCTCTGAAAGATCGCTTAGATATTTTAGCTACATTAGTCGAAGCTTACGAACAAAAACACTATCCTATTGAAGCTCCAGATCCTATTTCCGCAATATTATATTACCTAGAAGCTCGTGGATTGTCCGAACAGGATCTAGTAGATTACATTGGCACTAGAGAACAGGTAACTGCAATTTTAAATAAACAACAACCTTTAACTTTAGATATCATTCGACGTTTAAATCAAAATTTAGGAATTCCCGCAGAAATATTAATCAAACCTTATTCACTTATGAAAACTTCTGCCTAAATTAAATTGCGATCGCTTTTTTAACTGCTTGAAAAATTTCAGGCGATCGCGCGACAACAAAACAATTAGGCATACAATAATTGATTATTAATTTCTTTAACTGTCAACGCGCTTACTAAAATACCAATACGCCTCGCGACTTCATAGGCATTTTTTTGAGGAACAATAATAAATAATTCCAGAATGTTGTTTATTCTCATTGAGATATTGAAGATGCAATCTCTCGAAATCAACACGGTTATGAATTAAGAGACATCTACCCAAACAACTAGCAATTTCTAGTTGTTCGCTATCAGTTTTACCCAGAGTTGCTTGTTCGGGAACGGTGGTAACATCTAAACCACGAGATTTTAACAGGGTAGCAACCAAAGCGGACATATCCTCATCGGTGTAAAGTGCTGCTAGCATAGCTTATATTAACTGAAGGAAGCTTTCACCGCAGGATGAACCAAATCATCGGGAACTTGATTGCGCTCGATATATTCATTTATTTCTGTCTGACGATCCAAATAAAAACTTAAAGCATCAAACACCTGTGCCAAAGTGAGATGAGGTAGATGATGTAAAATTTCTTCTGGCATTATGCCCAAACGCCACAAGCCAACAAATAGCACGTACAGATGTCCGAGTATTTTTAATAATTGGCTCTTTGCTTAAAATCTCAGGATTTCGAGCTACGTAACGAGACAAAGCTGTGGCAGACATAGAATTTATTTACCGATGGAATTGACTGTTGTATTCAATTTATCAGCTTAGTTTTGTAGTTAAGGCAATGGCGATCGCACAATACTCGATTATAATACATTTGAACTAATATAGAGTTACTATTAAAATAGAGCAAAAAATATAATTTAAGGCTTATGTCAAAAATATTAAGTGAGCTAAATAGTATTATTAATGAGTTAAATCAAGAAGAAAAATATACATTGCTTCAAAATTTTATTTTTCTATCAAATCATTTAGAATTTATATTTGGAATGCCAGAACCTTGGTTTATTATCGTGGATAATCAGATATTAAATGACTTGAAATACCAAGATAATAACAAATACAATGTCAATAACAGAAAAAGATATATTCGTTCTGTTGCTGTATTAATGATTTTCAATTTTCTTAAAAATTATACAGAAATAGATATGGCGGTTACAATGACACCGTGTCTTTTTTATGAATTTAATAATAAAAATGTACTTGCTGATGAAAAAAGCTTTTGTGATTTATTAGATACTTGCTTTTCTTTGTTTAAAAAATTTAGAGTTGAGAAGTTCGCTTCTTTTGGATTAGATAATTACAAGATCGCGTCAAGAAATATTAAAAATATAATTCATGACGAAAAACAAGTAATCAAGGTAATTCAGAAGCTAAAAAAAAGACAAATGGCTTTTGATGTTTATCAAAAATTTTCTTTAAACAACGCAAATAGTAAAAAATCAAAAGTAGAATTATTTAAGCCTCCATATTTAATAGCTTCTCAGATTGCTGAAAGACAAAGAATAAACTTAAAGTATTTTGATAGAGATGTAATTAACCGTGTCGTAGCGTGTCATCTCGAAAAAGAAGTTTATTCAGACAGCGTTAATACAAGCTTACTTAAAACAAAAACCAAGAATTTTCGGCACGATACTATTAATAAGACTGCATCTATGACAAAAATAGAAAAAGGGAAGTTAAAAGGACTAGCTGACATTGAATTAATACAATATTGTAATATTTCGAATCAGTTTGATTACAAGTGTGAATATACTTTGTATCCTCTCACTTTTGATGAGGAACTAACCGATCTTATACAAGAAACAACAGGTTTTAATGCTAGCATGACAATATCAGGAAAAGATTCAAAGGAAGATATAAAAATTAAACAAGATAATTTTGCTGATAATCTGACAAGAATGAATACAATTGAAGATAGAGGAAAAAAAATATTTGGTCATCTGTCCTGCTTTTATGAAGATTTGAGTCCTTTGTTTTCTTAGTTAGTCATATTGTAACCAATCTACTGTAACCCATAATCTTCAACCCTGTCGAGAGTATAAAATCGCAGCTAAAAATCCAGCCACCTGAACCAAAACAATACTGGGCCCGCTAGGCAGATCGATCGCACCAGAAATGACCATTCCGATCGCGCCACTCAGCGCACCTATACCAGCAGCAGTGGCTACAAACGCCACAAACTGCTGACAAATTAATTTGGCAGTAGCAGCAGGAATAACCAGAAAACTATTAACTAACAAAATACCAACTGCCCGAATAGTTAAAGCAATAGCGATCGATAAAATTAAGATAAATAAATAGCGATGGCTGCGAACGGGTACGCCTTTAACTAGGGCTAAATCGCTGTTAAGTGTTAATAAGATTTGCTCTGGTAAACTGATAATTAACCAGGCTAAAGTTATACCTAATAGTAATAATAATAAAACCAAATTTGTATTACTTATTGCTAGAATATCTCCAAATAAAATTGATAATAAATTACCTCGATATCCTTCTAAATAACTAAAACCGATTGTCCCTAAAGCTACCGAAGTTGATAAGGCAATACACAAAACTGTATCGCTACCTAAATTAGTTCTGTCGATTAAATAAATAACTCCCAAGCCAAAAGCAACAGTAAAACCGATTAATGTCCAGGTGGTAGGAAGTTCTAATAAACCAGCTAAGACTACTCCTAACATTGCCGAATGTCCCACCGTATCACCAAACAAAGATAGACGACGCAGGATTAAAAAGCTGCCTAAAATTCCCCCTAAAATCCCCAACACCACCCCTCCGAGCAATGCTCTTTGCATAAAGGGTAAACTAAAAAGACTCAGGAAATCTGATAGATTCATGATGATGGCAAGTAGGACTGACTAAAGAACCGTATATTTGCAGTA
>JASJCW010000343.1 GCA_030065265.1 Prochloraceae cyanobacterium
TGGGGTGCAAATGCTAAAGTTCAAGCCCTAGAAGAAGAATATCCAGAGATATTTAACCAAACAAGCAAAAGAAAAAACTTAGACGATCCTCGATCTAGTATAAATACCAAAGGAGAAATACTAGATTTACAAACAGTTATTAAATCATATCAAGCCTTAACCAGCGAAATAGTTTTAGAAAAACTGCTAGCAACATTAATGAGAAGTTTAATTGAAAATGCTGGCGCACAAAAAAGCTTTTTGATCTTGAAACAAGACGATCGCTGGACGATTGAAGCTGAAGGTAAAATTGAATCCGACGAGGTTAATATCTTACGATCGCTCCCCATCAATTCGGTAGATTCTCAAAATCAAACCCCAATCGTACCGATCAAAGTGATTAACTATGTAATTCGTAGTAAAAAAAATGTCGTCCTCGACAATGCGAGCGACGATCCACAATACAATAGCGATCCTTATATTCTCTACCATCGCTCGAAATCGGTTCTTTCCGTTCCTTTACTCGATCGCCTTCAAGTTACAGGGGTTTTATACTTAGAAAATAATCTCTCAACGGGGGTATTCACGCCAGATAGAGTTGAATTTTTAAAAATACTTGCCGCTCAAGCTGCTATTTCAATTCAAAATGCTCAACTCTACGAAGAGCGCATCAAAGCAGAGCAAGCATTGCGTCAAAGCGAGCAGCAATTAACTCAATTTTTAGAAGCCTTACCAGTGGGAGTATTCATTACTACTGGCGAAGGAAAACCTTATTATCTCAACCAAATTGCCAAGCAACTGATCGGTCAAGAAGTAGATGATTCCCTCAGTCTCGATCGCCTTGCAGAAAGTTACAATACTTATCTAGCTGGGAGCGATCGCCTCTATCCCCGAGAAAAAAGCCCGATTCGCAAAGCTTTGAGAGGTGAAAGCAGTTACACCCCCGACATGGAAATTCGTTCCCCAGATCGAGATGGAGAGATAATTCCTCTCGATATTTGGACGAGTCCGATCGTTAATCAAGCAGGAAAAGTCGAATATACCATTTCAGCCTTTCAAGATATTAGCGATCGCAAAAGACTCGAAGAAGAAAACCTTCTTTTACAACAAGTCGGCGAAGATCTATCCTATTCTTACCAATTTGGGGGCGGTTTAGCAGCCAATGCTGCTAGCTACGTCGTTCGCAAAGCCGATCGCCAACTTTACCAAGCAATTTTACAATCTCAATATTGCTACATCTTTAACGCCCGTCAAATGGGCAAATCGAGCTTGCGTAACAAAATTATGAGTCAATTGGCATCAAAAACTTATCGTTGTAGTGCGATCGATTTAACTGGAATTGGCAGCAGCAATTTAAATGCAGAACAATGGTATGCTAGTTTGGTTCTGAGCCTATCTCAATCTCTTGGTATTGCTCAATTCGATAGTGTCAAGAATTTTGCTAGTTGGTGGAAGAGTTTTAATCCGATCTCGCCAATCGGTAAATTTAAAGAATTTATTTGTGAAATAGTCTTAAAAACTATTGACAGTAAAATAGTTATTTTTATTGACGAACTTGACAGTATAAAACGTTTATCTTTCGATACCAACGATTTTTTAGCACTGATTCGCTTTTTATACGACAATCGTCCTCAAAACCCGGACTTAAATCGCCTTACTTTTGTTTTACTCGGTGCAGCCAATCCATCTACTTTAATTAATGACCTGCGATCGACTCCTTTTAATATTGGCAGTGAAATTACTTTAGAAGGGTTTAAAATTGACGAAATTCAGCCTTTAGCTCGAGGATTGAGCGATCTCTGCGACGACAGTAAAACCGTATTGCAAGAAATTCTAGCCTGGACTGGAGGACAACCTTTTTTAACTCAAAAAATCTGTTACCTAATCAAACAATCTCGCCAAAATATCACTGCTGGAACTGAAGCTCTTGCGATCGCCAAATTGGTTAGGGAAGAAATAATTACTAATTGGAAAGCTCGAGATAATCCGGCACATTTACAAGTAATCGAACAAAATGTTCTTAACAGTCCTAATAAATCTAATTTATTAGCAATTTACCGAGAAATTCTCGAGAAACAACAAATATATCTACGCGATCGTCACCTAAAAACAGAGTTAATTCTATCTGGATTAGTCTGTTGTCAAGGGGATCTTCTCAAAGTTTTTAATCAGATGTACGCGAGTATATTTAATTTAGATTGGCTCGATCGAAATCAAAATTAAACTTTTCATTCCATGTTAATTAATCGAATAGATCGATTCGGTATTTTCAAAATTAATTTGTTAAGACGACACTAATTTGTGACCGATGACAAATAACTTATTAATGTACGCGTACAGTACAACATGGAGTTACCGAAATTTTTAGAAATGGCTCGAGCGTGATTTGAACACGCGGCACGAGGCTTATGAGTCCCCTGCTCTAACCGACTGAGCTACCGAGCCTTTTTTTAATCGATTTTAATTATATAACAAAAATCGCTATATTTTCCAACAACAAAAAATTTTGGAAAAGACTGGGGAATTTCCCAGTCTGCGATCGATTACCTTCTTCTAGGCAAATAGGCCATTGGGTTAACTGCACCGCGACCTTTATGGATTTCAAAATGTAAATGAGGGCCCGTACTGAAACCGGTGCTGCCCATTCTAGCGATCATTTGACCCTGACCGACCGATTGACCGCGACGAACGACGATACTGCTATTGTGAGCGTAAAGAGTGGTACTACCGTCGTAATGTCTAATTTTGACTAAATTACCGTATCCGCCAGAATTCCATCCTGCATAAATAACTTTACCGGGTGCAGCAGCTAAAATAGGAGTCCCAACGGGGCCGGCAATATCAACTCCTTTATGGAATCTACCCCAACGCCAGCCATAACCGGAGGTAACAATACCACTGTTAGAAGGCCATCTATAACGAGCTGAAGAGTAAGCTGCAGCAACTTTAGCATCTTCAACATTAGAGGGTAAATATAGATCTGCTGCGGACAAAGGAGGCAATTGAGGGGAAACTGAATTTATGACGGATTTTTTCAGGCTATTATTGGACTTAAATCCATCCCCTTCTAGAGAATTTATGAGTTGAGGTTTTGGTTTGCCAAGACGGGAATTTCTCGAAATTCTTAAAGAATCGATCGCGGGTAATTGAGATTCTTGTTTATTTTGAGTTTGAGACCCAAGTCTTGAATCGGTTGTATCGCGGGAATTTTGTCTTTGAAGGCGTTGTTTGAGCCATTCAGGATTAGATAATCTCTCAGCAGCAGAGGCAACATCATCCTGCGATGGATTAGCTGGCTTAACGTTAGTGCTAACTTTAGTCGCTTCGGGTTTCTCTGCAATTTTATATCCTTGTCTGAGTTTTTCGATGTCGGCTCTTAATTTGGCGACATAAGGATTGACTCGATCGTTGTTTTCTGCTTCTTTTTGTTCCAGAGTTGGCTCGATCGCGCTGGAAGATTTGCTGTTTGCTGTTGTTTTTGCAAGGATCGATTTGTCTGTTTGAGAAGCAAGGGGGTTATCTTGTTTAGTTGCTGAGGATTTTCGAGAAATATATCGATTAGAAAGGAATTGTCTAGACTCCGATCTGTCTAAAGTAATTACTAATTCCCGATCGACTTGAATTGCATTGGGATCGGTAATTCTGTTTTCTCTAACTAATTGAGCGATCGATACCCCATACTGAATTGCAATTTCCCCTAAAGTATCGCCTTGTTGAACTTTATGAACTACTTTTCCTTTGACCTCTTCAACTTGGTTTGAAAGTAGATTGTTCGGTTTTGGTTCAGACTGAGTTAGTAAGATTGGTTTTTTTGAGTTTTTTTGAGATTTGAGCTGTTTTAACTGGCTCAAACTTTTTTCTAAGCGTTTCTGCTTGTTGTTTAGTCTTTTGAGGTTGGGAGAAATGGAACTATCTTCGGCATTGGAATGATTGACAATTCCTCTATTTACGGGAATTTTCAACATTTGCCCTGGTTTTATAGCTCCATATAAATCTAAATTGTTATGTGCGGCGATCGCTTCGGGATCGAGATCGTATTCTCTGGAAATCGAATCGATCGTTTCTTGCGGTTTGACTTTATGGATTAATACCGGAGTTGTATTAGTTGCGGTATCGATTTGATTGGCCGATGATTTGACTGTTAGTTTTCCAGATGTCAAACTAGAATTAATCCCTTTATTGTTTTGGGATAAGTTAGTCAAAGTTGGTTTTGTAGTTATAGCCTCTGCCGCTATAGCTTTTTCTTCTTTATCTAAAACTATTCCTGTTGCTCCCATAGATATAGCCAATCCGATGGTAGCAGCAGCCTGCCTTACTTTCCGACGGCCGATTAACGAATTTGTTTCCTGAGAATCTTGCCTGGTTTCTATACAAGCTTTTACCGAGTCTGGGTTTTCTGGGACAGAACGAGTAATAGGCTCGATTTTACTGTGCTTTATTAGTTCTTTCAATTGACCACTTCCTCACTCAATTTAGGTATTTTCTGACTTCTTTCTGAATGCAAGACTCATAATTTAAAATATTTTTAACTTTCTTTACAATATTCCATCCTTATTTTTAACAAAAAATTATTGTTTCTGAGCTAAATTTTCCGAACAGATCTGCTATTGTTCCTATCTTTTCGTTCTTTCTGAAAGCTAATTGAATAACTCTGCTTGACGAAATCGAATCGGAAATGTTCCCAGAGCCGCTTAATTATTTTAAATATCCGAGTTGCCGACGGGCTTCAAATAAACCCACAGCAGCACTAACTGAGAGGTTGAGACTGCGAACTTCAGGCTGAGCCATCGGAATATAAACAAGGCGATCGCACTTGTCTCGCAAGCTCGGGGGCAATCCAGCAGTTTCCTTGCCAAATAATAACCAATCATCGGCTTGAAAAACACATTCTAAATAACTGGTTGTGCCAGAAACACTAAATCCAATTAACCTACCTCCTTTTTTGGCAACGAGAGCTTGAAAATCTTCGAGTTTGTCATGGTAGTGCAAATTGACATAAGGCCAGTAATCTAAACCAGCCCTTTTAAGATAGCGATCGCTAATCTCAAAGCCAAGAGGCCCCACCAAGTGCAATTCCGTACAGGTTGCCGCACAGGTTCGGGCAATATTGCCCGTATTTGGCGGAATTTCAGGATTTACTAACACTACTCTCGGCATCTCAGTCCTCTAGTTACATTGGATGCGATCGACAAGACCAAGATCGTAATCAATCGCAATCTAATCTACAGACCTTTTATAGCAGATATCAGGAAAAGCACTGTTAATTTTTTTATAGATTATACAGAAATAAAAATTTTTGACTAGGCTGCAAAATTTGCTTGACACAATTTATCTTCTAATTCAGCCTCTTCTCGGGCTGCTGTCTCAATCGCCGAAGCAAGAATTGACGGGATATCTAGTCCTTCTTGATGCATTTTTAACCAAACAGAGGACAAATTACCTTGACGTAAAATTTTCTTAACTGGCGAAAGAAAACAACTAAATCCTTTACTTTTGGCCGTTGGATACACTTGTTGATATATTTCTTCGATCCAATCTCTAGCAATAATTTCTCTGCCATCTTGCCAATGTTGTAATTTAGCATCGAGGCTATCTTTTGCTGCTGCTATTTCGTTAGCATCGGCCATTGTTGTTAATTCTTCTGGAGCGAACTTGCTGCTCGTTAAAGGATCGATTTGAGGATCTGCCAGGAGTTGAGTTAAACGGGCTTCTAATAGGGCGGTAACGGCTAATAAGGCAACGGGATCGAGAATCAG
>JASJCW010000037.1 GCA_030065265.1 Prochloraceae cyanobacterium
TTGTTTATTCCCGCCAAAGACCCAGTTGAAATACCTTGGTTCGAGCAAATTTTAGCAGATATTGGCGACGAGCAATCGATCGAACAGAGTTTATCGACTTTTTCCGGTCATATTTGTCGAATTACCCGAATTATTGAAGCTCTAGAAGATCGCGATCGCTCTTTAGTCTTATTAGATGAAGTTGGAGCGGGTACAGATCCGGCCGAAGGAAGCGCGCTGGCGATCGCAATTCTCAAATATTTAGCAGATAAAGCAGAGCTAACAATTGCCACTACTCACTACGGCGAATTAAAAGCTTTAAAATATCAAGATGAAAGGTTTGAAAATGCTTCAGTAGAATTTAACGACGTTACTTTATCGCCTACTTATCGACTTTTATGGGGAATTCCTGGCAGATCTAATGCCTTAAATATAGCCCAAAGATTGGGATTAGATTCAGAAATAATCGAACTTGCTAAAAGTGGAATCGGTGAATTATCCGAAGATATCAATCAAGTTATTTCCCATTTAGAACAGCAACGTCGCGAACAAGAACAAAAAGCAAACGAAGCCGGCAAACTATTACAAAAAGCTGAAAGTTTTTATCGCGAAGTGGCAGCCAAAGCAAGCGATTTAAAAGAAAGAGAAAAAGAATTAAAATTAAATCAAGAAATAGAAATTCAAAAAGCGATCGCCAATGCTAAAGCAGAAATCGCCAGCGTAATCCGCCAGTTACAACAAGGCGGACAAACCGCACAAAACGCCCAAAAAGCAACAGAATCTTTACAAAAAATTGCTGCGAATCGGATTGCTAAACAACAACAAAATAAACAAGAGCGATCGGGATACAAACCAAAAGTAGGAGAAAAAGTAAAAATTCCCAGCCTCGGTCAAACTGGAGAAATTACTAGTATTTCTGAAGATGGCGAACAAATAAACGTGCGCTTTGGTTTGATGAAAATGACCCTAGCAATCACCGATGTCGAATCCTTAGCCGGTCAAAAAGTTCAACCAGCGCAAAGACAACCAAAAAGCAACTATACCCCAGCCACTAAAACCGCGCCAAAGACCAATAATCTTACCGTGCGAACTTCTCAAAATACTTTAGATTTACGGGGTAGTCGGGTCGCAAATGCAGAAATGGATCTCGACAAGGCGATCGCCACCGGATCGGCAAAGGGAATCGCAACTCTGTGGATAATACACGGTAAAGGTACGGGTAAATTGCGCGAAGGAGTGCAAGATTTTTTGAAACGCCACCCCCAAGTCGAACGATTTGAATTAGCATCTCAAAAAGAAGGGGGATCTGGGGTGACAATTGCTTACCTAAAATAGCAATCTTTTATCTAGAAGAGCCTCGATAAATTCTTTGAGCTTGTTCTGTGGATAAATGAGGAGCTATTGGCAAATCTGGGGCCGTATAGGATAAATTTTTAGTAGCGGGAACTGGACAACTCGGATGTAAATTAAATTCTGGTTCTAACGAGTGCAAACGGGAATGAGGCGCAACAAAATCGTGAAGTACGGGATCGTATGCTAAAACTTCACCGGTTTCGATCCGATAAATCCAACCGTGTAAAGTTATTTTGCCCTGATGTTGCCAAGAACGAACTACCGGATAAGTTTGTAAATTATCTAATTGATTGAGAATATTGTTAGCAACTGTAATTTCTAACAACTCTTTTTTATCAAAATGGCCGTAATTATCTAAAACTAATCTGCGAGTTGCTTCGGCGTGTTTGAGCCAATCGTAAACTTGAGGTAACTTATCCGAGAGGCTATCCATCTGTAATAAGCCTTTCATAGCTCCGCATTTAGAATGACCGCAAACGATAATTTGCTGAACGTTTAACTGAGCTACAGCATACTCTAATGCCGCCCCTTCGCCCCCGTTAGCAGCCCCAAAAGGTGGAATAATATTACCTGCATTGCGAATTACAAATAAATCTCCTGGTTGGGTTTGAGTAATTAAGTTCGGATCGATGCGAGAATCGGAACAGGTAATGAATAAAGTTCTCGGATGCTGGCCGTGAGAAAGTTCTTCAAATAGTTCTTTATGGGTGTTGACATATTCATTTTGAAATCTACGCAACCCTTCAAGTAGTTGTTTCATATATTTTTTCTAGTTGCAGTGTGCTTTAAGACGATAAATTTAGCGATCGCAAAAAATATCTTATCAAAGATATTCGTTCAGGATCGGATCTTTTGGGATCTGCGCTCGAGTTAGAGTTAAGATTAATATTAAATATTCTTACATCGGTGAAAATTTATTTTTTGTTCATTTTACTCTTATTATTTACTAATTTACTAAAAACTGCTTCTGAGGTAAAAATTCGCTCGTGCTTGAAATTGTATTCGTGGTACTGATTGTTCTAATAGGTTCGGCTCTTTGTGCTGCTACAGAAACCGCTCTCCTTTCAATTCCTCGCATTCGCGTCAGACAATTGGCACAATCGAAAAAAACAGCAGCACTGGCTCTTTTTGCAATTCGTCAAAAAATCAATCGCCCGATCGCTACGATTGTCATTCTCAATAATATTTTTAATATTGTCGGCAGTATTGTAATTGGTAGTTTAGCTGCGAGTAAATTGAACGATACTTGGTTGGGAATATTCACGGCAGTTCTGACTTTTTTGATTATTGTTTTCGGCGAAATTGTGCCCAAAACTTTAGGTGAAAAATTTTCTGAAAGTATTGCTTTAGTTGTTGCCATACCAGTTCAGTTTATTACGGTTATTTTTATTCCTTTGGTTTGGTTGCTAGAAAGGGTTACTTTACCTTTTACAAAAGGCAAAAAATTGCCGACTACCAATGAAGCAGAAATAAGACTTTTAACTAATATCGGTTTCCAAGAAGGTGTAATTGAAAATGATGAAGCTGAAATGATTCAAAGAGTTTTTCAATTAAACGATTTGACTGCAGCAGATTTAATGACACCTAGGGTGACAATTACTTATTTAAAGGGAGAATTGACTTTAGCCGAAGCAAAAAAAGAAATAATTGCCTCCCAACATAGCCGCATTTTAGTGATCGAAGAAACTATCGATCGCACGATCGGCTTGGTTTTAAAAAGTGAATTGCTAGAAGCTACTCTCGAGGGAAAAAGCGACAGTAAAATTAAAGAGTTAGTTCGTCCGGTGCAGTTCGTTCCTCAAACAGTTAAAGCCGATAAATTACTAAAAACTTTTCAACAAACTCGCGAACATTTAGCGGTTGTTTTAGATGAATATGGTGGGGTTTCTGGAGTAGTTACCCTTGAAGATGTTTTAGAAGTATTGACCGGAGAAATAGTCGATGAAACCGATCGAATTATCGACCTCCAAGCGATCGCCCGTCAAAAACGCAAGCGTTTGTTAGAGTCAAGAGGCATCGATTTAAATTTGTTTAAACAGACAAAAAAAAAAGATTGAATTCAAATAGTAATGATCGAAACAGCTTCAGATTCAAACCTTAAAGCGGCTTGGTGGGGTGCGATCGCCTCCCCTGCTCAAGAGTTTCCTCTCACTCCTTTATCCCTACTCACCGGTAATATTCCTCCTGGTTTGCGGGGGACTCTCTATCGCAACGGCCCGGGCCGACTCTCGAGAGGAGGCCAAACTATGGGACATTGGTTTGATGGGGATGGAGCAATTTTAGCAGTTCATTTCAGGGATAATGGGGCTGAGGGTGTCTATCGCTACGTTCAAACCTCGGCTTATCAAGCTGAAACTGAGGCGGATGCGCTTATTTTTGCCAATTACGGTATGACTGCACCAGGCCCTGTTTGGAATAATTGGATTAAAGATCTCAAAAATGCTGCCAATACCTCAGTCTTGGCTTTGCCAGATCGCTTGCTGGCTTTGTGGGAAGGGGGTAAACCTCACGCTCTAGATCTGAATACTTTAGAGACGATCGGATTGGATAGTTTGGATCGATTAAAGGGTCAAGATACTTTTACTGCTCATCCCAAAGTAGATCCTCAAACTGGCGAGATTTTTAATTTTGGTGTTGTAGCTGGCATAAACGCTACTCTCAATTTATATCGCAGCGATCGCACTGGCAAAATTATCCAGAGAAATTCTTTTAATTTAGAAGGGTTGCCAGTCATGCACGATTTTGTCATGGCCGGCCCTTATTTAGTCTTTTTTGTGCCTCCAGTTAGGGTAAATTTGGTTCCTGCTGGTTTGGGAATTGCTAGTTTTAGCGATGCGATCGCCTGGAAACCGGAATTAGGTACGCAAATACTCATTTTCGATCGCAATAGTCTATCTCTTCTCAGTCGCTCAGTTACCGATCCTTTCTATCAATGGCATTTTACCAATGCTTATTTAGATGAGAGCGGAGCTGAAATTATTGTTGAATTAGTTCGTTTTTCAGACTTTCAAACTAATCAAAATTTAAAAGAAGTGCCGACTGGTACGATAACAACTCCAGCAAAAGGTACTTTATGGCAAATCAATCTCGATCCCAAAACTGCTAAAGTAATTAAACAAGAACGACTTTTAGACCGCAAATGTGAATTTCCTGTCGTTGTTTCACAAGCAACAAGCCAACCTTGGCGTTACACTTATCTATCTACTTATCAAGACGATAGCGATCTGACTGCCGAACTTTTTAATGCGATCGCTCGCTTCGATCGCCAAACTGGTAATCTATCAATAGCCGATTTAGGAGATAATTTCTATCCTAGTGAAACTATTCCCGTTCGCGATGCTATCGACTTGCAAAAAATTTGGCTTTTAACTGTTGTTTACGACGCTAGCAGTCATACCAGCCAAGTTTGGATTTACAATAGCGAGAATTTAGAAAGCGAACCGGTTTGTACGTTACAGTTGCCTGAAGTAGTTACTCACGGATTTCACGGTACTTGGAAATCTTCATAAACTAACGAGCGCGGAGGGATTCGAACCCCCGATCTACGGAACCGGAATCCGTTGCTCTATCCACTGAGCCACGCGCCCCTAACAATTCTTAAGATAACACCTCTTGAATTGCATCTCGCTTGTTTGTTACATTTTTTCTAGTTTTAGATTCGGCGAAAAGTTAGCTTGAGTATAATATTTATTTATTTTAGTTAATAGCAAGAGCTAAATATTAAGATTTTGAAGCGATCGCGCCGAGGTAGTTTCGATCGCTATATATTTTTTTTATCTTGAAGCTAAACTTTATCACCTTCAACAACTCTAATATAAATGTATCAGGTTTTAACTCGGTTATCTATTGCCTAGATCCGAACAAAACTGGTTTCGCTTTTTGATTTGCTTTTGATTTTAATTTTTAAAAATACCTCCAATGCTTTTAGCAATGTTATTAACTATCTGGTTTATGCTAGTGCCTCGCTCTTCTATTTGGCTCTGACCAGTCTGTTCGTCATCCTTGCGGTGGTGGTTGTTGAGTATTTGATATGCTTCAGTGATCTCTTTAAAACGAGCTTCTGCTCTTCTATTTTTAGGATTTAAATCGGGGTGATATCGACGAGCTAATTTTCGATATGCTGATTTTATTTCATCTAGAGTTGCTCCTTTTTTTATTTTAAGAGCTTTATAACTTTTCTCAAGATCTACTGGTGAAAAAGTCATAGTTGCAATTTTTTACTCTACTACCACATAAGTTTTTATTTCTCGATTATACCAGAAAAACTTCGAGTTGAAGCAAATTTAATATAATATGTCAATATTAAAGGTGATTTTTTAATAAGTAATTTGCAATCAATCCTTAAAAATATAATTATTTTAAAATAGATAAACGAAGTATTTTTCAAAAATCAATCTTATTTAAAGCCGGTCGAGAATGATGCGATCGCCGATTTTTTAGCGCGGTAGAAAAATTAGTAGTTAATATGTATGTAATTCCCTGCAAAAATCAAAAAGATTTCTGAAAACAACATCTTAAGATCAAAAATAGTAAAATTCAAAAATAAATTTTTTGAGAAACCAAACATCAATTATTGTAGTCTTGTTTGAAGAGAGATCGAGCTAACCAACCAGTTCAATTATGCCCCCGAATAAAAAGCTCAAGCTGAACGGTTCGATGTCTAATGAGAAATCATTTTCATTTCAAAGTCAAGATTTTTCAGTAGCGCGTACCCCCGACATCCAACAGTTAGAAAATATCAAAACCCATTTAGATTTACTTTTAATTGCTTTAGAGTCCTTAACGGAGATCGGTTCAGAAGCAGTCATCAAAGCAGCGAAAAAGCTTCATTTAGAGTCAGTCGTTGCCGATCGCCTTTCATTGTGGCGTTTGAGACAATCGAATCCGCAAAGGAAGAGTTCGGGAGGGAGGAAAAAAATGGATGTAGAAGAGGCGAGATCTCTGGTATTAATCATTTGTCATTTAGCCGAAGAATATCATCAATCGATTCGCCGTGCTTGTTTGATTTTAGAAAAATCGGTAGAACAAGATTTACCCCTACATCGCGATCGCATTTTAGGGGATTATTTCGATGCTTTTACTAACATTTATCAAGAGCGAATGCAATTGAAAGACTCTCTAGCTCCTACAAGCTTATCCAATTTAGCGCAAAAACTTTTAATCGATTTACTTTTTTACAGTAGTGCCAACGGTCATCGTCGTTTGTGGTTGGCTCTTTTAGACTATTCTGGATAATTGTATTCTATCAGACAATCAAATTAAAAATGCCACCATCTACGATCGGACGATATAACCTCCCAACTTGCACCCTAGAAGTGAGGAAAAAGAATGTACCTATATTAAGTTTGCTCAACCGCAGCAAGGAAGAAAATATTTATTTTGAATTGCATTTTGACGATCCCAAAGCCACCAAAACAGAAAAAGTAATTATTTCTGGCGATCGCGAGAAATTACAACAATTATCCTTTGCGGTCAATAATTACGTGCAAAAATTTTTAGCTCTAAACTCAGAAGACTTATCAAATAAAATTGCCAAAGAATCTAGTTTTACTAATAATACTTATAATCCCAGTTTGCAGTCAAAAAACTTATTAGCCCACGAGTTATTTTTAGGCTCTTTAGCAACGGAAGAATCTGGCAAACAAATTGAATTGAGTCCCCTGCAACTATTCGATCTAGCAACAGCTTTAGATAAATACAGTACGGATAATATGGTAGCGGGCAAAAATTTCTCACAAAAATCAACTTTAAACTTTACCCTGAAAAAGAAAATTGCAGCAGCATCAATCTTATTATTAGGACTCGCAGCGATCGCTTCGAGAATATTTACTCCCCTCGAACCTCAATCCCAAACAATCTCACAATCTTCGCAAAACGAAGCAGCAGAATCTAATTTAAAAGTAGATCGATCTTTTGAAGTATTATCTCCCCCAATTCCAGAAAATCCCCCACCACCAAAACCATCTTTATCATCTCAAGAAACAGCTAATTTAGCTCGACAATCCCAATCTTTACCTCAACAAACTACTCAACCTCAACCCCCACCACCACCAAAATCTCAAGCAAAACCAGAAAAAATTCAAGTTAATCAATCTCCTCAAATCAATCCAAAATTGCCGCCATTACCCCCTTTAAAATCAGATCGAGCGATCGAATCTAACCGAGCAAATAAAGACTCTCTAGCCAGAAGAAGCAATGACAATGAAATGGCAATATTAGCCGAAGTAAATAACTATTTAAAACCGAAATGGCAGCCAATCAAAGATTTAAATAGAGATTTAGAATATCGCCTGATCGTCGATCGCAACGGCTCGTTAATCAGCGTGATTCCTTTAGGTTATCCGGCAAAAATCTATCGCGATCGCACCGGAATACCATCTCCAGGAGAAACTTTTATTGCTCCACTTGCCAATCAAGAGAGCCTGACAATTAGAGTATTTTTAATTCGAGATGGTAGCGTTAAAACTTTTTTAGAGTCAACAACTTTTTAGGAATAATTAAAAAATGGAAGGAAAGTTAAAAATTCTCATCGTAGACGATGAAATAGTAGATCGGATGGCGATAAATCGCGACTTAAAACAAACCGATCTAGACATAGAAATAGCCGAAGTAAACGATGCTAAGAGCGCGATCGCAATTCTCAAAACAAATAATTTTGATTGTATTTGTCTCGATTATCTTTTGCCAGATTGGAATGGTTTAGAATTAGTTAAAGAATTACAAAAACTAGCAATTAAAGTTCCCGCGATCGTCCTTACCGGACACGGAAACGAACAAATTGCAGTAGAGTTAATGAAAGCAGGGGTTTACGATTACCTCCCAAAATCAAAGATCTCCCCCAAGATTTTAGCTCGAATGCTTAAGAATACAATTCGCATTCATCGAGCCGAAATGCTAGCAGACTCGGCCAATCAAAAATTGCGCGAAACTAACGAATTGCTGGTCACTCAAAATCAAGAATTAGAAAGGCAACGCCAGCGAATTGAAGTTCAAAATCAACAGTTACAAGAAATTTCTCAACTCAAATCAGAATTTTTAGCAGTTATGTCCCACGAATTGCGAACTCCGATGAATGCAATTATGGGTTTTTCTCAAATGTTATTGTTAGAACGTCATGGGATTTTAACAGACAAACAACAACAAATGACAAAACGAATTCTCCAAAATGGGGAAAATTTATTAACTATAGTCAATGAAGTATTAGACTTTTCTAAATTAGAATTAGGCCATGTAGAATTATATTTAGAAGAATTAGATTTAATTGAATTAGTAACAGTTACCACTGAAGAACTGCGCTCTCTGGCAGAAAAAAAAGATCTTAGTCTAGAAATAGATTTAAAATTAGCTCGTCCTTTAATTGTTAATGATGGTAATTGCCTCAAAAGGATCTTGACTAATTTACTTTCTAATGCAATTAAATTTACAGATAAAGGTGGAGTTAAAATAACGGTGAGCGCGCGCGATCGCGAAACAATAGAAATTGCTGTGCGAGATAGCGGTATCGGCATAGATCGGGCAAATTTATCCGATATTTTTGAGGCTTTTCGACAGGTCGATCGCAGTATTACTCGGAAACATTCTGGTACTGGTTTGGGACTGGCAATTACTCAGTCTTTAGTAGAAATAATGAGCGGCAAAATTGAAGTAGAAAGTATGCCCGGGCAAGGATCTACCTTTAGGGTTATTTTACCCCGTCAAGTTGTTAAACTCTGCCCGATTTAATCGAGTAAAAATTCAAGCACTTGATTCGATTTAGCTTTCGCTGAGAACTTCTTGAAAAGCAAAATCAGGAGCAGCTAAAACAAACATTACGGTAGTGGATAAACCCGAAGCTACAACCTGTAAATTTTCGTAATATTCTCGGAATTTCGCTCGATCCGGGCGATCTGGTTTGGCAACACCGAGAAAAACTAAATCCGCATCAACCGAAGAACTGTGGAGAATTTCTTTAAAGGAGCGACCTTGGGAGATTAAAATCGTCGGAACGGCACTGATGCGTAATTTTTCGACTAAATTTCTCACATTCTCTTTAGCTGCGATCGCGGCAGATTCGTCAGAGACAACTAATTTAAGATATAGTTGAGCGTTGCGCCACTCAATATCCTTACGGAGTAAATAAGCTAAAAGTAGCATCAAACTACCGTTAGCTTGCATTCCTTTCCACCAAATATCGATTTTTTTGCGACGGCCGAAACCCCGTTTTGATTCTCTAAGAATAATTACACTGCGTCTAGCTTCGTGAAAAGTGGCAATCGTCGCGCAATAATCGTCCCTTTTGGCGGCATTATCGCTATCTCCCATCATGATAGTGTTGGGAACGACAGATCCCAAGCCATAAGTAGCGACTAGTTGAGTTGCTCCTTCAAAGGGTTCTTTAGCAGTTATCAAACGAACTAAAGCTTGAACTCCGCGACGCTCGAGATAATTGCGAATTCTTTTTTCTAAAATCATCTGTCTGGCCAGATCGCAAGAGCCTAAAGGTAAAACACTAGAAACGGTGATTAAACCTCGTTTGTGAGTTAATGCATCTGCCAATCTAATTAAAGACCAACGACGGGAAGGCGCGCCAGAGAGGACTAAAATTGAAGGTCGCCAGTTCTTGGTATCTTGAGTGTGGTCGGTTTGTAAAATTGCTTCCCGCAATAGAGCCATCCACAAGCCCCTGCGTACGTCCCCCCAAGTCGTGGTTAATTCCCTTCTTTGCAACCAGAAATAGATAATTAAAACGACTATTGCAGCTACGACTGTGGCGACGGGATTGATTAAAAACATTACCGCCAAACAACCGCCAGCTCCTAAAAGGGAGAGAAACCAGGGAAATTTGAAGGTAGGACGAAAAGAAGGACTTTGCAAGAAACCTTCGATCGCCGCTGAGACGTTTAAAACCAAATAAGTGGTTAAAAAGAACATTGTCAGCACCGGAGCAATTAAATTGAGATCTCCGATACAAACTCCAGCGATCGCCACCACTAAAGTAACGGCCGTACCGATGCGAGGCTCGTCATCTTTGCCGCTACCGCTACCTAAAAAGCTCATCCAGTCCGGTAAAACTCCATCCCTGGCCAAAGCTTGCAAGACTCGCGGCGCGCCTAAAATACTGCCTAAAGCACTCGATAAAGTTGCGCCCCAAACCCCCAATAAAATCGACGGGCCCCACAAGGACATTTGTTGCATGATCGTTGAGGAGTTATCGACTAGAGTGGCTGGATCGGCTCGCATTGCCAAGAAAATTGGCATGATCATGTAAACTACATATCCAGTGCCTACGGCGGCTAAAGTCCCCCTCGGAATCGATTTAATCGGATCTTGTAAATCTCCCGACAAACTCACTCCAGCCATAATCCCAGTTACGGCTGGGAAAAAGAGGGCAAATATTTCCCAAAAAGATTTAGAACCTTCTGCTGGAGCAGCGAACATATTGATTTCACTGGCACTGATGGCATTTCCCCCACTATCGACGGGATGGCCGAGAACAAAAGAAACTAAAGAGAGGGCGATCGCCGCCATAATGAAGTATTGGGATTTAATCGCTACGTCTGCCGAAGTTAAGGCTAAAACTGCAACTACAATTGTGACGGCTAAGGCTACAAATACCTGAAAGTCTTTTAAACCTGTAAAACTGTTGACAACACTTTCGGCAAAACCTAGGGTATATAAAGATACCGACAAAGCTTGAGCAAAATAGAGGGGTATGCCGACAGCCCCCCCAGTTTCGATCCCCAAAGAGCGGCTGATCATGTAATAAGCTCCTCCTACTCGCACCACTCTATCGGTGGCGATCGCGCAGATCGAGAGGGAAGTTAAAAACGTAATTAAAGTAGACAGGGTTACAATTACTAACGTTCCTATCAGTCCTACGCTTCCGACTACTTCCCCAAAGCGCAAATACATGATTACGCCTAGAATCGTTAAAATTGAGGGCGTGTAAACCCCTCCAAACGTTCCTAAGCCTGAAGCACTCGTCTTTTTAGCTTCTTGAGTTGCCGAGTTGGATTCTTTACCAAATAACTTCACTGTTTGTCCTGCTAAAATTGCCCCAATTTTTAAAAGGTGGCGCGATCGGTAGTTTTTTTCGTCTTAACTATCAATTTTACAATCTAGCTACCGAATCGCGATCGTTTGCAGGTTTACCTTTGCCATTTACATTTGCAAATGCTCTTTTATTGAGACAGTACCAATGGTAAGTGTATAGGTTTGGTTGTTCCATTTTAATGCTTGCTAGTGCCGGGGCTGCTGGAAACGGCCAAAGGCGATCGAATATTATATTTGATTGCCGCAAACAAAATTGCAATAAATACACCCCTGGAGTTGCGTCGATTGACTCAAATAATTTATAAGCCAAATTATACAGGGATTGAAGTGTTTGTTCTGGTAAGTTTACTGGCTGTTGATAAGAGTTGGGCATTGCTCCTTCGCCAATTATTTGCTCGTAGAACAATCCTTTATCTGTAACGATTACTGGCAGCCACATATCTCCTAGGGGAGAATCATTGATGCTGGTTTTGTAGCCTAATTTCTCTTCTACCCAGCGTCTTCTCCCTTTTATATCTTGACAAGCTCGCCAAACAGGTCGATCCGGAAAGTCAAATTCGTGGGGTAATTGAATTGTCAAAGGACAGTAAATTGCTCCCGAGTCGTTGTTTCTGAGCTTTTCTGGCTCTGACCACAAACTTGCCGCAGCAATTACTTCTATTCTGATTGGCTTGGGTTTTTCTACCGCTACAATCTCTCCAGGGGCTTGGGTGTAGGCAGGAGGCTTTACTTCTTGGTTTACCGCTTTAATTAGAGCGTTGACCATTTTTTCTGTTACTGGTGAGGCTGCGATTTTCCCACCCTCTTTTACTTTAGCGTTAACAATAATTAAAAGTCTATGCATTTGTGTTTCTTGGAAGTTTTGTGCTTACAATCCCGATCGGGAAATATCTGAACTTTGACAATTCAAAAATAGATTTTTTTGTTTGCTTGAAGACTATCTACACAAAGCGGACACAAATTTGAGCCAGTAAAATTTAAAATCCAGTTGTTTTTCCCAACTTCCTCGATCTTTGGATTCAATTACAAGCATATCTTTCCACACCGCCCTTTTTTGTTATCTCAGCCAAAATTATTCTTGGCTCAAAGCACAATGCTCGCGAAGATTGTCTTTATTAATTAAAATAAAGCTAATAATCTTACATCATAGCACTTTTCTCTCCCAATATACAGGCAGTGCAAACAACACGCCAAGTTTTTTGCCTTTGATTTAATTATTAGGCTTTATTATTTTAGAATCGAATCGATCCGATTTCCAATCATAACAGATTAATCGATCCGAGATAAGCGATCGCCTTCTCAAAAAATAAATATCTTTTTACTATCGGTATCGAGCTAATTTTTTGCTTACTATATAAATATTACTACTCAAACGCTACAAGCTTGAAACAGCTCCATCGAGATGCTAGAAAGCAGCCAAATCATTCAAAATCGCTATCAACTAGAAAAAATACTAGGGGATAATCCCGCTCGCCCTACTTGGCTAGCCAAAGATCTTCAATCTCACGATCGCAGCTACCCTGAAGTTGTTATCAAACTACTATCTTTAGGGGGACAGATCCAATGGGAACATCTCAAACTTTTCGAGCGAGAAGCTCAGATTCTCCAAAATCTCAACCACCCTCAAATTCCTAAATATCGGGATTATTTTTCTGTTGACGATCGCTCTTTGTGGTTTGGCTTAGTTCAAGATTACATTCCGGGTGCTTCATTAAAACAATTATTAAACGAAAAGAAAAGATTTGCCGAATCGCGAGTTAAGCGTATTGCCACGCAAATTTTACAAATTTTAATTTATTTACACGAACTCAATCCGGCGATCGTGCATCGGGATATCAAACCAAGCAATATTCTTTTAGGAAAAGATGATAATATCTATTTGTTAGATTTTGGTTCGGTGCAAGATAAACCGATTAATCAAGGCGGTACTTTTACCGTAGTCGGAACTTACGGTTATACTCCGATGGAGCAATTTGGGGGCAAAGCTTTACCAGCCTCAGATTTATACGCACTCGGAGCAACTTTAATCCATCTCTTAACGGGTCTAGCTCCGTCGGAATTACCGCAAAAAAATCTTCGCATTCAATTTAGAAAATACGTCAGTATCAGCGAAGATTTTGCCATTTGGATCGATCGCTTAATCGAACCTGCTTTAGAAAAAAGATTTAGTTCGGCTCGTCAAGCAGTTCAAGAACTTATAGAAGGGCCGAAAGTTAAAACAGATCGAACTAAGCAAGCAACTGAAAAATCCTTAGTAAAAAATAATTCTGGGTGCGGTTTAAGTTCTTCTCAACCCGTTCCTGCAGAAATTCAAGGTTGGAATTGGGGCGCGTTTTTCTTACCATTATTTTGGTCTTTTCCCAATCAAGTTTGGATCGGACTTTTAAGTTTAGTACCTGGAGTTGGATTTGTAGTCGCTCTTATTATGGGTTCTAAAGGAAATGAATGGGCTTGGAAAAGTCGAAATTGGCGGAGTATCGAACAGTTTAAACAGCATCAAAGAGGATGGGCGATCGCCGGTCTGTTGGTGATGGGTTTACCTTTAACGGGGATCTCTTTCGGTGTTATGGCTTTACTTGGAGCTTTGACTTCAACTAGTGCGGGCTTTGTCGTTGTTTTACCCTTAGCTGGAATTGCTTACATACTTTATCAGAGCAAGAGCAAATAAATTTGCCGGTTTTAAATGTTTGAAATTCAAGCAGAGGAATTGATTGCTATTTTTTTGAAAAATAAATTTTTAATTAGAAATAATCTTAGTAAGCTATTTTTGTCTTGATTAATTGTTATGGCTGTACTCTACGAAGCAAAATGATTTAGATCGATCGCTCAAAATAATCCTACAGATCGATGCTGCGAATCTACAGAATCGGTATTATCTATCAGGGTTATTTTTTTATCATTAAGATCGAAGACAATATCAGGCTAAAACTGTGAGCGAAGAAAAAAGATCCTGGGATGGTAAGAGATTTTTAAAAACGATAAACTATTTTGAGGTTATTCCTTTTCTTAGTTGTTTGCAAAAAATATTTACGAATAATAAACAAAGCGATCGAGGAAAAAAAAATAAAATGGGTGTAATATTAGTCGCTGGAGCAACTGGAGGCGTAGGTAAGCGGGTTGTCAGTCGCTTGCTAGAGCAAAATTATCGAGTGCGTGCTTTAGTTAGAGATAGCAACAGAGCAAAAGAAATTTTAGGGGATAAAGTAGAACTATTTGAAGCAGATATAACAATTCCAGATACTTTAACTCCTCAATTAATGGAAGGAGTATCTAAAGTCATTTGTTGTACGGGGACAAAAGTGCAACCAGTTGAAGGGGATACCCCAACTCGCGAAAAATACTATCAAGGGATAAAATTCTATATGCCTGAAGTAGTAGATGTTCCCGAATTAGTCGAGTATCAAGGAATTAAAAATCTCGTCGCAGTTGTCAAAGAATATATTGCACCAGCAGATAAAAAAACATTATTTGATTTTGCCGATCCTGCTTTTAATTTAGAAAATAGTTGGGGTGCTGTAGATGATGTAGTGATGGGGGGAGTTAGCGAAAGTAAGATCGAATTGCAAGATCGAAAAGCTGTATTTACTGGTATTGTTTCGACCCAAAATAATGGCGGTTTTGCTTCGGTGAGGACTCGAAATTTCGATCCTCCTCTCAATTTATCTAATTATGAAGGAATCGAGCTGCGAGTTCAAGGTGATGGCAAGCGTTATAAGTTTATTTCTCGTTGCGAAGGCAAATGGGACGGGGTAGGCTATTGTTATTCTTTCGATACGATCCATAATTGTTGGAAAACTGTCCGCATTCCTTTTAAAGATTTAATTCCGGTATTTCGCGCTAAAACTAAACCCGATGCTGGCAATTTTGATGCTAGTAAAATATACTCGATGCAATTAATGCTGAGTAAGTTTGAATACGATGGCGGTTTAAATCCTAAGTTCGATCGCGGTTTGTTTGCTTTAGAAGTAGATTATATCAAAGCCTACGGCAGTAAAAAGCCTACACCTCAGTTTGTAATGGTCAGTTCTGCTGGGGTAACTCGTCCGGGCCGGCCGGGCCTCAATCTCGAAGAAGAACCCCCCGCAGTGAGGATGAACGACCAATTAGGTGGTATCCTGACCTGGAAGTTAAAAGGGGAAGATGTACTCAGAGATAGCGATCTTACTTATACTATCGTCCGACCTTGTGCTTTAACCGAAGAACCTGGAGATAAGGAATTATATTTCGAGCAAGGGGATAATATTAGAGGTCAAGTGAGTCGCGATGCGATCGCAGATCTTTGCATTAAAGCGATCGAACTTCCCGAAGCTTGTAATAAAACTTTTGAAGTTAAAGAGACGGAAAATGTCGCGACTCGCATCGACTGGGAAGGTCTTTTTAACGGAGTTTATGCGAGCGAACGAGTTAGTTAATTTGCTCTAGGTTTATTTGAGGTTGATAATCGAAGAGCCAAGTGGGGGTCAATCGATACAGGGAGTTTCTCAAAAAGTAACCTATGGGCGAATCTAAAAACTTTCTCGACTTTCGAGCTGGAGTCTAGGCTATGCCTCACTGTCATACTGTACCATTCAGTTTGACAAAGAAGGTAAAAACTTAGACTCAGCTTATTTAAAAGTTGAAATCATTTTTATTGAAATTAAGCAAAATATGATGAATTATGATAATTTCTTTCAACAAGTTGAACAAGTCAATATTTGCTATAAAAATTATTCACTAAAAATTCCTCTTTTTTATCAAGAAATGGAATTTATGTCTGTATTATTACTGGCATCGATAGAAAGAATTAAAAAGATTTTGCCATCTTCAAAAATGAATCCCTATCGAATTACACCGTGGCATACAACCATATCAATTACAACATATAAATACAAAAAAAGTGATATTGGCTCTTATAACGAGGTGATAATTAGTATTCCAATTAGTATAAATGAAGCAATGCCACTGTTCATAGGCAGTTTAAGAAAAGCTCCAAAAAAACCAATGTTATATCTTCATTCAGTACCAGTAACTGCTGAAATTCCACGTTTCTTGGGAGTAGAAATAGCCGGATATCCAAAGTTTCTAGCTGATATTAATTATCTTGAAGAACCAGAATGGTTATCTTGTGAAGTTAAGGTAGATAATCAACTAATCTTGAGATTAAGGGGTCGTAAATTAAAGACAAAAACAATTGCTAGATCTTATCTCAATCCAATTTCATATCGAAATGGATTTTTATTACGAAGCGAACTTATTATGAGTCAAAGAGAAACGGGAATATCTCAAGCTAATGAATCGGTTGATTTAGTATTAGGTCAACACTCTCTAGCTGAAGAACTTAAACAATTAAATTTAGGCAGAATATTACAGTATCAATACTGTCCTTCTGCACGAGCAATTTTGACAGTCCCTTGTGAAAGTTTTAGGGGATAAATCGTATTTTTCTAAAGATTCGATAATATTAGGTACGGCAGGGATATATTCTGCAAAAAGGGATTTTTAACAGCAGCGCGATCGCTCTTTATCCCTTTTCTGTTTAAAGTGACTACACTCAGGACTCAAGGGTCAGAGGTCAGAGGTCAGAGGTCAGAGGTCAGGGGTCAGGGGTCAGGGGTCAGAGGTCAGGGGTCGGAGGTTAAATAAGGTTGTAGCCGATCTTAACTTTTAGCGTTATCTGTAGCCTGATTTTTCAGAAATGGTATTAGTTGCTAAATTAAACTCTAATCAAAACGATTTCACCAAACCAATATCCTTTCAACTGGCTAAATTTTATTTCTTTCATTCCAGAAAGAGGATCGGCAATAATTAGAACTTGTTTTGCCGGATCGACTGATAAAAGTGCAACTGCATGACCGATCGTTCTTCCAGCAGATTTTAACCTCACATGAAGCACTCCAGGCTGGTTGATTTTGACTAAATCTTGAATGGTTAAACCGTTTTTGTATTCTGGGTTTAAACCGAGCTTTTCCATCGCTCTTATTTCTGCTAAAGTGCTAGTACCAAATTTGTTGGTTTTAGTTAATTTAACTACATCTTTTTCGGTTATGTTGGGATGTTTTTTTGTAAATCTGGCTAAAGTGGCGATACTAGAAGGAGCGCAAGTATAAGAAGTAGATTGAAATACTACTCCGTCTTGGGTTATTATCGATTCTCCTAAAGAATTAGTTAGAGGAAGATAAGAGTTTAAAAATACTGTTAGGGGTGCGGTTAAAATTGCTATGGCAAAAAATAATTGAATTTTGCGACGAAAAGAAGTTTTTCCAGACAATTCTAGAAATAATAATAACCCTAAAACAAAAAATCCTGCAATCAGAACAATTTCATAGGGATAAGCCCCAATATAAAGTAATAATATCGGCGGAACAAAAAATAAGACTTGATGGATTAAATTGAACAGATTTAAGAGATAAATTGAGATAATAATTATGACACCAGCTATTAATCCTAATAAAATTTTGCCTTGATGTCGTTCGAGATTGGTATTTGCTGTTATACCTCGTGCTGCTAATTTTTTGCCTAAAAAACCGCCAACAACAAAAGAGACAGCACAAGTAACTAAAATTTCTAACATAAGATCTAATTTTCTGAACTTATTTGTAATAATTTCATAGGTATATTATTCCCAGAGTTTTGAAAATTATTGCAAATAAATCTATTAAACTCTTAAGAATCGATCGCAGTTTTTCTAGTTTGATAAATATAAATAAAAACCCCGATCGCAAAACCAATTAAGTGCAGTCTAAAGTCGGGGAAAAATAATAAACAAGATAGTGCTAATAATGGTATTTTCTCTCGTAGTGCGATCGCTCTAAATAAATAGCCAGTAAATACTGATGTCAGTATGTAAAAACCGAATAATCCGAAAATAAATACATCTAATTGCTGCCAAATATTGCCGTCAATTAAAGCAGTGTAAGCAAATAGTAAGGGGATAATATACAGGCCCTTCGCTATTTTCCAGGCTTCGATCGCCGTTTCCATTGGTTTAGTTTTCGCTATTCCAGCAGCCGCATATGCTGCCAAACAAACCGGTGGAGTAATATTAGAATCTTGAGAGAGCCAAAAGATAATTAAATGGGCTGATAATAGGGATATGCCCATATTTTCTAGGGCTGGAGCGGCTAAAATAGCTAACATTATATAAGCCGCAGTAACGGGCAATCCCATCCCTAATAATAAAGAAGCGATCGCAATTAAAATTAGGGCAAAAAATAGATTACCTCCGGCATAAGTTACTAACATTTGTGAAAAAGTAACTCCCGCACCAGTCATGGCAATGCTACCGATAATTATCCCCGCAGCGACTAATAATATTCCGGTTGAAACTGCATTTTTAGTTCCTAAAGCTAAAGCATCTAAAATATCCTTGAGATTCATTTTATGCTCTTTACTAAACCAAGAACTAATTACGACAATAATAATACTGTAACCGGCGGCATAAGTAGGGGTATAACCAGCGATTAACATACCAATTAAAAAGGCGATCGGCACTAAAAAATGAATTCCTTCTCTAATTATTTTAGCCAGGCGATCGCCTCCTAAACTATCTTCTACTTGCAGTTTTTTCTGCTTTGCTTCTTGATAAACATAAAAACCAATATTAGCAAAATAAAGAATGGCGGGTAAAACTGCTACTTCAACTATTTTTGTATAGGGTAAAGCTGTTAATTGAGCCATAATAAAAGCCCCAGCACCCATAATCGGGGGCATAATTTGACCTCCGACGGATGCAGCAGTTTCGACTCCTGCGGCGAATTTTGCCTTGAAACCGGCTTTTTTCATCATTGGGATAGTTATCGATCCGGTTGATACCGTATTGGCGACTGCACTCCCGGAAATTGTGCCCATTAAACTAGAAGCAAAAACTGCAACTAAACCCGATCCTCCTGGAAATTTTCCGGCGATCGCCCTGGATAAATTAATAATAAATTCGCTTCCTCCAGATTTTAATAAGAAAGAAGCGAACAAAATAAACATAAATATTGAAGTAGAAGAAATCGAAGCAGCCGAACCAAAAAGTCCTTCATCTGTAAAGTACATACGATACAAAACTCTCGGCAAACTTAAACCGCGAAAATAAAAAATGCCGTCAATATATTGACCCCAAAAAAGAATATAAGTTAAGGCTAAAGTTGCTATTATTGGAATGATAATTCCGGCAGTTCTGCGGGTTAATTCTAATACTAAAAATATCGCCAGTCCCGCAAAAATAAGATCGGGCAAGATTAATACTTCGTTGCGATCGTATAAAGCTTGATCGGCTAAAATCAAATAAACACTAACCCCAAGAATCAGAATACTTAAAAATAGATCTAAAATTAAATTTATTTTTACAGAACCCTGTTTGGCAATTGGATACATTAAAAAGGCTAAAGCACCCAACAAACCCATATGTAAGCTATTGCGCCAAGTTTCGCTAAGAAAGCCAAAAGTATTGACCCAAATATGAAATAAAGCTACGGCAACAGCCAGCCAATATATAAATGGTTGCAATCTGGATCTGGCAATAGCAATTGCTTTGGTTTTCTCTATTTTCTGGTCAGATTGCAACTTATTCATCGGCTAGATATTAAACTGCTTTTGGTTGTGTTTTTGCTTGATAAGTCCATTTTATTTTTAAATGTTCTTCCAGGGTTGCAAATAACTCTGCTTGGTCGATCGGTTTGTGTAAAATTGCTTCTGCTTGAAGATAACTACCGGTTTCTTTGGTGATCGAACTAGCGGTTACTACCACGATCGGAGTATGTTTTAATTCTGGAATTTGGCGAATTTCTTTAGCCGCAGTAAATCCGGTTTTTTCGGGCATAAATAAATCCATTAAAATCAGATCTGGCTTAAAAGAACGAGCAGATTCGATCATTACATGTCCGTTATTAGCCGTAGCTATTTCAAACCCTTTTGGCTGGAGCATTTTAACTAACAGCAAGCGATTTTCTTCGCGATCGTCTACTACCAGAATTTTGCGAGATTTGCCCTGATAGCCGGATATTTTCCCGTTACTTTGTTGTTGGGGATTGTTTTTCTTAGTAATTTCTACTACTGGAACTGTTAAATCGAACCAAAAAATAGAGCCAATTCCCAAGGTACTTTTAACTTTTAGTTGTCCGCCCATTAATTGCACTAATTGGCTGCTAATTGATAGGCCTAAACCAGTACCTGCGGCTCTAGATTTAATATCACCAACTTGCTCGAAAGGTTTGAAGATTGTACTTAATTCTTCATGGCTCATCCCTACACCAGTATCGATTATTTCAAAACGGAGTGTTTGCTGAATTGAATTATTATTGTTTATTCTATTTACCGTTTTAATTTTAAGGATTATCGTTCCTTGTTTAGTGAACTTAATTGCATTGCTTAAAAGATTAATTAATACTTGGCGCAATCTTGTTTCATCTACTTCAATAATGTTGGGCAAATTACGCCATTCCCCTTTGATTTCAAGATTCTTTTCTTTGGCCCACATCTTGACAAGATCGATTAATTCTCTTAAAAATTTAGCCAAATCTAAACTAGTTGGATACAGTTCCATTTTTTCTGCTTGAGTTTTAGAAAAGTCAAGCACATCATTAATTAGATTTAATAAATGATTTCCGCTTTGTTCGACAATAGTTAAATCTTTGAAATGAGTTGAATCTAATTTAGGATCTGAAAGAATAATTTTGGTATAACCTAAAATGCTGTTGAGAGGAGTGCGAAGTTCGTGGCTAATGTTGGCAAGAAACCTATCTTTAGATTTGTTAGCAGCTTCAGCATTATCTTTGGCATGTTCTGCTGCTTCTTTTGCTTCTTTAAGTTGAGCTGTTCTCTGTTCTATTTGCTGTTCTAAATTATTAAAAAAGCTTGTTAATCTTTCGGCCATAGAGTTAAAAGAATTTGCTAGGATACCTAACTCATCTTTACGTTTAGTTATCACTCTGCGGTCTAGTTTGCCTTCAGAAAGGGCACTAGCTGCGTTTGTTAAATTACTTATTGGATCGATTAAACGATTAGCTAAAAACCAAGTAAGAATACTAACAGCTAATACTGAAACCCCAGCAATTAAAAAAGCTAAATTCTGAAAATCTTGTTCGCTTTGTAAAAATTCATCTGCTCGTTGGACGGCGATAATACCCCAATTATTTTTAAGTGGTACATCGTAGGATACCCATTTATTTCCTTGATAATCTTGAAATGATAAATGACCTCGACCACCGGATAAAAGATATTTAACCGGGGGATAAGAACTTAAATCTTTAAGTTTCTTTCCAGAAACAAAGTCAGGATCTGGATGAGCTAATACTGTTCCCGATTCGTCAACTAATATAGCATAGCCAGTATCACCGAATTTAAGTTCGCCAACTTGTTTAACTATGTCCCCCAAATCAGTACAAGCTACACTCACACCAACTATTTCTACCTGTACATTTCCACCAATTGGTGCAGACAAACACAAAGCTAGTCTTTTAGTGGTACGACCGATTAAAGTTTGATAAGTAAGCTCGTTTCCTGCTTTTGCGCCTAAAAACCAATCTCGATCGCCAAAAAATACTTTTTTTGGTTCGTCACTACGAGCAACATTCCAACCTTCTAGATCTGTGGTCATCGCTAGATAGAAATGATCGTAGGTATCTATAGTGTTTTTTAATACTGCTTCTTGACTTTGTGGATCTAGACTTACGATTCCTGGCTGTTTGCTTAAATTTATAACAGCTTTAGCATTTAATTCATCCCATCTATTTACACTTTCAGCAAGCAATTCAGCTTTTAAAGCCATGTTTTCCCTGGCTTCTTGACGAATTTTTTTAGTGGCTCGTTCGCTAGCATAGAAAATAGCTATTAATACTAATGGAATTACCCCGGATAAAACAACCAGAGGCATTTTAAATCTTAAACTGCGAAATATTGGTATATTCACTTTGAGGGCTTCTTTTTTTTATTGTTTTTTCTTGCATTCATTATAGTAATGGTTATTCTAGCAACAAGATTTGATTTGATTTTAATCGCTTATTAAATTTTTAGGAATATTCATTCCTACTTCTTGATAGTATTTCACAGCACCAGGATGTAAAGGAATTGGTAATCCTTTAATTGCTCTTTCCAATTTCATTGCCAAAGTAGCTTTATGGATATTTTGTAAAAAAGACAGATTTTCGTAAATAGTTTTAGTTACTTTATAAACTACATTTTCTTCTATCCCAGGACGCACCGCCAGAAAATTAGGTTGAGCGATCGTCATAATATCTTGACTTTGACCTGGATAAGTATTGGCTGGAATTTTGTAGAGATTCCACACTGAATAATTAGTATTAACTTTTTCTAATTGTTCTTTTGTAAAGTCTAAAATAGTTAAGTTATTATTTCCCATTGCTGCGTAAGCTTGAGTTACAGCACTTACTGGAATTCCTGCTGGGGTGTTCATTCCAGCTATGCGATCGTTTTGAAGCGCAGCAGATGATTCTTTATAGCCGATAAATTCTAACCTAAAATCGTTATCTACATCAAAACCTAATTCATTTAGTATTGTTCTACCGGATACTTCTGTACCTGAATTACGCTTACCAATAGAAAAAGTTTGTCCTTTTATACTTTTTAAATCTTCAATATTTCCTGTTTTAATATATTTTCCCGATATAACAAAATGCTCGACATTTTCCCATAACATGGTTATCGATCGCAGATTTTTTTCTGGCTTACTTTCATATTTACCTTTACCTTGCCAAGCCATTGCGCCAAATAGACCCTGTAAAATTGCTAAATCTGCTTCTTTGTTTTTTAGCAATTGAATATTTTCACCCGATCCTGCTGAATTTATAGCATTAATACTAATTCGATCTGATTCAGTTAATTTCTGATTTATTAAAGTAGAAATTGCTACTCCTACCGGATAAAAAGTTCCTCCAGTTGTAGCTGTTGCTAAGATTAGAGCATTATTATTGTTTGTTTCTCTATTTGTACAGCTAGAAATTATTAAAGGAGAAATAATACTACTAGCGAGAGAAATTTTAATAAATTTTCTACGTTTCATGGTTCTTACTATAAAGTTACTACGTTAATAATTAAAATCAAAAAACAGTTAAATTGTTCTTCAATAATTTCTTAATAATCTTAAATTGTTCGGTAAAATAAGTCAATTATTTGCTTGATTTTAATTGCAAGTCAAAACTACGATCGCGAGAAAAGAAAAAAAATACAGTAACCACTCAAATAGAGGAGTTACTGCACTAAGATTTATAATTCAATAATTTTAAAAAAATTAATTAAAATGTTACAGCCTATAAAATTAAGCCTCTTCTTCATCCCTAGCTGGAGAGGGGGAAGAATTATAGAGAGAATTAAGCTGCTTGCGAGCGTCTTCAACTGAAACGGAACGCATGACTAATAAAGGCTCTTTGATTGGATTGCCGCTTTTATCTAACAATTCTGGATGAATTTGAGCATTATTTACATACTTGGGAGTAGAAGGAACTGGTCTTCTATTATTTGCGGGTGGGTAATTACGCTGAGATTCTGAACTGAGGGTAATCAAACTGCGGATGAGATTGCCGATCGCCAAAAAAGCAACGATCGTAAATACCAAAATGTAGGCTAGGTGTAACATCTTATTGTCCTCCTGAAAAATATTTTCTTTCTGCGACTACGTTAAAAATTTGAAACCAAATATAACACTTTGCTTTGTTTAATTAGCTTACCAAGATTAAAGGCAATTTTTTTATTTATTTATTAAGTTAATAGCCTAAGTTTCCTCGATCGCTTTTCTTTTCTTCTCGCCAACGTTTAGAGACTTCCCAGGATTGAACCACTAAATGATGCCAGGGGATCAAGGTTCGCGGGTCTACTCCTGCTTTTCCATCAGTGGCCTTGAACAGCATTTGAGTAGCTCTTACTTCTTGTTGAGTTTTCTTAATTCTATCTAATAATTCGGCTTTTTCTCGTTCGGATAAAAATGTTAATTGTTCGGTCTCTAACAGTGATCTTGAATTTTTAAACCAATACTGGAAGTCCTCTAAGAGGGGTTCGAGAATCGTTTTGAGTAATTCATTTTCTTTGGGCTGAGAAGGGAGCATTGCTTAAAATTTTACTTACAATTCTTTTTTTATCTTAACTTTTTTTACAAAAGTTAATAAATACTCTTGAATTTCTTAATATTTCGAGGAAAGCGATCGTGGTATCAAGACTTCAAGGAAAATTGTCGATCGGCCGGAGGGCCAAGGCAACAGGGAAAATAGCCAGGCAAATCTTTCCCTCATTCCTTCTTGCTCCGTTATGGCGATACGCTTTTTTTCGGGCGGCTTTTGGGTTTAATACCTCAACAGCTTAAAAG
This sequence comes from Prochloraceae cyanobacterium, assembly GCA_030065265.1. Lineage (GTDB taxonomy): Bacteria > Cyanobacteriota > Cyanobacteriia > Cyanobacteriales > JASJDA01 > JASJDA01. Next base: position 24,644 of record JASJCW010000037.1, read on the forward strand.
TTCCAACTGATTAAAGTTAAATCTCGATCCCTCTTGCCTATTACCTGTTGCCTATTACCTGTTGCCTGTTGCCTCTTGCCTATTCCCTCTTGCCTGTTGCCTATTTAAAATCTGAAAATGTCTTTGTGATTTGCAAGAAAGCAACCGGTGTTTTTACCGAAAATTTGCCGCGCAGAGCATAAAATGAAATAAGCGGCCGATGCCTGCGATTCAAAAAGACTTGTAAAACAATATGGTTAAACTTCCTCGTACTTCCGAATCAGAACACCTCAAAAAAATTCGTCATACTACTTCTCATATAATGGCGATGGCAGTACAAAAACTGTTTCCTAAAGCACAAGTTACCATCGGCCCTTGGACGGAAACAGGCTTTTATTACGATTTTGATTGTCCCGAACCCTTTACAGAAAAGGATCTCAAGTCAATCAAAAAAGAGATGATCAAAATCATCAAGCAAAAATTACCAGTCAATCGCGAAGAAATCAGCAGAGAAGAAGCAAAAAAACGCATCGAAGCGATTCAAGAACCCTATAAGTTAGAAATCTTAGATAGCATTCAAGAACCGATTACTCTCTATCATTTAGAAAATAAGTGGTGGGATTTATGTGCCGGCCCTCACGTCGAAAATACTGGCGATATTAACCCCAAGGCGATCGAACTTGAAAGCGTCGCGGGTGCTTATTGGCGCGGAGATGAAACAAAAGCTCAATTACAAAGGATTTACGGTACTGCTTGGGAAACTCCCGAACAACTAGCAGAATACAAACGACTCAAAGAAGAAGCTTTAAAACGAGATCACCGTAAAGTAGGTAAGGAACTAGGACTGTTTATATTTAACGATCTAGTCGGGCCGGGTTTACCTTTATGGACTCCGAAAGGAACTATACTGCGATCGACCTTAGAAGACTTTTTGAAAAAAGAACAACTCAAACGGGGATATTTACCCGTAGTTACTCCTCATATTGCCAGAGGCGATCTCTTTAAAGTTTCGGGACACTTGCAAAAATATAAAGAGGATATGTTTCCGATTATGGCAGAAAGTCAAGAAGCGGCTTCGGTCGATAACGGATTCTTCCTCAAACCGATGAACTGTCCTTTCCACATTCAAATCTATAAAAGCGAGTTGCGATCGTATCGAGATTTACCGATGCGTCTGGCAGAATTTGGAACTGTTTACCGTTACGAACAATCTGGGGAATTAAACGGTTTAACTAGGGTTCGCGGTTTTACTGTGGACGATTCTCATTTATTCGTTACTCCCGAACAATTAGATGAGGAATTTTTGAAAGTAGTAGACTTGATTTTGAACGTATTTAAAAGCCTGCAACTGAAGAATTTTAAAGCTAGACTCAGTTTTAGAGATCCAGACTCGGATAAATACGTCGGATCTGATGAAGCTTGGGAAAAATCCCAAAATGCAATTCGTCGCGCTGTAGAAAAGCTGGGAATGGATTATTTTGAAGGAATCGGAGAGGCTGCATTTTACGGGCCGAAATTAGATTTTATCTTTACCGATGTCCTCGATCGCGAATGGCAATTAGGCACAGTTCAAGTCGATTATAATTTACCTTCTGAGAATCGTTTCGATTTAGAATATGTAGCTGAGGACGGATCGCGTCAGCGTCCGATTATGATCCACCGCGCGCCATTCGGTTCTTTAGAACGGACGATCGGTATTTTAATCGAAGAATATGCCGGCGATTTTCCTTTATGGTTGGCCCCAATTCAAGCGCGGTTTTTAGCTGTTGGCAATGACTTTTTACCTTACGCTAAAGAAGTAGTTGCTAAAATGCAAGCTTTGGGTATTCGCGCTGAAGTCGATACTTCTGGAGACAGATTGGGTAAAATGATTCGCAATGCGGAAAAACAAAAAATCCCCGTTATGGGAGTAGTCGGTGCAAAAGAAGTCGAATCAAATACAGTCAGTATCCGCACTCGCGCATCTGGTGAGTTAGGGGCGATCGCCGTCGATGAGGTAATTAGTAAAATGCAAAATGCGATCGATACTTACACTAGTTTTTAACCACCCACGGTGGTAAGGCAGAAGGCAGAAGGAATTAATTCGTAAGTTTATATCCGCGCCCGAATATCTATCTGCCGCTTGCTTTGTCGTTATGCCGGAGGAAGTCAAAGGCAGTACACTTTGTTTTCGCGCTTTAATACCCCAACTTCTTGAAGATTCCAATTGGTTAGAGTTAAATCTCGATTCCTATGAACTGTTGACTACTGCCTATTGCCTTTTAATTCCTACTCCTCATCTGTTGCAATAGCAATAAAAGCAGTATCTTCAGAAAGGATTTGATGTTTAATTGCGGTTTCGGTTAAGATTTTTTCTCGAGCTTGAAAATTTGAGCGATCGGATAGTTCTTCGATCTTAGCAAGACCCCACAATCGAGGAATTAACTCTAAAAAGCGTTCTGAAATGAAAGGGTTTTCATCGCGATCGCTAAAATCGATCTCGACGATTGTTTGATATTTTTTACCTTCAGCAAGGTCTCCAGTTATCTTTAATTTTCCTGGAATTCCATCTTGTTTGAATCCGTATAATGATACGGAGCGATCGGCGATTAAATTGGGAATTTTAAGGGGATAAATTTCCGGTTTTTCGCCAGAACCGATCCAATCTAATTTAATATTAGTTAATAATGGTTGGTTAATTTCTCGAATAAATTTTTCAACTACTTCCGATATTTTGGAGCGATCTTTTATAACAGTCAAATTATCTAGTTTAATGCGGGCTAAACCATCGAATAAGAAGCGATCTGAAGCAGGAACTATGGCAAAAGTATAAAAATTTTGTTCTGTTTTAAGACTCTTTTGGATTGCATTAATTATTGCGCCGCTATTATTACTCAAAGGATTAGTTATCAAAATTACCGAACTCAAACGATCTTTTGAATCGTTAGATAAGTTAAAGTCTCGTTCTATTTCTCTAGTTGATTTTTTATTGCCTCGGGCTTGTAAATTATTAATATATTCGAGAGCAATTTTTCTGTTTTCAGATGTATTTTTAAGCGGGCGATCGGCTAGTTTCTTAGTATTGTCGGCTGAATTAATGATATTAAAAGTATCCTCAGCTCTTAAATTAGCTATAAAAGAACTCGTTAATTCCCGATATTTTTCGAGAGTATTTTTAGATTTAAGGCTGGAAGTATCTATTACAAATACAAAGTTTTTAGGAATAATTTGCTCTCGATAGTATCTTTTCGGAGAAATTAAACGAAGATTGAAATAATTGCCTTTGGATCTAGTTTCAATTGGGACTTTTGCTGAAGTTTTAATTGAAGATAATTTATAACTGAGAATAAAATCGCGATCGCGAGAATCTTCTCCTGAAATCAATTCAATTTTCACTCCTAAGCTAGTAGGACGAACTGCAATCTTATGACTAGAAGAATTAACATCATAAATTGACATTCCTCCGTCTATTTCGACAACTATATCGATAAAATCATTTTTGTTTAAGGCTATTTTACCTTTTGACTTGGGTAAAACATTCACGGGAAAATGATATTGATATTTACCTTTTATAAATTCAACTTTGCTACTGTATAGCATTTCAAATTTTACGGTTTGTCCGGGCAAAATATTTTTAATTGAGTTAGTAATAAGCTGATTTTCAGATTGTTGCATTAAAGCAATTGCCCCAGTTTTTTTGCCATATTTATTAACTGCTTTACTTCCCTTTATTGTCAAATTTGCTAGACGAATAGCCTCCGCTTTTTTGAAAATTTGGCCTTGAAAATTATTGTTGCCTATTTTTACGTTTATCCCGTTTATATTAGCTCCTGCTGCTGGAAAAAATTGATAAACTGCTTCGATAGGTTTATTATAAGGATTGGTAAAAGTTTGTTCGATTTGTGCGATCGCAATATTACCAGATATTCTGGTTTTTACCTTGACACTTTGCAATGATAAAGGTTTTATTTTTCCATCTAAGATAGCCCATAAAACTGCATTTTGAGAAGAATTTTTGAAAATCTTGGTCTTGGCAATTGCGTTAGTATAACTAATATATTTAGAACCATCGATTGCGGTTCTTGCTGGCATCAATAAATAACGAGTTGCGAGTAATGCTAATACGATCGCGATCGCAGCTTTTACTGAAGATTTAAACGGTATCGACTCGATTAAATTACTGGAAGGATTTAAATCTTTTAAAATTTCTGCTGCGGATTGATAGCGTTTTTGAGGTGATTCTTCTACCATCCGATCTATAATTTTTCCTAAAGATTCGCTAATTAGTTCTTCATCTTGCAAATAAATACGCCAATTTAAAATATTGTCTCTATTTTCTAAGATATTTTTTCGTTTTATTTGAGTTAATAACTGAATGCAAATTATTCCTAAACTATAAATATCGCTAGCATAAGTTGCAATTCCTTTAATTTGTTCTGGCGCGCTATAGCTTGAAGGATTTGCAAGGGAAGCAAGTCCAAAATTAACTAATACCAATTTGCGATCTTTTTGACGACGAACGATATTTTCCGGCCTGAGAGCGCGATGAATTATTTCCTGAGAATGAATCGATTTTAATATTGGTAAAATATCTAGTAATAGTTGTCTGACTTCGTTATCTTTAAAAGCTCCATATGCAGCTAATTCTTGACTTATATTGTGACCAGGAATGAACTCTTGCACTAAATATTGATATTCGTCTTCAATAAAAGATCTTAATAGTCGGGAAATCCGAGCGCGATCGTTCAATTTTTGGAACTTTTTTTGGAATATTTCTGTTTCTATTGCCGTATATTTGGCTGTATTTTCTTCTTTATTTATAGGAGATAAAAATTGTTCAACTATACAGTAATAAGGTAATGAATCGTGGGAATCGATCGCTTTAAAAGTTCTTTGGATATCTGTTTTAGTAATAATTTTGATAGCTCGATAGCGGTTTTGTAATAATAATGAAGCTCCACAACATTCACATTTTATGCTATTGCTGTTGTTTTCTGGATCTTGGCAATGCGGTTGAAAGCAATAACTAAGATTCTTTCGATCTGCTGTCATACTATTCCTTCATTGTAAAAATGCTTAAGTATGTTTAATCTTCAAATAGATATTGTAACGGTATTTATTTTTAAGTAACTGTTTTATGAAGTTAATTTAATTAAAATTTAAACTTTTAACGAAGCAATTATTCGACTCAATTCGATCTACTCCGAGGTTTAATTTTGTCCCAGATTCAGGTATGTTGCAATAAAAGCAAATTTCGTGAAGAGTTTTTATGTTACCTATTTCTCACAAGCAACGCTTGAATATAGAAAGGTTAGTCGATCGCGATCGAGATAATAAAGATAATGGTAACGATGTAATTGAAGGGTTAACTAAAAATCAGAAATCTTTACCACCTCGTTACTTTTACGACGATCGAGGATCTCAATTATTTGAAAAAATTTGTCAGTTGCCAGAATATTATCCAACTCGTACAGAAACAGCTATCTTAGAGCAATATGCTGGAGAAATAGCAAATCTAACCGGTGTTTGCGAATTAGTAGAATTAGGGAGTGGTAGCTCGACAAAAACTCGTCTGTTACTCAACGCTTATTCTAATTTAGGATCTCGATTAAGATATATTCCGATCGACATCAGTGAAGGTATTCTTGCTGAAAGTGCAAAAAACTTATTAATCGATTATTCTAATTTAGAAATTGATGGTTTAGTAGGAACTTATTCCCAAGCTTTAAAGCGATTGTTACCTTCAAAAACTAGCAGAATGGTCTTTTTTTTAGGAAGTAGTTTGGGTAATTTTAATCCCGAAGCATGCGATCGCGTTTTTGCTGAAATTAAAGCTGCGCTTAAAAGTGGAGATTATTTCTTATTAGGAGTAGATTTACAAAAACCACTCGATATTCTTGAAGCTGCTTATAATGATTCCCAAGGGGTTACAGCCGCTTTCAATCTAAATATTTTGGAGCATCTCAACTGGAAGTATCGAGGTAATTTCGATCTTAATAACTTTAAGCATGATGCTTTTTATAATGTCGATTGCTCTCAAATTGAAATGCATTTAATTAGTTTGCGATCGCATTCTGTTTCTTTAAAAGCTTTAAATTTAAATGTAAATTTTCAAAAAGAAGAAACTATTTTAACTGAAATTTCTCGCAAATTCGATCTCGATTTAATGAGAAAATATTTCCAAGATCGAGGTTTTAAAGTGATTCAATCTCGAACGGATTCTAATCAATGGTTTGGTTTGATTTTAGCCCGAGTGCCATAGTGCAATTTATCTTGCTTTTTTATTTCTTAGTAATTGCAAAACTCAAATGTTTACTAAATGTTTGAGTTTTTAGTTAATTGTTTGCTGTTAATTTTTCAACTAAGATATTGTTTTATAGAAACTGAACTATAGATTAGGACACTAATTGTATAGCAACTGAACTATAGATTAGGACACTAATTGTAAAAGCAGGGAATAGTTAGTAGGTA
>JASJCW010000038.1 GCA_030065265.1 Prochloraceae cyanobacterium
TAGGTAGTAGGTAGTGGGTAAAAGATAAAATTGTCATAACCTTTACTTCGACTGCTATACAGTTGAATCGGATATATTGCCTGCATTAAAAGCTTGAATAATTCTAATCAAACTTATACTGCTGCCGAAGGCTAACATTTGCGGACAAAGCAAGAAATTCTTAATTTTTATTATCCAATTCATCATCAAAGTAAAATACATTTATCTTCTCTCCAATTTTTGGCGATCGCTTTTTTAATAATACTGCAGAGATCCCTCCTTAAGCTTCTCCGATCGCCATAATTATTACTAATGCGATCGCATATTTTATCTCGTTTAGAAAACAAAGCGATCGCTAAAATCAACCGATCGAGTTGGTAATATTTTGTTGCGTAACTTTCGATTCTTGTAACTTAAAACAACTCCAACCTTTTAAATATCTATTTTTCTTCCAGTCGATTGATTCTTACATAAATCTAATTTTAAAATCTTGCTTATTTTCTGTGTATCTAAATCCATAGAAATAGACAACTAAATTCTAAGAAATACTGTCAGCAAAATAAAAACATTGACTTAATAATTTTGAAATATGTTGCAATTTTAAACTCTACATTGACTTTATTTTCAAAATAAAGTATTATTGTACTAAATTATAGAATCAAAAATAAATAAAATGAATGCAGCAGTAGTTAACAAAATAATTGAAAGTTATACCCTAATCTACGTAGAAGTAGATGAAAACTCAAACAAAGTTTGGAAAGGAAGCATTTTAGAAAACGGATCTTTTTTAGCAGAATGGGGCAGAGTAGGAAGTAAATTACAGAGTAAAAAACACGAATATAAATCTGTTACCCTAGCACAGAGAAAGCTAGAACAAATGAAAAATCAAAAACTCAGAAAAGGATACACTTATGCAAGAGTAATCGACAACGATCGCCCCCTTTCAATTCCACTCGAACCACAAGAATTAGAAAATATCGCAGCTACTCAAATTCATCATGGAGAAGATGCTAGAGCTAAAGAATTAATTAAATATCTCGTCGAAGTAAACATACATCAAATCGTATCTCAAACACAAATCAGTTACGATGCAACTACCGGAAACTGGAAAACCCCTCTAGGTTTGGTAACTCTAGATGCGATCGCCAAAGCAAGAATGTACTTAGCTGAAATGACTAAAAGTAACAGAAAAAGTAGTTTGCGTCAGCTAATTAGTAAGTATTTAAGATTGATTCCTCAAAATTTAGGCCGTAAATTAGACGAGTCAGTTTTTTGCAACGATAATGAATTGCAAAGACAATTTGAAATTTTAAACTCCCTAGAAATTGCCTTACAAATGGGATCGCAACAAGTCGATCGAAAAGTATTTGAATGCACCCTGAGAAGAGTTCCTGGTAGCACCGATGAAGGAAAAAAAACCTTTCGCTGGATTCGTAACTTATACGAATCTACTATTAATCAAAATCATCTATCAGCGACTTACAAACTGAGAAGAATATACAAAATAGATATTCCATCAATGCGGCAAGCTTTCGAGTTAAAATCAAAACAAATAGGCAATATCAAATTACATTGGCACGGTACGAAAGCAAGTAATTTATTAAGCATTCTGCGACAAGGTTTAATTATTCCTCCAGCTAATGCAGTTTATTGTACTGGAAGGATGTTTGGTAACGGTATTTATGGATCGGAACAATCAACTAAATCCCTTAATTATGCTACTAATTATTGGAATCAATCGGGAAATAGCAATCAAAAAGTATTTATGTTGTTGTGTGATTTCGCATTAGGAAAAGAATATCATCCTCAAAATTTAAATGTTAGCTATCCCGTTTCAGGTTACGATAGCACTTACATTGCTCCGGGAAATGCCAATATTATCAATCAAGAAAGTATCGTCTACAATACCGACCAAGTTAATATTAAATATCTCTGTGCCTTTGATGTCACTTAAATTCAGAAAAATTTTCAGCTATTAGGTCGATCTAAAAGAAATAAAAATAGATAATAAATCCTTGTCTGTTTTTATTTTTTCAACCCGATCGCAATGGTTTTAAATAGTTTCAATGTCCCTAACTAAATTATTAATTGTTGATTCTCAACTATCGTCATCGATCTCATCTCAATCAGATCCTACTATTCTCATTTTTAACTAAAATATCCCTTAATTTTCTTAAGTATTTTATACCTTAGTTTGTTGGTTATTTAATTCTTATTTTCCGTATATATGCGGTTTTCATCAGCTTGAATAAATGAATATATTATTAGAATACTCTTTAGGTAAACAGCGATTGATTATGTATATGGCTAACCAAAGACTACCTAAATATCTTGGTTTGAGATTGCAACAGGCTGGCTTGATTTCTGCCGCACAAATTCAAATAGCCTTACAAGATCAAATGCAATATAATCATTTAGAGCTTGAAGAGATTTTGAGCCTCAGAGGATGGTTAAAAGCAGAAACTATCGATTTTTTTTCTACCCAAATCATCAAATTAATTAAGCACTCACAACAAATTAGTTTAATTAAATGTCTCAAACAGGCTGGATTATTAACTGAAGCAGAGATTGAAAGCATAGTTAAAATCCAAAAAGATACCGGCGTAGTTTTTGACTCTTTAGCTGTTAGTTTAGGATATATCAAACAATCCACTTTAGAGTTCTTTAAAAAATATTTAGTTAATTCTCAACCTGAGAGTAAAATAAAAAATCCGAATGAAGAATTAGATTCTCAAGATATTTTAGAATCGCAAGAAACAATTCAAAATAGTTACGAAGAAGATTTTAGTTCGCTCTCAGAAGAGAAAACAGTTGTCGAACAGACACCGACTACAAAAATAGTTAACAATTCCGATTTTTTCGATCCAAAAATAACTTCTAGTTTAAAACTTTCCTTACCCCAAGAGAGTTTTCTTCTGAGCTTGAGACTTAACCAAGCTGCCTTAATTTCAGAATCGCAAATTGAAGTAGTTATCCAAGATTGTAGCAGTCACGATGACTTTTCACTAGAAGAAATCTTAGTTTTAAGAGGATGGGTCAAACAAGAAACGATCGCTTTCTTTTTAGAAGTTTTTCCAAAACTAATTAACGAACCAAAAACAATTACTTTGGCTGAATGCCTTGAAAGATCGGCAATTTTAAGCAAACAGAAAGTAGCTAATATCTTAGAATATCAAAAAGAAACTGGCAGAAGTTTTTATGCTTTAGTCTTGGATTTCGATTATGTTAAAGAATCGACCTTAAAATTCTTTATGAATTATCTTGTTACCAATGAATTGGATAGTTCATCTGGCGAAGAAGAGATCGATTCATTAAATAAAAGTATTCCAACTGGATTAGAATCTAAGACATCAAGTGATTCGGCAATATCGCAGCCAGAAAAAGACAATCACCGTACCAAAATTCATTGGTCGGAAGCTAAAACTATAATTAGTGCAACGCCCCTTTAACAAGGATTTTATCGATTGAGTGAAAGCATAATTTTTATAAAAAATGTAACGAAAAATACTAAATACGGACAATTTAGCTTAAATTTGTTTGTTAAATAACAATCCAAACAAATGAAGTTAATTCAAACATTTTTAGTTAATTTAGGAGCGATCGCCAGTTTATCAATTGTTGTTAACCCTGCCAATGCAATTCCCAAATCCGTAGTAAAAGTAGCAGATCTTTTAGTCGGAATAATGGGTACGACACAACAAGCAACAGCTATTAACAAAGCTCCTTCAGTACAGATGACGACTTGCAAAATAAATGTATTAAATTCCGATCGCAACTCAATATATTTATATCAAGAGCAAGCACTAACCAGAAATATTAAAAAGCCCTATCGCCAGCGTTTTTTACAAATTAAATCTACAGAAGAAAATAATATAGTAGAATCAATTTCTTATAAACCTAAAAACCCTCAAAATTGGCAAGGTTTATGCGATCGCAACAACAGAACAATTGCCATTAGCGAACTTGACACCTTAGTTTGCAGTGTATATTTAAAACCACTAATTAACGTTCATATCGGTAAAACTCAACCTGGTGGTTGTCCGACTCAATTTCGCGGTGCAACAACAATTACTAATACAATTATTTTGTACGATCGCGGCATGGATACTTGGGATCGCGGATTCGATCGCGATGGCAAACAAGTTTGGGGGGCGATTGCAAGACCTTACGAATTTCGTCGGTCGATCCAGGTTAAAAAGGAGAATTAGAATTAGAATTAGACTCGGGAGTTTTATTCCCATCGACAGGAGATCTTGAAGTCGAAATATCGCATTCTTTCAATTTTTTTGCTTCGTGAGGCAAACAGCGAATCGGAATAAATCCAGCTTTTTGAATTAGCTTTTGACCTTCATCCGTTAATAATAAATCGGCATATGCTTGTCCTGCTTGATGGTTGGCAGTGCCGTCTTGTTTGACAATGGCAAATAGAGGTTGCAAGATAGGATAACCGCCAGTTTGTATTGCCTTAATATTTAATTGATTGCGCTTTTCTGGACATCGATCTGGGGAAACGACAGGCTTTTTAACTAGAGAAACAAACCGATCGCTGCTGGTGCCGATCGCAATTGGTTTAACGCTACACTGGCCGATAACTTCGTGAGCGGAACCAAAATAAATAGCACCGCGATCTGTAGCGACACCTCGGACGGCATTTGTATTAGTTGCCATGAAAGTAACGTTATCTCCGAACGGTTCATTTTGCATCACAGAGCGATCGAAATATTCTGCAAGGCTAGATTCTGATGGCGAAATAGAATAAGGAATAATTTTGAGATCGGGGCCTCCTACTTCTTGCCAATTAGTTACCTTGCCAGTATAAATATCTTTTAATTGGGCTAAAGTCAAACCGGAAATATTGAGGGATGGGTGAGTCACAATTGCGATCGCCTCCAGTGCTACGGTAACCTCTTTGAGGCTGTAACCCTTCGATAAAGCTCTCATATGCTCCTCGCTGTTAACCGGCCGCGAAGAATGAACGAATCCTAATTTACCTTCAAGCAACATATTAATCGCATTACTTGAATTGGGAATGCCCTCGTTAGGTAAAGTATAAATCAATTCAAATTCTGGTTTAGCATCCTGTAAAACCGCATCAACTCTAGCCCGAATTGGAATCCAAGCAGGACTTCCGCCATAATTAAACTGTCCTTCAGGTACTCCTGCGGTGTTAGAAAAACTTTCACCGTATTGACTTGGATTATTGCGATCGGTTCCGGCAGCAATTTGTTGATTTTCAGATGCATTCCGAGTCCGATCGCCAGACAACCACATTCTCGCCCCAAACAATCCTAAAACAGCGATCGCGCTGCCTGCCACTAGAAGCAAAATCCTCTTGATTGGCAGATTGCTACTTCCAGCCATCTCTGGGGTATAAACCCCTTGCACTGGGCGATCGATCGTTGCGAGTAAATCTCTTTTTTGAGTCAGAGGTTGCAAAATTTGCGTATTATCTTGTTTGTTGCGCTCGATTAGTTTAGCCGCTGTCAATCGCGCTTCAACTACGATGGTATCTTCTTCTTTTAAGCCTAAACTTTCTTGAAAGTCTTGCAAATCTTTTCTCGTTTCGGGGCTGAGAGTTTCTTCTTGTTCGATTACTTCATTAAGTGCTTCTTCGTACTTTTTCAGTTTAGCTTCGTAGTCTTGTCGATAGAGTTTGAGAATTTCTGCTTCGATCGCGATCGCTTCGTTTTCAGACAGGCCCATTTGGGTTCTTTTTATTTCTAAAGTTTTGCGTCCTACTAATGAAATTTCCCCACCGCGAATAAATTTTTTAACTTCTTGACGATATTTTTGTTTGTTCTCTTTGAGGGCAACTTTTACGATTGCTATTTGCCAATCTGCTCGAGGAGAATATATTTCTGGATTAATTGTTGGTTTAATCTCTCTAACTTTATTTTTGGCATATTCGTGCCACTCGTCGCTGGAAACTGTGCCATCTCGATTTAAATCTGCTTCTCCGCTTTCAATTCCTTCAACTAAGTAGTTAGTGTAAAATGACAGTCTCGGGCCTTCTTTTTCATGGGCTAATTGATTTGAATTTGAAGCCGTTAGAATAATCCTTTTTTCTCCACCTAGTTGAGCTTCAATATCGACTGAATCTCCAACTTCAGCCAGAGTACCGCCAAAACAACAATCGAGAATAACTATTTGCTGCTTTGAGGGGCTGTTATTCATCATTTCTTTGATGAAATTTGCTGGAACTGAAGTTGCTTTGATCAGTTCTCCTTTGCTATTTTGTCGAGTTATTGGTGTAGCGAAATAAAGTTTACCTCGATCGTCAACAATGCCGTAACCTGAAAAATAGAGCAGAGCCAAATCTGCTTCAGCGCGATCGCTAAACAGTATTTCGATCGCTTCTGTCATTTCTAACGAGTCTGGATCGAACAGAGTTTTTACTTCATCAAAGCCTTGGACGCTGCTTTCTAAAATTTTTTGCATTGCTTCGACATCTTCACCTGCCCTCAGCAAAGGATTTAAATCTAGCTTATATTGGCTTATTCCAATTAATAAGGCTACCTTCTTGCTCATTTGTCAACCTAAATTTGATTATTTTTCTTTATTATTTTTTCTGGGATATTTGTTATTGCGATCGCAAGGCTTGCTCTCAAATTGTAATTTTAATCTATTGACGCTCTTACTCAATATTTGCTCGATCTTAAAAATTTTATTTTTTAGACTAATCTTGGTTTAGCAAATTTTAATACTTAAATTGTAGATAACATCTAAAAAAATTTTAAAACCTATAGCTAATTTTTCACACTCAAGCTAGCTCATCTTAATTCTGTTAAGAGTTAGTAGGCAAGAGGGAATGGGCAACAGGGAAGAGGCAATAGGCAAGAGGCAATAGGGAAGAGGCAATAGGGAAGAGGCAACAGGGAATGGGCAATAGGGAAGAGGAAATGGGGAAGAGGCAACAGGGAAGAGGCAACAGGGAAGAGGAAATAGGGAAGAGGAAATAGGGAAGAGGCAACAGGGAAGAGGGAATGGGCAACAGGAGCAAAAGATGCTCAAAATCGCTCTGTAGGATTATTTTTGTGAATCGATCCCAGCTAAAAACAGCCATTTCCCTGGGAACAAATGACTCGATCTGTTATGTCTGGGCAATTAATTACTTTGGCGTTTTTGCAAAATGAATTCAGCGATCGCCAGATCTATCGGCGTAGTTAATTTAATATTTGTTTCTTCTCCGTTGACAATTTGCACGGGTAAATCGCACTTTTCAAATAAAGCCGCATCGTCAGTAACCGACCAACCCGACTTTACACCGCGATCGTGACAACTTTTAAGTAAATCGACATCAAAACCTTGAGGAGTTTGGGCGGCCCAAAGTCGAGAGCGATCTGGAGTGCTTTGAATCGCTCCAGTTTCGTCCACCACTTTAATCGTATCTTTGACCGGTACTGCTGCAATTAAACCTTGAAAATCATTTAATTGCTCGGCACAGCGATCGAATAATTCTGGGGTTGCCAAGCATCTCGCCCCATCGTGGATTAAAACTCGACCGGCCGATTTCGGTAAGGCCTGCAAGCCGTTGTAAACTGACTCTTGTCTGGTCGATCCGCCTAAAATAAATTCTACTGGTATTTTAAGCTCTAAATCCGGCAAAATTGCTTTAAAATCTGGAAAATCAACCTCTTGCCCGATAATGCCAATGTAGTCTATCTTGGCAGCAGCATTTGCGGCAATCAGAGTCCAAGCTAAAATAGGTCTTTCTAATAAAGTTAACAATAATTTATTGCGAGATCCGCCCATTCTTTTCCCTACTCCGGCGGCTGGTATCAATAAATGCATCAAAATACCCATAGCTTGAAAATCCACAGATCTAGCCTACACTGAAAGGTATTCAAAATATTTTTATAAAGTTTTCTTAAAAAAAGATTCGGCCGATCCAAAAGATAAGCCGAATTTTAGCGGCTAATTGCCTTTAGTGGAAATTAAAATACGGATTTTACCACTTTCATTCGACTTTGGCAAATTGTAAATTAGTATGTAGGTAATAAAAATTTACATAAGCCTGACAAAATCTGAAAAAGTAAGGAAAAAGAAAGTGATGAATCAATCCGTCGAACTGTCATTAGAGCAGAAATTCAAGCAAAGAAGATTTGCCGATCGAGTAAAAACCCTTTCTAAAGAAGAAATAGAGCAACTATCGATCGAACTTTACAAACAAATGATGCTCAAAGAAAATATGTACAAAGCCCTAGTTAAAGAGGAATGGGGTATTGGCTCAGATCGAATGTTTTCTTAGGGATTGAACAGCTCAAAAACTTGCCGACAATAATTTTTGATTCTTTCTTGAGACTCAGCAACGGGCTGATTTTGTCCTGCAAACTGCCAATTCTCTACTGTAGAAAGTCGCCAAGCTTCGCCAACATGACTGAAACCAGCCGTATCCACGCCGATAAAACGCTCGGAAGCATCTTCTGGATCTTGATGGAGGCGAATTTGGACTAAAATACTGCGGCAATTAATTTTTCTGCTCCAACCAGGAAAATGAAAACCAATATCGATCGAGTCGGGATCGACTAGAGAAAGAGTTTGAGGATCGTTTCTCCAGGGTTTGAGATCCGGTTTGGCATCGGGAAACTCGGATTTAAATAAATTTATACTGGCTGCTATCTTGCTAGAAACTACTAGACCTTTAGCTTGTTCTGCTGCGTTCACGCACTATCTCCTACTACGAGCTGCTCGATTAGCAATAATAATTAACTAATTTTGATGACAGAGTAAGTAGATATGCTGTATTTTTTGATATAGTTTACTATTCTCTTAATATAAAGTGTCAATAAAAGAAAACTCAATTGCTATCGACTCATTAGAATTATTTTACCGAGAAGTGGCTGGAGAAATCGACAAACCGCCAGTATTGTTAATTCACGGTTTACCAGCTCACAGTTATACATGGCGGTTATTGTTATCGGAATTAGAAGCAGCCAATTTTAGGGCGATCGCCCCCGATTTAATTGGATTTGGCAATTCGAGCAAACCGAGCAAGAGAGAATTCGGTTACAGTCCAGAAGATTACATTAAAAGTCTAGCCGCCGCGATCGCAGCTTTAGAGATACCTCAATTTTCCTTAATCGTGCAAGGGTTTCTCGGTTCAGTAGGACTGCAATACGCGCTCAGATATCCAGAACAAATAGAAAAATTAATCATACTCAATACCCCCCTCAACAGTGGGGTAAAACTCCCCTGGACGATGCAACAGTGGGGTTTGCCATTAGTCGGGGAAATGTTAACCCAAGATCCCCTGCAAATCGATCGCTCCCTAGAAAAAGGTAGCGGTTTTGTGATTGAAGATAAAGATTTAGACTACCATCGCAAGCCATTTTTAAAAACTTCGAGCGCGGGGCGAAGCTTGATGTGCGCGGTAAGAAACTTGCAACTGTCCCGAGTCATGGCAGAATTAGAATCGGGCTTAATGAATTGGAGCAAACAAACCCTAATTATTTGGGGAATGCAAGATCCTTGGCTCGAAGCAACCGAAGTGGAAAAACTTGCTGCAAGCAAAGCCAATCTCGAATTGGTCAAGCTTGAAGAAGCAAAACACTACCCTCAAGAACATTTTTCCGGCGAAATCGCTAAAAGCGCGATAAATTTTTTACGCCGTAAAAATTTATAGATAAGATAATTCTTGAGAAAATCTGAAGAAGAGTTTACTAGAAAAGAAGCAAAACACCCATGTCAATCATTCGTTCTATATTTCCCTTAATTTTTGTATTGATAACTACTTTATTGGTTAGTTGCGGCTCTCCCAATGCAGAAACAACACCAAACGTCTACAGTGCCGAACAAATTGAAGAAATTCAAGGCTTTTTAACTCCCGTACAAGAATTTAGAGAGCGGATCGAAGAGTTAGAAACTTTGATCGATCAAGAAAATTGGGTCGACGTGGATAATTTAATTCACGGGCCCCTAGGAGATTTACGTCGAGAGTTGAGATATTTAGCCGATTCTTTACAACCAGAAGAGCAAAAAACAGTTAAAAATCTTTCTAAAGATTTATTTACTGACATCCAAAGGATTAATGAAGCAGCTAAAGAACAAAATTACGATAAATCAGTCGAGCAATACAAGATCACGATCCAAGACTTCGATGAATTATTAGACACAATTCCAAGTTCTGCCGATACATGATTCGCATTGCCGTCATCGGCTGCGGTATAGTCGGAGCCGCGATCGCTTACGAGCTTAGTTCGATATCACAACTTAAAGTGACTGTTATCGATGCTGAGACTCCAGCATCCGGCTCTACTGGAGCAGCATTAGGACTCTGTATGGGGGTTATTAGCCAGAAAACTAAGGGTAAATCCTGGAAACTGCGTCAAACTAGTTTGGAGCGTTACGAAACCCTAATTTCGGAATTAGAAAATATCAACTCGGAAATAATTCCTTTTAACCGTCAAGGAATTCTCATGCTTCGTTATGACGATGAAGACCGCCACAAATGGGAAAAATTAATTGTCAAGCGATCGCAACAAAACTATCGCCTCGAAATTTGGGATTTAAATAAATTACGATCGAAATGCCCCCAAATCGATAACAATAAAGTTATCGGTGCAATTTATTCTCCTGATGACCGTCAAGTTCATCCCCAAATTTTGACCGCAGCTTTAGTTAAAGCCGCCAGCAAGCAAGGGGTTGAATTTAAATTTAATACGGTTGTCGAAAAAGCTATAATTCGAGACGATCGCGCGATCGGCCTCGAGACTGCTTCAGGAAGAATCGATCTCGATTGGTTGATCGTCTCTGCTGGGTTAGGATCTACTCCGATAACGGCAGATTTGGCCCGAAAAATTGAGATTCGTCCCGTATTAGGGCAAGCATTGCGCCTAAAATTAGAGCGAAATTTAGGAAACTCTGATTTTCAGCCAGCAATTACTTTCGATGACATTCACCTCGTTCCTTTAGGAAATGGCGAATATTGGTTGGGTGCTACTCTAGAGTTTCCTCCCGAAACAGGGGAAATAGTAGCTCGAAGCGAGTTAAAAGCCGAAATGAAACGCAATGCCATCGCTAATTTTCCCGATTTAGCCGCGGCCGAAACGATTGCCTCTTGGTCTGGATCTCGCCCTCGCCCTTGGGGACAACCTGCCCCAATTATCGGCAAATTACCGGGCTATGCTAACGTAATTTTAGCAACGGCACACTATCGCAACGGGATTTTTCTCGCACCAGGTACTGCTTTAAAAATTAAAGAATTAATCGAATTTTAAATTTAATTTGAGGGGTTTTTAAAATGGGTCTTAAAGAACAAATTGGTGAAGATATTAAAGCAGCAATGAAAGCGAAGGATAAAGTTCGCCTCGAAACCGTTCGCAGTATCAAAAAAGCTTTATTAGAAAAAGAAGTGGAATTACGCGTTTTGGGTAGAGATAGCCTTTCTGCTGAAGAAGAAATTGAATTGCTAGCAAGACAAGCAAAACAGCGTCGCGACTCGATCGAGCAATTTGAAAAAGCCCAAAGACAAGATTTAGCAGATAAAGAAGCAGCCGAACTAGCGATAATCGAAACTTATCTACCCAAGCAAGCAAGCGAGGCAGAAATTAACGAAATTATCGACAGTATTATCGAGTCTACTAAAGCTAGTAGTGCTAAAGATCTCGGTAAAGTCATGGGACTGGCAATGAAACAATTAAAAGGTAAAGCCGACGGTAAGAAAATTCAGACTTTAGTTAAAAGCAAACTTGCTAATTAAACTTTGAACGATCTGATTTTTCTTGGGAAAAACCTGTTAACATAATTGTGTTTATCAAAATGTTAATTAAATAAATTTAACGATCTGCTTTTTTAGTTAATTTAGACTCAATGACACCAAGCGAAACTTTCAAGAAAAACATTAAGATTTTCTTAAAAAACTAACTAGAGTAGGGGCAAAAATTATACCTAAATCTAGCAGATTTTGAGAATCGCTAACTAGAAATTAAAAAAATCATTTTTATCAAAAGTAACAGTTTTTAAAAGCAAACAAATTTCAATCTTAGCTTAATTTAATTAAATCCAAATGCATTAAATGAAATTTAAAAAAACTTATGATGCTCAATTCAGGAGAAACAATAGGTGAGAACTACAAAATTATCTGTAGTTTAAAAAAAGGCGGTTTCAGTCAAACATATAAAGCAAAAGATACGACTAAACCAGACAATCCCCTCTGCGTGGTTAAAGAAATGAAGCTGCCACCAGATGCCAACCCTCATTTTTTACAAGACCTCAAAAATAGATTTAAAAGAGAAGCAGAAACTTTAAAAGTATTGGGGAGTCATTCGCGAATTCCTCAACTATATAACTATTGGGAAGAAAAAGATCGATTTTATCTAGTTCAAGAATACATCGAAGGTCACGATCTTCGCAAAGAGTTATTGCGGGGAAAAAGAATCCCAGAAAAAAAAGTCATTGAACTATTGATAGATATTTTATACGTTCTCGAATTCGTTCATCAAGGAGGATTCATACACAGAGATATTAAACCATCTAATATTATCAGAAGAGCAAAAGACGGCAGAATATTTTTAATCGATTTTGGCGCAGTTAAAGAAATAGATTATTTATCGCGATCGCCCCAAAGAGAAAAAAATAAAACCAAAATAATCGGCACAGAATATTATATTTCTCCTGAAAGCCAAGCTGGAAAACCAAAATTTAACAGCGATATTTATGCTGTCGGTATTATTGGCATCCAAGCTTTAACTGGATTGCATCCCAAAGATTTCCCCAGCGATCCGCGAACGGGTGAAATAATTTGGCGTTTTGCCAGTCAGGAACAGTTAATCGCTCCAGTAAGTTTAGAATTAGAAGCAATAATTAATAAGATGGTACGCTATCACTTTAAAGATCGCTACCAGTCAGTTAATGAAGTTATCGAAGCTTTATTGGAATTGAATTCAATTTCGGCCAAAGTAAGATTGAAAAAAAATAAAATAGCTTTAGAAAATCTCGAAAAGAAACAAAAAAAATTTAAGATTAGCCCCTTTCAAAACTTATTGGGTTGGGGAATGGCATTTGGAATTGGGGCATTTTCAATCGGACTAGGAGCGGCGATCGCAACTCAAGCCAAAACTTGCGATTTAAACAGCATTGGCGATCGACTCAGTTGTGGAGAAGAGATCCTAACAGAAGAAAGGAACACACCAGAAAAAGCAGAAGCAGTCAAAGCTTTTGCACAAGGAAAATACAAAAATGCGATCGCCTGGTTTAAAAGAGCCAGAGTACAAGATCCCAGCGATCCAGAAACCCTAATCTATCTCAACAACGCTAAATTAGCCGCAAGCAATGCCCATACCTATACTATCGCCGTCGCAGTGCCCTTGGGAACGAGAGAAGAAGGGGGCGAACAAGGTAGAGAAATATTAAGGGGAGTCGCCCAATTACAACAAGAAATCAACCAACAAAACAGCCAGCAAAAATTTGGGATTAGAATAGTTATCGCTAATGACGATAATTCCGTGCAAGAATCGCAACGAATTGCCGCAAAAATTGCCAAATTACCGGAAATATTAACGGTTATCGGCCACTACAATAGTGCCAACACTCGAGCCGCATTACCAATTTACCAACAAGAAAATATAGTTTTAATTTCTCCAAGCGATATCGTTAGCAAATCAGATCGATCGCAAGATTTCTTTTTTAGTATTTATCCTCAAACTACTTTTTACAGCGAAGCACTAACGCAATACACTTTGAATCGCAGTGAAAATAATAAAGTAGCAGTATTTTACAATCCCGACAATCCTTACAGCAACGCTATTTACGAAAGCTTTTTTCAGCTTTTCTATCGAGAATCGGGTCAAGTAGAAAAACAATTCGATATTTCTCAACCAGATTTTAACTCCCACAACGCGATCGAAAAAGTAGGAAATACTAAAGCCAGTACGATTTTGTTCTTTGCTGACGATCGTCAATATGGCTTGAGTTTCGATAATATTCTCAGAATCATTCAAAACAACCAGAATCAATATTCAATGTTAGCTACAGCAGGGCTGTACGGTCAAGATATCCTTAAAGAAGGTAAATTAGTCGAAAATTTAGTAATAGCCACACCTTGGCACTATCTAGACAGTCCAGATCTCGAATTCGTTACTAGGGCAAAATCTTTATGGCAAAAATCAGATCTCAGTTGGCGCACCGCGATGGGCTACGATGCGGCTTTAACCTCGATCGCTGCTTTTAAAGATTTGCCAGCCCTCAACTTTTTAGAATGGATGCAGGTAGAATTAAATCCTAAAATAAGACGCAATCAATTGCAGCAAAGTTTAGCTAAACCCGATTTTACTGCACCCGGAGCAACCGGAACGATCTCTTTTCTGCCTAATGGCGATCGCGCTGAAGCTTTGGTAACTTTTGTAAAAGTAGCTGCCGATTCCTGTTCTCCTCACGGCTATTCATTTATTCTTGTCGGTAGTAATCCGCCAGAACTTTGCGATCGAGGAGAAGAAATAACAGAATGACAGCATCGGTAAAATTACGGATCGCTCTATTATTTGGCGGTCAATCGGGAGAACACGAAGTATCGATAAAATCCGCAGCAGCGATCGCAACAGCTTTATCTAGTGCGGAAAATACCTCTAAATATGAAGTTTACCCAATTTACATTCAAAAGAACGGTATTTGGCGATCGCCGGACACATCTCGAGATATTTTAGACTCTGGCGAGGCGATCGATTTAAAATCGCCAAATTCAACCGCTAATTTTCTTTTGGAAGTAGTTAATAATAAACTTAAAATTGATGTTTTTTTGCCCGTTCTCCACGGCCCTAACGGCGAAGATGGCACGATTCAAGGTTTGTTGCAACTATTAGGTATTCCTTTCGTCGGTTCGGGTGTTTTAGCTTCGGCTTTGTCAATGGATAAAGTAGCAATGAAAGTTGCTTTTGCAGCGATCGGATTGCCTCAAGTTAAATATACTTCCGTAACTCGTTCTCAAGTCTATTCCGATCCTTGCGTTTTTCCCAAACTCTGCGATGAGATCGAGTCAATTGTCGATTATCCTTGCTTTGTCAAGCCAGCTAATTTAGGATCTTCGGTTGGAGTCGCTAAAGTTCGCACCCGTCAAGAATTAGAAGATGCTCTAGATAACGCTGCTAGCCTCGATCGCCGCATTATTATCGAACGAGGAGAAACAATTAGAGAGTTAGAATGCGCTGTTTTAGGTAATGACTATCCTAAAGCCTCTATTGTCGGAGAGATAACCCATAATAGCGACTTTTATGACTATCAAACTAAATACTCTCAAGGACTAGCAGATCTGTTAATTCCTGCACCTGTTGACGAGCGAGTTGCCCGTAGAATACAAGAGATGTCAATCGCAGCTTTTAAAGCCGTCGATGCAGCAGGTTTGGCTCGAGTAGATTTCTTTTATAAAGAAGCTACAGATGAAATTTTAATTAATGAAATCAATACTTTCCCGGGTTTTACTGCTACGAGTATGTATCCCCTACTTTGGGGTGCTTCGGGAGTATCTTTTCCCGAATTGGTAGATCGATTAATTCAATTGGCGATCGAGCGCGATCGAACTGTCAGTTAACTGTTGAGATCGAACAATTTTTACTAATTATTTTATTTTTGATTTAAATTTATTTTTTTACTCGAATGTAGACGATTTTAAATGCTAAAAAGTTGCCTATTTTTTTTTAAATTAATTGAAAATATGGCTCTGTTAACTTCTGTTAAAAAAGTCTAAAATAATAAAGAATTGTATTGGTTAAGAAATGACTTAGGAAATTAGATAGTTTTCTTAATCTTGCCTTAACTTTTTTGTGGTTCTAAGTATATAAATAAAAAAAACTATTTCTTCATCAGAACTTTAAAAAAATACTTGATTAGTTTACAGAAGAACAACTTAATCTTGTTAATTTTAATTAAAATATACTTGAATATACCCAATTAAAATTTTTAAATTCCACTTTTTAAATTTTTTTGAGAAAATTTTTATGAATATACTCTTAGTTAATTCCTTTAAACAAGCTTGTAGTCGGAAATTGCAAGATATCCTGGATCGCTGTTACGTAATGATAGAGTACAGCAGCATTAAGTTTAACAATCAAGAATTAGGATTTATTTGTGGAATTTACACGCCCATAGATATTACTACTGAATTAGTTCCTTATCAAGATCGACTCGAAGAAGTTGGCAAAATGTTGAATATAGATTGGGTATATGTTATTCCAATCGACAGGACAGAAGTAGGTAATTTCTTGGAGCAAGCACGAGTCTCAAATCAACCAGAAGCATGGAAAATGTATTTAGAACTTCAATATATA
Source organism: Prochloraceae cyanobacterium (assembly GCA_030065265.1). Taxonomy (GTDB): domain Bacteria; phylum Cyanobacteriota; class Cyanobacteriia; order Cyanobacteriales; family JASJDA01; genus JASJDA01. The sequence goes on from JASJCW010000038.1 coordinate 16,236, forward strand.
TTTTCTCCAAATAATTAAGGGTGGTTATTCTGAGTTATACCAATTATGTTTAAAGTTGCTACACTTGGGTGATCGAGGGCAACAGGCAATAGGCAACAGGTAGAAGGTCAAAAAAATTGGAAAATCGATCTGTAGCATTATTTTGAGAAATTGGTATTAATCTGAATTTTGGATCGAAATCAAAAATCTCAAGGAGATAACCTTGTCAAGAACATTCATAACGATCGAACCCGACGGAGTACAGCGCAATTTGGTTGGTGCGCTCAGATAAAAAATGTCTTTAAAACTTTAATATATATTTGTTCTAAATAATTAAGGGTGGTTATTCTGAGTTAATCTGAATTTTGGATCGAAATCAAAAATTTAAAGGAGATAACCTTGGAAAGAACATTCATAATGATCAAACCCGACGGAGTACAGCGCAATTTAGTTGGGGAAATAATTAAGCGATTTGAAAATAAAGGTTTTACCCTAGTTGGATTGAAAATGATGAGCGTTTCTCGCGAACTAGCAGAAAAACATTACGATGTCCACAAAGATAGACCTTTTTTCGGTGGTTTAGTGGAATTTATTATTTCTGCACCAGTTGTGGCTACGATTTGGGAAGGGGAAGGAGTCGTTGCTGCGGCTAGAAAGATAATTGGTGCTACAGATCCCCTAAATGCCGAACCAGGAACAATTAGGGGTGATTTTGGCGTTAGTATTGGGCGCAATTTAATTCACGGATCTGACGCGATCGAAACAGCACAAAGAGAGATTAGTCTCTGGTTCAGTGAAAGCGAATCTCTCTCTTGGGAACCTAGTTTAAAATCGTGGCTCTACGAATAAATAGAAAAAATTAATTGACAAAGCATTAGTTTTGTTTTTGCTTTTCTCTAATTTCTAAATTTTCTATCGACTCCTTCATCTCTTCTACAGAAGATGAAGGTTCTTTACGTTTGGAAAAACCCCAAACAAACATCCCAAAGACAACCACGATCGTCACCCATTCTGGAGGAACTAAAGCAGGATTAATCACTTTAACAATCAATCTCAATCCGACAAATCCCACGGTGATAAAAGCAGCATCTTCGAGGTAGGTGTATATGTCCAACCAACGCAAAAACAATCCTGCTAAAAATCTGAGGGTAATTACTCCAATCGTACCCCCAGCAATTACTAACCAGGTATTATCAACAATCGCGATCGCTGCAGTAACGCTATCAAGAGAAAAAGCCAAATCGGTTACCGCAATCATCGGTATGGCTTGCCATAAAGAGCTAAAATGAAATCTCCGTTCCCCGTCTTCTTCTCCAGATGAAGAAGTAAAATAGTTGTATGTCAGCCAGAGAAGATATGCCCCTCCTAACAAATCAAACTGCCAAAATTTAATTACCCATGTAGCTGTGACAATTAGAGTGACGCGCAGCACGTACGCTAATACCAAGCCAACATTTAAAGCACGACGTTGATCTTTAGGATTTTCGATACCTTGGGCGATCGCGGCTAAAGCTACGGCATTATCTGCTGATAATACGGCTTCTAAGCCAATTAAGATTAACAGTAAAAAAGGTGTTTCGATTCCGAAATTGAAGCCAGAATTGAGCGCTCGATCTAACATTAATTATTTTTGATGAAAAATACTAAAAAATCATTACTTGAAAAATTGCAGCCGGAGGGGCTGTTTAACTTTTAGTTTACTCAATTATTACTCAAAACCATTGTCTCCGTTTATTTTTACACTTTAAATCTTAGCCTAGCTTTTTGTTGTCAGTTTTTTTGCTCTTGACTAATAGACTTAAATACGCTCGCGGGAAATGTTTCATGTTATTACAAATTATTTTGCAAAGCGTCAAAAATAGCGCAAATTAGTTGTTAAATATATCTTTTACTTCAGGAGTCGACTTATGTCTCTATCCGATACTCAAATATTTATTGCTTTGGCTATTGCGATCGTTCCCGGTTTCCTAGCTTTGAGGCTTTCTCTAGAGCTTTATAAATAGTTTTTAAGGAAATCCCTAGTCATTTACCTCATGGGGGTAATTAGGGCTACTGAGGCTAAACCGGAAAGCAACTAAAATGTTAGGGTAATCTCTACCCTGACTTTCCTTCTTTAGAATATAACTCGAATTCGATTCGACTTTAAGCTGTGAAATCACTGACATCACTATCCTCACGTCACCATCAACGCGATCGCTTTTTGAAGCGCAAATTATTAGTTGCAGAGATCTCGATTAAATTATTAGTTAATTGCATCTTAATTTCGGTTGGGGCTTCAACTTTAGTGAAACTTTTACCTCATCATTTCTCGCAGTTGGCTAAATTACAAGAAATCTCTTTGGCTGTCGACCGCACTGAAAATAGAGTAAATGTACTACGAACTAAATTTAACTCAAATTTCGATCCTCAAAGGAGTAACGAGATTGCTCGAGAACAAACTTCTTCAATTCAACCCGATCGAGTTCTGATTTTTTGGTTAAAAGAACAGTCTAATTCTCAAGATTGAATGACTTACTTTTTTCTTTTTTCCAAGTGTCAGCACTATTAGCACTATCTGTATAAACAGCTTCAAGATTGATTATTCTCGTTTCTAATGCGACAAATCTTTCTTGAAATTGATTAATTAAATTTAGCTTTCCGTCTGGGGGATTTGCTGTTTGCCATACCATTCTCGTACTCAAACTAGTTCCGAAGATGATTAAGGCTAAGGGTAAAATCGGGCCGCTTTTTGTTATCGCTGTCAGGGGAACGCAAATTGCTAGCATTGCAGTGCCAAATGCCCAAATAATTGCAGTAGTTCCAACTTTGTAACCTGTTTTTTGCTCGCCATTTTCCATTATCTTTACTTTTTTATCTAAATTTTCAATTCAAATAAAATCACAGCAAAATAAACCATTACTGCTTGAATTCAAGAATATTTTTGAAATAGTTCTTTTAAACTTAACACTTGGAATCTAGACGAATACAAAAAAAAATATAAATTCGTCGCTCGCTGGGATTGCAAAATCTTGTTTATTTTAATCGCGCGATCGCGCAGGAATCTGCTAAGATTTTTTCTGTTAATAAATCTCGAACTGTGGCAATTAAAACGCCCTTTTCATTTATTGCAAATTCTACCGATATGCGATCTATACCCAAAACTCCGGGAGGATCTAAACGAGCGATAGAGATACCGCGATCGCTACTGTTTAAAGATCTGTAAGCTTTTGCTTGTAAGAATTGGCTGCTAGTCATTCTTCCTGTGCGATCGAAACTTACTTCAGATTTTGATGTTTCTTCTACTTCGACAATATCTAGACGAATTTCTTTTTGCTGTGCGATCGCCGCTTGTAAGATGATACTTTCTACTCTTTTACAAGGATATTTTATGCCTTTTTGAAATATCTTAAAAAAGATGTAACTTTGACTTTGAGGATGCCACAATCTAATCGCATAACTGTGGTGCAAACAACCTTCAATTGCTTGTAATTTGCTTGAATGTAAAGCTCCCCTAACAACGGCATCAAAAGGGCGATCTAAACATACTTTTTCTCTACCAAAATAAGCAATAATTAATTGTTGAACTGAGGAAATCAGACAACTCCCACCCACTAAAAATACTTTTTCAATTTCTTTTTTAGTAATACCTTTACCTAAAGCAGTTGCTAAAATTTCATCTAAATTTTCTCGCAATATTGCTAGGATTTCCAATTTTTCTAATATTTCTCTGAAGCGATCGCGATTTAATGCCAATTCATAACAAACAGAACTATTTTCGTCGCTATATCTAGCTTGAGCAAATTCTAACTTAGATATTTGGATCTTTAATTGCTCTGCTGTTTTTAATAAATTGTTCCAGGTATTTGCTCGGATTGCTTCTTTTGATATATTCTGTAAATTCAGACAATCTTCTGCGATCGCGCGATCGATATCTTTTCCACCGATATAAACCGCCGATTTAGCAATTACTTCTGCTTTTAATTGTTTAAATTTTGGAGAATTATTATATTTAGAAATAGTTTTAGTTCTGACTAAACTTAAATCTAAAGTTCCTCCACCGAAATCTATTACTAGAACGAGAGATCCTGCTTTTTCTACTCCATAGCCTAATGCTGCTGCTGTAGATTCATCTACTATTGTTATCTTTTCTAATCCGAGATTTTCGCCTAAAGCTTTAAAGCAATTTAAATATTTTTCAAAGGCGATCGCTGGTGCTGTAAAAATTATTTCCGATGGGGAAATATTTTGTTTGACTATTTCTTGCCAAATGCGATTTAAAAATAATTCTGTTATTAATTTAGGAGCGTATTCAATCCCATTTATTTCAACTGGAGGAGACTGAAAATCGGCGGCTAATTCTCTTTTAAAGCCTTGAAAATTTCTAACTATTCTTAAAGTTTTTTCTTCTACTTCTTTACCGACTAAAAATCTATTTTTTACTCGAACAGAGACTAGAGTTGGTACTACTGAAATAATTTGTCGATCGAATTGAAACTGACGCGAAATAGTTGGAAAATATAATATTTTTATTTCTTGGGAATCTTTTCTAATAATGCTAACTATTGTATTGATCGTTCCAAAATCAATCGCAATTTTCGTCATCTTTTCAGTTTTTAGCCTTTAATTCCTCCGGGAAGATCGCGACTAACTTTAGCTGGATACAAGATATTTTCTCCGTCTCGGTAACCAACGAAACGAATATAAACTTTATCCCCCGGTTCAATTTCTTCGCTATCTGGTTGGTGCAATTTTGGATCGTATTCTACTTCTTGCCAAGGTTGACCGATCGCTTGATAATTCCAATTAGAAAGTAATTGGTCTAAAGATTTGAAAAGAACTGTCAGATATTTAGCTGGTAAATTGGGCTTAACTTCTGCCATTTTACAGACAGTAGGATAGTTAACGAGTAGGTTTTGTAATTGCTGGAAGGTTTCGACTTTAAAATCTTGCAAATCCGATCCGTTAGATTTTGCTGCTAATTCTTGTTGCAGTCTCAGACATTCTTGCTGTAATTCTTCTATTTCTTGATGTTCTTTTGGAGAATCTGTTTCTGGTTTCCAAGTAAAAACTAAATAGCTAATAACACCAAGGACTGCTAAAAATAATATGGCAATTAATAAAGAAATATCGAGAGGTTCTAGCATTGCTTTATCTTTTTTTTATTGTCGATCTATTTGTTGATTGTTTTCGTTAAAGTTATTTATATTGTCTTCGTTTTCGTAATATTCTGGTAATAGTTCTCTATTTTCTATTTTTCCGAGATCTTTTTCAATTGTTTCTGTTGTTTCAAGGCAATTTTCTCCAGTTCCATCGATTACTTTCTCGGTTATTTTACCATTTTTGCCGATTCTATATTCTACTTTGCGATATTCAGCCATTACGGGATCTTTTTATTTGTTTTTTAGTTAATTTATATGTATTATTTTATCTTATTGCTTCGCAAATCCAGTTAAATCCCGATCGATTTTTCGATTGAACCTTTGGCAATACCTACGAGTCTGTAACTATGTAGGCTATATTAAAATAATTAAAACAATCTAAAAAGATGAACTGCGAACTGGCCGAAATAATTGGGCAAATTAACGATTATGGGATTTAAGACAGGCCAAAAACGGGGAATTTCTCAGATCGAAGCTAATTCTCGAATCTTATTAGTGCTTTTGTCGATCGCACCCAGTTTAATCGGATGCGGGAACATACTCCAAACAGAAGTAGAAGCACAACCGAGAATGAATAGATCGCAAAGATCGCCAGCAGTAGAAGTTGCGATCGCCAGATTAGATCGATTGCGCGAACCTCTAGCATACATCGGCAATACCGAACCAGCAAGGGAAGTATCTTTGAGATCCCAAACCGAAGGAAGATTGTTAAATTTGAACGTAGACGCAGGCGATCGCGTTGAAACCGGACAAGTTTTAGCCCGATTGGACGATACAATTTTAAAAACTAACCTCGCACAAGCAGAAGCAGAATTAAATGCCAGAGTTGCTGAGGTTAGAAGTGCTTTGAATCGAGTTAGAAATGCTAAAGTTCAAGCAGAACGGGCCGAGGTAGAATTACAACAGGCCGAAGCGGATGCAAGAAGAAATTTTAGTTTAGCTCAAACTGGTGTGATATCTCGCCAGCAAGCTGAAGTATCCCAAAAAGATGCTGCGGTAGCTTCTAAAGTATTGCGATCGGCGCAAGAACAGATCGATATTGAAGCCGAAGCGGTTACAAGTGCAAGACAAAGGGTTAAAGTACAGCGATCGCTGGTAGCGCAAGCCAGAGAAAGACTATCTTATGCTACTTTGAGATCTCCAATTTCTGGAATAGTAATCGATCGCGTCAGCGAACCAGGAAACTTAATTCAACCTGGAAATGAAGTCTTAAAATTGGGTAATTTCAGCCAAGTAAAAATAGTCGTACCTATCTCCGAACTAGCATTATCTCAAGTTACGGTAGGACAAACCGTGATAGTTCGTTTAGATGCATTTCGCGATCGCATCATACAGGGTAGAGTCAGTCGGATTGCTCCAGCAGCAGATATTACCACCAGACAAATACCAGTAGAGATTATTATACCCAATTCTGACGGCAGGATCGCCAGTGGTTTGTTAGCTAGGGTAGAGTTTGGGAATGTAACTACAAATAAAATAATCGTTCCTCAAACTGCATTGCAAGGAAAAGATACTCTATTTATTGTCAGTTTTGAAGGTGAAAAAGCAACGGTAACGACTACAAAAGTTAAGACTGGCGATCGCTATAAAGATCGGGTTGAAATTGTTTCGGGATTAAAAGCGGGCGATCGTTTTGTGATTCGCAGCAGCCGGCCTTTACAAAACGGTCAATCCGTGCGTTTAAGTGCTACTTCAGAATTATAATTATCGTGAAAGAAGAAAATAAACGTCTTACTGATGACCAGAAAAAGCAAATACCTTTCTATCTAGAAAAGTGGCAAAATATTGCTCTTTCAACTAAGGCAATCGATCGGCAAGAAGTCAAAGAAGCTGTAAATTATTTTTATCAATTTAGTAATTTTCAACAGCCGAATATTCTTTTTTTTGATAGTCCTTGGGGCGCGATCGAATATCTTTTAGAAGATAATGATATTCAATTGGGAACTGCGATCGATTTTTTACTGGGATTAAGTAAGTTCAAATCGCAAGTTCTTTATGAGGATTACGACCCAGATAATGAACTTAATAATTTAGGGAATCTTGAATTATTCGAGCTTAAAATAAAAGAATTATTGTCATTACCAATTGAAACAAACATTAATCATATTCTGCAAATAATAGCTTTACAAAAAACATTAGACCATAAATTGCATGAATTGAAACTAGAAATCGGAGAATCCACTTATTTTGAATTAATTCATAATCCACAAAATCCGACCAAGATCCCTCCAGAAAATTTTGAAACTGGGCAAAAAAAAGTTGACAAGCTTGCTCCTCATAAAAACGATGGAAATAATCCCCTTAAAATTAAAAAATCAAAGGAAGTTCAGTCTTTAGTCCAGTTTCAATTTATTCCTGAATATAGAGATAATATCTTTTCTCAAAAATTAGCTGGATATTGTGCGGCGATCGATTTTAAAATTTCTGTATTAAATTATCCCTTCGATCTAGAAAAATGGAAAATTTTAGCAACTTTAGTAAAAAATTGTAGTTGTTTTTTTCCTTTTGATAAAATTTGTTTAGTATCTGCCAGACCTAGCAAAATTTTATTAGATTCCGAACAAAGATTGCACGCTGAAGCAGAAAATGCGATCCAATTTGCCGATGGTTGGTTAAAAAAATACTATCATCATGGAATTGCTATGCCTGAAGAATACGGAAAAATTCATCCTAGTAAGTGGAAGTCTAAATGGATTTTATCAGAAAAAAATGCAGAACTTAGAAGAGTATTAATCGAAGCAATCGGTTACGAAAAAAGCGGATGCTGCGCCTCGGAGGTTTCCTCCGAATTGAGCAGCACCAAGGTCAAGAATTATCCTCAAAATTAATTGACTCTTGGCAAGAATACGAACTTATTAAAATACAGGAAGAGATAAACCCTAATGAAATTTCGATCGAACCAATTTTACTTTTAAAAATGATTTGTCCCAGCACAAATAAAATTCACGTTCTGCGCGTTCCTACTAAAATGATATCTGCAAGAGAAGCAATTAAATGGGTTAACTGGGGGATAGATCCTGACGACTTCTCAATTCAAACTTAAATTAATTGCCTGGGGCAAAAGGCAAAAGGCAAAAGTTAAAAAAACAAGATATTTGGAGACTATTTATATTATCAAATAAATCGATCGCATAGCTAGCTATTTTTGTAAATTAGTAATCGACCTTCTGAGCTATTACCCACCTCTGCCATAATGAAAAAATGAATCGATTTAGTATTAGCGGTCTCGCAATTCGTCGTCATATCGGTACGTTAGCCTTAACTACTATGGCGATCGTACTGGGATTATTTTTTATCTTTCAAATCCAAGTAGATTTACTCCCTTCTATAACTTATCCTCGCATAGGATTGCGTTTGAGCGCGCCCGGACTTGCTCCTGAAGTCGCAGTCGAAGAAGTAACAAAACCCCTCGAAGAAGCTTTAAGCGTCACTGAAGGAGTAGTTCAGATCTATTCCCAAACTAGAGAAGGACGTATTAGTTTAGATTTATTTTTTGAACCAGGTGGAGATGTAGACCAAGCTTTAAACGATGCTACAGCAGCTTTTAACCGCGCGCAAGGTAGATTACCGGATATAGTTGAAGATCCTCGTTTATTTAAATTTGAGCCTTCTAATTTTGCAGTATATGAGTTTGCTTTGCAATCTAGTTCTCTAAAAGATGTCGATCTGCGGGTTTTTGCTGATGAAGAATTATCGCGAGAGTTGAGTGTAGTTCCTGGAGTTGGTACTGTAGATGTTTCGGGGGGACTGACAGAAGAAGTCCGAGTTAAAATCGATCCGATCCGCTTACAAGCTTTAGGATTGGGTTTAAATGATGTTTTAAATCGGTTGAACGATCGCAATATAGATGTTTCTGGAGGTCGTTTAGTTGGGGGTAGAGAAGAACCTTTAACCCGCACTGTGGGAAGGTTTGAAACGGCTGAAGAGGTCAGAGATATTGCTTTTGAAAGGGGCGATAGTACGATCTATTTAAGGGATTTTGCTGAAGTAATCGATGGGACGGCCGAACAACGGGTTTTTGTTTATCTTAATCGCGAACCAGCAGTCAAAATAAGCGTTCAAAAACAACCAGAGGCTAATACTGTTGAATTGATAGATGGGGTCAAAGAAAGGTTAGATCTGTTGCGAGAGTCTGGATTAATTTCTGAAGATATTCAGATAGTGACGACTAAAGACGAATCGATCTTTATTCGCAATGCAATTTCTAATGTTGCTTTATCCGGTTTAACTGGGGCATTTTTAGCAGCATTAACGGTTTTAGTATTTTTGGCTTCGCTGCGACAAACTTTAATTATTGTTATTGCCATTCCTTTAGCAACTTTAACGGCGATCGTTTTAATGAAGTTATTTGGTTTGTCTTTGAATATCTTTAGTTTGGGAGGACTAGCTTTAGGTGTTGGGATAGTAGTTGATAATGCGATCGTCATGTTAGAAACTATTTCTGATGGAGTGAATATAGATCCAAAATCTTCGCAATATTACAGGCAAAAAGATGTTATTTATGCCGCCGAAAATAGCAGCAGTAAAATAGAATCGGCTTTACTCGCTTCAACTAGCACTAATTTAGTCTCGGTAATTCCTTTTTTATTAGTTGGTGGTTTGTTTTCTTTGCTGTTTAACGAACTGATTCTAACTATTAGTTTTGCTGTCGCTTCCTCGCTGGCGATCGCATTAACTGTAGTTCCGATGTTAGCATCCCGTTTATTAGCCCTACCCTACTCTAGCGGGTTGAATAACTTCTTTTTATTGCGCTGGTTCGATCGCTCTTTTAAAGCCGCTACAATTAACTATCAAAGACTTTTAAAATTAGTTTTGCACCGTCGTTTCATTGTTATTGCGATCGCTTTTATTATCCTCGGTGGTGGTAGTATTTTCTTAGAAGGACAGTTAGATCGCGAAATTCTCCCCAGAATTAACACCGGACAAGCCCGTTTATTTGCTATTTTCCCTCCCGGAACGACTTTAGAACAAAATCGTCGCGTTATGGGACTTGTAGACGATATTTTACTAGACCAACCGGAAACAGAATATGTGTTTACCACTTCTGGAGGATTTGTTTTTGGTAATAGCACTATTTCTAATGTTTTGCGAGGTTCGAGTCAGATTGGGATTAAACCAGGAAAAGATTTAGATGCTTATATCGATCGCTGCAATCGAGAATTTAGTAAATTAAATCTGGTTAATATTCGTTTGCGAATGAGTCCAGAAAGATTGCGCGGAATTACCCTTTCTAATTCTCCCACAAGAGCGGAAATCGACGTTACTTTACAAGGAACAGATCCGCAATTATTAGAACGATCGGGAAGAAGGGTATTAAGGGTACTCGATCGCAACGTAACATTAGCCCGTTTTCGCCCTAATAACGATCGCCAACAACCAGAAGTTCAAATCATACCCGATACCGAAAGATTAGCCCGATATAACTTATCTATCAACGATCTCGGAGAAGCAATTGAAACGGCGATCGCCGGTACTGTTATCACTGAATTACAAAGGGGCGATCGCTTGGTCGATATTCGGGTGGAATTAGACGATTCTACAGTACAAAATGTCTCCCAATTATCCCAATTACCCGTATTAGTCGGAGACGGGCGATCGATCCAACTCCAGGATGTGGCAACAATAAGTTTAGGACAAGCCCCGGGAGAAATTCAACGCATCAATCAGCGTAACGTATTTATCATAGCCGGATCTTTAGCCGATGGCGCAACTTTAAGCGCAGCATTCGACCAAATTAATGCAGTTTTAGCTAATATTAACTTGCCAGAAGGAGTTACAATCGTCCCCAGTTCCACCGAAGAAACCAACCGACAATTACAAAATTCTTTGGCAATTTTAGGCGGTTTGGCGGCTTTTATGGTGTTCGTCGTCATGGCAGTACAATATAATTCTTTAATCGATCCTTTGGTGATTATGTTTACCATTCCCCTAGCATTAGCCGGAGGAATATTAGGACTTTATCTTACCAATACTGCGATCGGCGCGACTGTTTTAGTCGGGGCTATATTATTAATAGGAATTGTCGTAAATAATGCGATCGTTATGGTCGAATTAGCGAATCAAATACATACAGAATTTAAATGCGATCGCTACACGGCAATTTTAAAAGCATCTTCCCAACGTTTGCGACCAATTTTAATGACAACTATCACCACAGTTTTAGGATTGTTTCCTTTAGCATTAGGTATAGGTCAAGGTTCGGAATTTTTACAGCCTTTAGGAATAGTTGTCTTTTCTGGTTTATCGTTAGCTACTTTTTTAACCTTATTTATTATTCCTTGTTTTTACATTCTGCTGCACGATTTATTTTCGAGAAAAATAGTAAGTAAAAAATGAATGCGATCCGGTTACAATAATTGGATAATAAATTAAATACAGAAACAAATAAAGAAGAGTAAATGTTAACAGAACAAGAACAAAAAATGATTACTGATGCGCTAAATAAAATTTCTTTAGACATACAAGAGGTAATTAAGAATCAAGAAAGAATCGAAACAAAAATAGATGCTGTAGACCAAAAACTGGATTTCAAGGTTGAAAATTTAGAAACAAAAATAGATGCTTTGGATAAAAAGCTAGATTACAAAGTAGAAACTCTAGAAGCAAAAATAGATGCAGCCAAACAAGAAACTAAAGCATTAGGAGAGAAATTAGAAGTATAAATAGAAGCAGTAGAGGGAAAGCTAGAAACAAAAATAGATGCAGCCAAACAAGAAACTAAAGCGTTAGGAGAGAAAATGGACGCTGTTTTAGCACAACAGGATAAAAGAATATCAGATGTTGGCACTAATCGAAACTTTCAACAAAATTGGTTTTTAGCCATTCAAACAGTATTAATAGGTACGGTTGTAACAGTATTAATTAAATTTGGCTTCTTTGATTAGTAGAAGATAGCTAATATCGTGAAAAATAATTTTATATTAATATTAGCTATTAAGTCTAAAAATGCGATCGCAGAATCATCTTTGATTCCAGCTATTTTCATAATAAATAATGAATTCGACCACCGAATGGATGAAAGATCGAACAAGCAACATATGAACTACTTCGTTGTTCCCAAATATTGAGACTATTTTGAAATTCTAATCCGGGGGAATTATTAACCTCACTCATTTGATTGCTTGATAAATATAGCATTTTTAAATTTTTCAGTTGTGTTAGTGGAGTAAAATTTTTAATTTCGTTATTCGATAAATTGAGCCAATTTAAATTACTTAATTGTCTTAAGGGAGTAATGTCGTTTATTTGATTATCTGATAATTGTAGGGTTTCTAAATTGATTAATTGTCTTAAGGGAGTAATGTTGTTTATTTGATTGTTTGACAATTCTAGCCAATTTAAATTAATTAATTTATTTAAAGGAGTAATGTTGTTTATTTGATTATTTGATAGTTCTAGGGTTTTTAAATTGTTTAATTGTCTCAAGGGAGTAATGTTGTTTATTTGATTATTTGATAATTCTAGGATTTCTAAATTGCTTAATTGTCTTAGGGAAGTAATATTATTTATTTTGTTTTGACATAAATTTAAAGAGCTTAAGTTATTCAACTGTTTTAAGAAAGTAATGTCACTTATTTTATTTCTTGACAAATATAGACCTTCTAAATTAGTCAATTTAGCTAAAGGAGTAAAATTGCTTATTTGGTTATTCGACAAATTTAGATGTGTCAAATTGCTCATTTTAGCTAAAGAAGTAACATCAGTAATTTGATTGCCTAACAACCATAGCCTTTTAAAATTGTTTAACTGCGTTAAAGAAGTAATATCGCTTATTTGATTTTTAGACAAATCTAGCGTTTCTAAATTGCTTAATTTAGCCAAAGGAGAAACATCGCTTATTTTATTATCACTTAATTCTAGACTTTCTAAACTACTCAATCTAGTTAAGGAACTAACATCGCTTATCTGATTATTCCTCAAATCCAGAATTTCTAAACTACTCAATCTAGCCAAAGGAGTAATGTCGCTTATTTTATTTTTCCACAAATTTAGATCCTTTAAATTATTCAATTTACTTAAAGGCGTAAGATCGCTAATCTCATTATGGGATAAATCTAGTTTATTTAAGTTAATTAAATATCCAATTCCATTTAGTTTAGATACTTTTGAAAATGATGTTATTTTTAGTTCGGTAATTTGAGATAGCAACTCGCGAGTCAATGGCTTATCCTCAGAAATATTTAGTTCTTTTCTAACCGCTTTTTCTAAAATTGGATCTGCAAAAGTAACAATTTCACTGTTTCTGTTATCTTGTGAAATTAAAATTTGTTTATCAGCCTCAGAAGTACGTGCATTTACCATTACTTCACCACTGAAGAAAATAAGAGAAATTAACAGCAGTAAATATTTAGACGATTTCGTAATTAATAACATCATTAAAACAGAGTTGCTTAATAAAAATTTCTAGGTAATTATAGGCGATCGCTCCCTATTTATAATCTATCTCAGGTAAAGGATATCTGCATCCCGCTAAGCGATCGCAAAATCTTTTTTTTTTACCTAATATAAAATTTTGATACCTTATAAATCGATATTTTTCTAAAGATCGGACTGTGCTTATCAATACTGACATAATTTTTGAACGAGTATTATGATTTAAATAGTAAATTAAAATTTTATATGGACAAAATACCCCTAGATATTTTAGACAAAATTGAATCCGTTCAAAATAAACAGCTTAAAGAATTAGATTTAACTAGTGAAGCAAACGGATACGAACTAAACAAGATACCAGATCGAATATTCGACTTGGAATTTTTAGAGAGCTTAGATTTAAAATTTAATTCAATTCAAGAAATCCCCAATCAAATATCTAACTTGAAAAATTTAAAATCTTTGAATCTAGCTTATAATCAATTAACAAAGTTGCCAGAATCAATCGGGGAGTTAACTAAACTTAACCACCTTAATTTAGGAAGTAATAATTTAACGAGCTTACCCGAATCAATTGATAAGCTAATTAATCTCAAGCAACTACATTTAGGCGGAAATAAATTAGCCACTTTACCAGAATCAATAATAAATTTAACTGGTCTTACTGAACTAGATTTAGATGGCAATGCTTTTACTAATTTGCCAGAATTAATTGGAAATATGAGTAATCTGACTCAGCTTAATTTAGGTGATAATAAATTAGAAACTTTACCCGAATCAATTGGCAAACTTGCTAATCTCAAAGAACTTTATTTAGGTGGAAATAAACTATCCAGCTTACCGGAATCGATCGGCGATTTAACGGGCTTAACTAAACTGATTTTGATTTATAATCAATTGACAAGTTTACCAGAATCAATTGGCAAGCTTGCTAATCTTAGAGAATTGTATTTAAGAGATAATAAGATCGAAAGTTTACCAAGATCGATCGCTGAACTATCTAATCTTAACCAACTCGATCTAAAATTTAATCCCATATCAAATGTGAAAAAAGCTTAAACAATTGTCAAAATTAAGAGCGAACTACCTCATTTTTTTTGATATTTAAATTTTCTGAGTCAACAAATATTTGGTTTTTATTATTAAAGAAATATTGTTTGCTATTTTGATTTGTTGTGAGAAATGCATTTATTTGATTCTATTTTGGTAAATTTTCTTCATTGTTGGCGATCGCTTTTGGATATCCTTCATGTATTTCCCTGTCATCGCTGGAATAGACAAGTTGTTTTAAATTGATGGATTATGGTATCCTTATAAATCTGCAACTAAAAATCCTTTAACTCAGTCACGAAGAAATAACTCGATAAAAATCTCCAATTGCTCCAGAAGTAGAATTGAACAAAGAAATTATCTACAATAGAGAACAGAGAAGCGATCGCAACAAGAGAACTAATTTTTTCTAACAAAATTGTATAGATCTGAGAAATTTAAGATACCAAAGGAGTAGAATAATTAAGATCGAAAATTCCTTTAATATTTTTATAGTTAAAAATTCAGTCAATGAAAACGAACGACGATAGACAACACCTAAAATTGTTATCAATTTTTCATTATGTTATGGGAGGGACTATTACTTTTTTCACATTCATTTCCGTCTTTCAAATAATTGGCGGAATATTGATACTCGATCCATCTCAATCTTTTCCTCCAGAATTACCAGAGATTTCATCGCCTCAAAGTTTCAAATTAATAATATACTATTCTATTATTTTTAATATTATTTATTCTATTTTAGGACTTATTTTAGCTGCTGCTACTATTATGTCAGGAAGATTTATTAGACTGCGGAGAAGATATTGGTTTTCTTTTGCTCTAGCTTGTATTCTTTGTACGATTATACCTTTTGGGACTGTTCTGGGA
>JASJCW010000344.1 GCA_030065265.1 Prochloraceae cyanobacterium
AGTATGATCCGAATAGTTTTATTGATAATCGTCTAGTTTTCGATACTCAATATCGCCAACTTCACCAAGAATATCAATTGTTAAAGGATACGGCTGATGCCTACGCCGAATTGACTTTGAGTGGCAAGAATTAAGAAGAGTAACTATCGAGCTTATTCGGCTATTTTCCTCCAGAGAAATCGAGTAAAGAATTGACCCTAAGCTAACTATTTCTCGATTATGAAAATCTTATCAAAGAGAATAATTTTTTCTTCGCTCTGGTGGCAGAAATCCAAGCACGATTTGATTCGCCGGAATCCCAGCTTCGATTAAATCCGTAGCTATACCCGATTCGATGCCATCACATTGAATCCAAATTTGGCGATCGATAATTTCAAGATGTACGATACAGTCATGGGTTCTTTTATCCCCTTCTGTGCCTAGGGTAATTAATAAATAATCCTGTTTGGGAACAATAACTAATTTATCTTTGAGTTGCCCGTGAGCGTAAGGGATTTGCGAATATTCCATCAAGATTTTTGTAATTATTTGGTCGATGCGATCGAGACTTAATTCTTTGATTTGTTTTCCTGTTTTCATTTAAGTATCACCTTTTGTTTTGGGTTGAAAATTAAGAGTTTTATTATTTGAAAATAAAATGTTAAGAAGTAAATGGAAACTCGAACCATAGTGATATAGTCAACATAAGAATTCACCTACTATAAATATTGGCTATGTCTCTACTGAAAAAAGCCGCAGCATTATTCGCTTCTTCTGCTATACTAGCCTGTCATTCTTTACCTGCTATTTCAGCTCCAGTAAACCAAACAAAATCCGAGCAAACTAATAGCATCTATCAAAAAGCAAAGCAAGAATTACCAGGAGATTGGTATGCACTTTATCGCATTATCGATAGAATAGCTAGAGCAAATAATTTAGATGATAAAAATTGGCGCATTCGGATTTTATCGAGTTATCAAATTAATGCTTTTGCCACAGAGGTCAATTTAATTGGTTTATTTAATGGTATTCTCGACCAATTAGCCGGAGATTCAGCAGCTATAGCCTGTGTGGTGGCACATGAAATGTCCCATCATACAGAACGCCATATAGCTTTAACTCCGGTGCAAATTTTGGAAAAGAAAAAACAGATCGAAAAAGAAGCACGAGAACAAGTCAACGAAGAAATCCAAAGTGCTAAAGGCGATATTGTTGGAGCAAAAATAGGCGGCGCATTTGTGAGCATATTAGGTGGAGCGATTGGCGGCGATACAGGTTATACAGTTGGGAGTCTTGGCGGTTCGGCAGCTGATACAGCGTCAAATAGTAGAGCTGCTGTCGCACAAAAACGAGTTCAAGAAATTATTGCCCAAAAAGAACAAGAATTTGCGCTTTCCATCCTCGAAACGACTAGAAGGCACGAGTTTGAAGCCGATGAAGGTGCTTTAAAATTAATTGCAACCGCAGGTTTCGATCCTCAAGGCTGTTTGAGAGTCATGGCGATATTGAAAAATATGCCGACCGCAGAATTCGATACAACTCATCCCTCGATTCCTAAAAGGATTGATCGCTTAAAATCTCTAATTGCTGAAAATCAAACAGAATATCTTGTTTTACGTGGCAAAAAAGAGCTGTTTGAGAGTTTTCCACTAACTTATAACTTATCAAAAGATCGTCTGTCATTGAGAATTAATTCGAGTCGCGGCGGTGATACCGGAGCAGATATCGATCGCTTATTCGGACAGTAACATCATGAAACTAAATAAGTTTTTGATTTTGATGCTGTTAGCGATCTCTTTCAGTTTCGCCTTGCATCTAACAACTAACAGTCTAATCAAGGATCGTGGCACAAAAGTTAATCTAACTAATTCTCTGAGGCCACCTCCAGCACTAGAAAATCTAGAAAATAACTATGCAGTTGGTGGCGAAGAAATAGCTCGAGGAGAAATTAAGATTGCTTCATCTGTTCTGATAGCCGCTAATTCTGCTGCTTGGGGTTATGGTTCTTTTCCGGTAGAAAACTTTGTGCGCTATACTTCAACTTACGGATATAGAATCAATCCAGTGACTAAAAAAAGACGCTTTCATCGTGGCATTGATATGGCAGCTCCCCTGGGTTCGGGAGTTAGAGCCTGGTGGGGCGGTCAAATTATCAAGTTTACTGACAGTAAAAAAGGCTGTGGTACTGGCGTAATCATCGCTTCGGGCAATTGGCAGCATATCTATTGTCACTTAAAAGGTCATGTCAGCTTCGACTCGAGCGGTAAAACTTATTTGATCGATGCTTCGGGCGGTCTTCTTCTGCAATTTGGTCAAATAGTTTCAACCGGATCGCTCATTGGAAGGGTCGGCATGACTGGCACGACTACCGGCCCTCATTTACATTGGGGCTTGAAATATCGCGGTCAATATATCGATCCAGCTTTAGTTTTAGAACAAATGTACCGGCACGGGAAATATTAAATTGCGGTGGGATTTGGGATCTGCTAGCGTTAATATATATAGTATTAAGTCAACAAAAATAGCTAAATGCTAAATGCTAAATTTTAAATCGATTGCACCAAAACTTGTCAAAATGACCGATTATTTGCTCTCAGTAGAAGCTAGTAACGATCTCGGTTTAAATTTAGCAGAAAACTTATTCCCCAAAGCCGATCGCCATCGTGCTAAATTAACAGAATTACTTCAAACTTACTCGCAACAACTTTTTTTTAGTGCCGCAAGACCGATAGATCCGATCGATACGGCAATCCCAATTCCCCAAATAAGCGCACCCGGGAGCGGCGAACTGCGTGATCGCTATACAGTTTTTGCCAGCGACAGTTCCCAAATCGCACCAGACCATCACGAAATTGCTTACTGCTATCTTCTTAATTTGGGCAGAGCAATGTTTCACTACCATCAAAGTCTGCATCCTTTATTAGATAGTAACCCACTAGTTTTTGATCGCTCTTTTGCAGAAAATCTAATCAAATCTTGGAAGATGCCAATTGAAGATGTCATGGTTCATTATCGCCAGATCCAAGCATCTCAAGTTTTATCGGAAATGGCCCTGCGCTGGGTCTTACCCCCAGGATCTCATGACGATATTCCGAATCTGGCAATGCTGAGTGGTGCTTTAATTCCCTGGTTTCAAAATAATGTTTCCCTCGCCGTTAAACAAAAAATCTTATCTCCAATTATCGCAGCGAGATCCCAGTTACGGGAAAACAACATTCCTTTGATTGGTTATGTTACGGCTACTGCATCGCGGGAGATTTTAAATTTTCTGCGCCTGGCGGCTTGTGCTTACGATTATCCCGACTGCGAGAAGAACTGCGGGCATTTAAATTTGGAATTAGAACAGCCACCTTGCCAAATCAGTCCGACTCTCAAAGATCGATTATTCTGGGCCAAGTTATTAGCACCAGGAATGAGGAGCGGAATCTGGAAAAGTAATTCCGATGTAAACGCCTTATTCGATCCGTGCGAGCAAATTTACTTTTGCTACGCCAATGTCGGCTTTGAAATAGTCCGTTTGGAATTTCCAGCTTGGTTGGCATTCGAGCCTCAATTGCTGGCTCGCTCGACTGCGATTACTTTGAATCAAGTTCAAAAAGGATTTGGTTATCCGATCGCTCTGAGTGAAGCCCATCACCAAGCCAGTATTCGAGGAGACGATCGATCCTACTTTTACAGCCTTCTTCACAGAGAAATGATTCGTTCTGGTTTGAGCAATGTTGGTACTTCCTACAAAGCAGCTCGGAAGCGAGTTAGTGTCGCTTAATCCTCATCGTAAAAAAGTCGGAGATCTTATTCGAGCAAGAGAAGATTTGTTAGTTTCAGAATTTGAGAGTTAGGCGAAACGTTTCGCCTAAAATTTGTTTGAGTCTTGTTTTACTCTAAGTCTTCTAAGATTTTTTCTAGTTGAGAGAGAATACGTTCGAGTTTTTTTTGTTTAGTCCGATCGCCATCTAATTTTGACCAAGTCTTAGAAGATTTTAATTTTTTGCTGGCATCAAGCCATCTTTGTTGAATTTCCTCACGAGGAGCCGGGTTGCTCGAAGGAATACTTTTTAATTTGGCTTTAATTTGACTTAAGGATAATTTTTCCTCAATTGCTAGCTCTAGTAATTGTTTTCTTTCGATCTCCTCTTTGACTTTAGCGATTGCGATCGCTTTAGTATATTCAATTTTTCCATTTTTTAGAGCTGACAAAATCTCTTCAGGTAATTTGAGTAAAGGTAATCTTGTTTCAACAAAAGATTTCCAACTCATACTCAAAGGTTGAAAAATTCTTTCAATTTCAAGGATTTGAGAGTTAGGCGAAACGTTTCGGCTAAGATTTTTTTGGCTCTGATTGCGAATTTTGTATAGTAAAGAAACGATCTCTGTTTTGTCTTGTTGAAGATGAATCGAGAGTAAACGGAGAATTCCTTCAGTTTCTTCGATTGGATTGAGATCCTCTCGATTAAGATTTTCAATTAATGCTATTTCTTGAGCTTCAGAATCATTAAGAGCTAAATTAATTATTGGTATTTCAGTACGATTGGCTTTTTTACTGGCAAAATAACGTCTTCCTCCAGCAACTAATTCAAATTTTTGAGGAGCTATTTGTCTAACTATTACAGGTTCAATTACTCCATGTTTAGCAATACTTTCGGCTAAGCTATTTAATTTTTCTTCATCAAAATACTGACGTGGTTGATATTCTGGAAGTACAATCCAATTAATATTAATCGAAGCTCTAGGAGTATTATTGGTCGATCCTACTTCATTAACACCTAAAAGTAGATTGACTTTTGAACTTAAACTACTTTGATAAGGTTGGTTTTTTTTTGATTTCATAATTTTTCTAAACCTATAGCTATCTCAGATAAGACTTGAATTCCAGGATGTTTGGATTTATAACATGCCAAAGGTTTACGGACTTCCGTTGCATCAGAAAATAAAGTAGAATCTGGCACAGCCGGAAAAATTGTGCCTAAAGGTGATAATTCTCGATGAATTTGTTCGAGGGTTCTTGTATGTTGAGAGCGTCTTTTGTCAAATTTCATGGGTACAAATCCTGCTATTTTTAGATTCTGATTCACGTGAGTTTTAACACGTTGAACTGTATCAAGTAATAAACCTGTACCAAAATAACTTTTAAATTCTGTCTCAATTGGGACTAATAAATGAGTTGCAGCAGTTAAGCCTAAAATTGAAAGTAAGCCTAAAGAAGGAGGACAATCGACTAGGATATATTCATATTCGAATGTCACTGGATTTAAAGCATTTTTGAGACGAGACTCTCGGTTTAAAGCACTAATTAATTCTAATTCAGCAACACTTAAATTAATGTTTGTTGGGACTAAATCCATTTTATGAATTGAAGTTAAAATTGGTAATTTCCAATCTTCGAGTAGTGAATTGTAAATTGTAGCTTTTAATTCGGTAGGTTCTAAACCCATAAATGTTGTTAAAGAAGCTTGTGGATCTAAATCGACTAAAAGAACGCGATGAGAACGATTTGCTAAAGCATATCCTAGATTCATCGTCAAAGTCGATTTTCCCACTCCGCCACATTGATTAAATAAAGTAATAATTCGACTCATTTGCTATTCAATCCTGCTTTCAAAAATTTCTTCTACTGCTTGCTAGCTTAAAGATTGACTCTAAACTTAATTCAATCGGGCCCGCTCAAATAGTTCAGTATTGGCTTGCTTGTAAATCGATAATTATAAATAAGTCTATTATTGAAGTTTTATTCCTGTTATCTGGAATACTTTTTCATCTTAAATCTCTGGTCAGTTTTTTTAATCTTAATTTTGACTTTTGATTTGAAAGGTATTTATACTTATTAATTTAATTCTTAAATTAGCCTATTTTCTGACTTGCCTTTTAGCAATATTT
>JASJCW010000039.1 GCA_030065265.1 Prochloraceae cyanobacterium
TTTACCAGGATCGGACAAGCTTACATTCAAAGACAAGGCTGGTCGAGCGATCGAGTTATCCTCACCCGGGCTGATTTTGAAAAAGCACTGCTACCGCCAGTAGAAATTGACGCATCGGCCTGGGAGGAATTAATTCTCAGCTCGGAACTCAAACAAAACCTTCAAACTACCTTACAACGCTTTTTAAGGTTTTTCCGCGATCCGATTCCTGGAGTAACCCCCGCCAAAGGAATCCTGCTTTACGGGCCTCCTGGAACGGGCAAAACTCAAGTAGCGAGAGTGTTAGCTAAAGCTGCCGGCTGTCGCTTTATCGACTTATCGATCGCCGAAATGCGCTCTCAATACGTAGGAGAATCGGGCAAAAAACTGACTCAGACTTTCGAGCGGGCTAGACGAGAAGCACCCACTATCCTGTTTATCGACGAGATCGATGCCCTCTTTCCCCAGCGAGATAGTAACGTCTCTCAATACGAGATCGAACTCATCAACCAGCTTTTGCAAGAACTAGACGGTTTTCGCCAAGCAGCAACGGGAGTATTTGTCGTCGGAGCGACTAACTACGTTCAAAGAGTAGACGATGCGGTACTTTCCCGTCTCAATAAAATAGTCGAAATTCCTTTACCCGCGCAGCCAGAACGAGTAAAAATGTTGCGCTTGTTTGCTAGGGAGATGAAAGTCGAGCCTAATTTTGATTGGGAACAGATTGCCAGACTGCTGCAAGGCAAATCTGGTCGGGATATTCGACAACTGGTCAGCGAAGTGGGTCAATATGTTAGCGATCGCCCAGAAGCGGATCGCCCTTTAATAATAACTACAGAGGATTTTTGCACCGTACTCGAAGCTAAAGCCCCTCGAGGGGAGCTGACTTGGGACGATGTTATCTTGCCAGCCGAAATTAAACGAGAATTGCAGCGTTTGCTTAAATTGGTTGCTAACTACGCCCATTTACCCCCAGGAATTAAACCCCCTAAAGGGGCGTTACTCTGTGGAGAACCGGGAACGGGTAAAACTCAAATTGCTAGGGTAATGGCTTCCGTATCCAGATTGTACTTTAAAAGCTATGCACCAGCAGAAATTAGGAGCAAATGGGTCGGCCAAAGTTCCCGAAATTTAGCTGATGTCTTCAATCAAGCGCGCCAAAACGCTCCGGCGATCCTCTTTTTCGATGAAATCGAGTCTTTATTCCCCAATCGCGGCGATTTAGGCAGTGATGGTGCCGATTTAGAAAATCAAAACCTCGTCAATCAATTTCTCCAGGAAGTCGATGGCATTCGCGATCGAGCCGGTTACGTATTCGTTTTAGGTGCGACTAACTATCAAGATAATATCGATGCTGCGGTGCGCTCTCGCTTGCAAAGAGAGATTACAATTCCTTTACCTGGAATAGCAGAGATATTGCAATTATTACGCGCTAAAATTCATCCCGATTGGATCTTAGCTGAAGATGTTGACTTGAACGCTTATGCTCGCTCTTCCCTAGGGCGATCGGGTCGCGATCTTGCTGCTGGGGTAGAAACGGCAGCTCAATTAGCTTTTGAAGATTGGACTGAAGGTTGTTTGCGCATCTGCGATCGGCATTTTCGGCAAGCTTTTGCTCTCTCGAACAGAGATTATAGCAACTGAACTATAGATTAGGACACTAATTGTCAAAGCAGAGAATAGTTAGTAGTTAGTAGGTAGTAGGTAATACCATTTCTATTTAATATTGTTACAGTTGGGGGGTCAGAGGTCAGAGAGGTCGTCGCTGCGCTCCTCGTGCCGCAAGCGGGGCAGAGGTCAGGATAACATCGTATTTGTAGCCTCATTTTTCAGAAATGGTATAAAATCAGCTTGCTAATTCAATCGTTAGTTCAATTACTTGCTATCCATTTATTGTAGATGCTTTATGTATAGCAAACATTTAGTGATTTGATATAACAGATAAAATTGTCATAACCTTTACTTCAACTGCTACAAAAGAAAGTTTTTCGATCGGGCTGTTTCAAAAGAAAAATGCTGACTCCGTCGGGGGAGAAAGCACTGATACCCATTTCCCAAATAATGCTACAGATCGATTTTCCGAATCTTTTTCCTTCCTCTTGCCTTTCCTAACTCTCTTCTAGCTTAGAGATCCTCGGTTGTTCTAAATTTTCTCGATTTCTAACATAATCAGATGTAATAGAAGAAGCAACAGATCTTGACGATGGGCGATCGCTTGGAGGAGGAGAATTAGGTGGTCGATTGTTAAACAAGGAATCGGCTAAGGATTTAATCACGACATAAAGTATGGGTACGATTAAGAAACTGAGTGCTGTGGCAACTAAAAGACCGCCAAATACCGTAGTACCGACAGACCAACGACTAGCCGAACCCGCACCAGTCGCAATAACTAGGGGGAAAAAGCCCATCAAAGAAGAAATTGCCGTCATTAAAATCGGTCTAAACCTTTGTTCTGCGGCTTTGATTGCAGCTTGTCGGATATTCAATCCTTGTTCTCGAGCTTGATTGGCGTATTCAACGATTAAAATTGCGTTTTTACTTGCCAAACCGATTAACATTACCAAACCAACTTGCGCGTAAACATCTAAAGTCAGACCGCGCAAAAAGAGAAAAACTAATGCCCCCAGCACGGCTAAAGGTACGGTTAGCATGATGATAATCGGATCGATGTAGCTTTCGTATTGAGCGGCTAAGACGAGGAAAACTACAGTTAAACCTAAAATAAAGATAATCAGAGATTGATTTCCAGAAGCTAATTGTTCTTTAGCCGTTCCGATCCAATCTCTCCCAACGCTGGGAAGTGCTTCTTGTTGATAAGTTTGCTCCATAGCTTGCAGTGCTTGACCGGAACTAAAACCAGGTGCGGCTTGTCCTTGAATAGTAATCGAGCGAAATAAATTGTGATGGTTGATCGTAACGGGGCCGGTAATTCTTTCTTGACTAACTATTTCGTCTAAACTAATCATCTGGCCGTCATTAGAACGGACGTAAAATTTGGCAATATCTTGAGGATTATCGCGAAATTCTGGTTCTGCTTGGGCGTAAACTCGATAACTGCGCTGGCCGAAGGTAAAATCATTGATGTATTGAGAGCCTAAATAAGTGCCCAAAGTTTCCATCGCGTCGTCAAAATCTATATTGAGGGCTTTGAGCCGATCGCGATCGATATTTAATTTAATTTGGGGGGTATTGGCTGTAAATTGGGTGAACACGCCTGCTAGACTGTTATTTTGGTTGGCTGCGCCGATTATGGCGTTAGCATTAGTTAGTAGGTCGTTGATTTCTAGTTGACCGCCACTGCGATCGGTTAGTTGCATTTCAAAGCCCCCAAAGCTACTTAAACCTCTCACTGGGGGAGCATTAAAACAAATTACTAAAGCTTCGTCTATTCTTTGGGCAAATTCTCCGTTTAATTTAGCCACAATTTCTTGCGCGCTCTGACCTTTTCCAGTGCGTTCGCTCCAATTTTTAAAGGAGACAAAAAATAGACCTCGGTTGGGACTGCTACCTGCAAAGCTAAATCCGCTCAACATGAAGGTACTTCTAACTTCGGGTAGTTCTTGAATGATTTTGTCGGCTTTATCGATTACTTTTTGAGTGTAATTTAAGGATACGCCTTCTGGTGCTTGAACTATTCCCAAAATATAGCCTTGGTCTTCTTCGGGAACGAAACCACTAGGAACGATTTGGAACATCCACACTGTTAAGACTAGGGATGCGGCAAATATGGCTATGATGGCGTAGCGGATTTTAACAAAAAATTCAACTAGGCGGCGATATGCGTCGGTTATTTTGGCTAAAACACTGTTAAATAGATCGAAAAAATTACTTAAAATCCCTCTTCGGTTTTCAGCATTCCGCCGCAATAAAATCCCTGCCATACTGGGGGAAAAAGTGAGCGCGTTGAAGGTAGAAAAGAGAACGGTGAAAGCGATGGTTAAAGTAAATTGTTGGTAAATTTTTCCTGTAGTTCCAGGGAAAAATGCCACTGGAATGAAGACAGCAAATAAGACTAAAGAAGTCGAAACAACTGCACCGCTCAGCTCGTTCATTGCGTCGATCGCCGCTAAACGAGGGCGCATTCCTGAATTGATTTTAGTTGCGATCGCTTCGACAACTACGATCGCATCGTCTACAACCAAACCGGAGGCGAGAATACAACCGAAGAGGGTTAAAGTATTGATTGAAAATCCCGCTACTAACAACAATGCCATTGCACCGATCAAAGAAATCGGAATTGCGATCGCGGGAATGATGGTGGCGCGCCAATCTTGAAGAAAAATAAACAGAATTAGCACCACTAAGCAGATCGCTTGCAGCAGGGTAATAAATACTTCGGATAAAGATACTTTCACGAAATCGGTGGTATCGAATACCATACTGGTTTTGAAGTTCGGGGGAAAGTTTTGCTCTAGTTCTGCCATTAATTCTTTAATTCTTTCGGCTACGTCTAAAGCGTTACTTCCCGGTAAAAGATAAACCCCGATCCCTACTCCTGGCTTGCTGTTAGTTTGTACGGCTTGGCTGTAGTTTTCTGCACCTAATTCAGCTCTACCGACATCTTTGATTTTGACTAGAGTGCCTTCTTCTCCAACTTCTAAAACTGTTTCTTCAAATTCTGCGGCATCTTTAAACCGGCCGCCATCGACTCTAACGGTAAGTTCGTAGGTTTGGTCTGGTGGTGCTGGCTGTCCGCCAATGCTTCCTGCGGCTACTTGAAGGTTTTGTTCCCTAATCGCGCTAGTTACGTCGGTTGCGGTGAGGTTGCGGGCAGCTAATGCGTCGGGATCTAACCAGAGGCGCATTGCATAGGTTCTTTCGCCAAATATTTGCACGCTGCCAACACCATTTACCCTTCTGAGGGCATCGACAACGAATAGATCGACGTAGTTGCTCAGAAATAAATCTTCGTAAGCTTCGTTTTCCGCATAAAAGCGATAGACTAACAACAGGGAAGGCGAAGATGCTTCGACTTGAACCCCCAACCTTTGGACGCTGTCAGGCAGTCGCGGCGTTGCTCGGTCTACTCTGTTTTTTACGTCTACTTGTGCTAGATCTTTATCTCTGCTAGCGTCAAAAAATACTTGAATGTTGCTTTGACCGTTATTGCTACTGTTGGAAGTGATGTATCTCATCCCTTCTACGCCATTTACTTCCCGTTCGATAACGTTAGTAACGGTTTTCTCTACGGTTTCTGCATCCGCTCCGGTATAGTTTGATTGAATGGTTATTTGGGTCAGTGCTAGGGGTGGGAGTTGTTCGATCGGTAATGATGGAATGGAGATTAGCCCAACTAGCAAGATTAATAAACTACAAACCGTGGTTAGAACCGGACGTTTAATAAACGTATCTGCGATCGATAAGAGCATTTGTTAAATTGTAGGGGTTTGATCCGATTGTTGTTAGTTTTTTTGTTTGTATTTTGGCTTTTAAAGGCGAAGTAATTTGGAGATTAACTTTCAAACCAAGAAGAGAAACGATCGGGCTAATAGTCGTTTTAACTAGTAATTTCCCTCTTTTTTCTGACTCGAATTAAAACGGCGATCGCTCCCAATTTTAAGTTTTTTCAGCTCTGGCTCATTCAACTGCTGGTGTAATTTTTGCTTCGTGTCTTAATTTAATAATGTTAGTCACGGCAATATTTTCTCCCGGTGTAATTCCTTCAATTACTCGATAATTACTCCCTTGAATCGGGCCTAATCTTACTGGTTTTTGAAGCACTTTTTCGTTATTTTCTGCTGCGACAAAGACAAAGTTTTGACCTCCGAGACGAGAAACAGATACCGTCGGAATTAAAATTCCCGGCTCTTCTTTCCAAATTATTTTAGCACTGACAAATTGTCGATCTCTTAAGATTCTATTATTATTAATAAACCGCGCTTTAACTAGTATATTTTGCAAGCTACTATCTACGGTTGGCGAGATAAAATCTACTTGTCCTCTGGCTAAAATCTCCCTGCTGTTAGGGTCGATTAATTCTACGGGTAAACCTATTTTTAAATCCCTAGATCTGGCCACTGGAACTGAAATTCTCAAATCCAGATAATCATTTTGAGTAATTGTTGTTATCGTCGATTGGGTATTAACAAAATCCCCTTGTTTGACGGAAACATCGCCGACTACACCGCTAATCGGAGCTAATACTTGGCTGAATTGTAAGGTCGCGCTATCTAATCTAACTTGCGCTCTGGCTTGCTTGTATTGAGCCGTAGCTTGGTCTAAGTTAGCTTTAGCTGCTTCAATGTCATCTTTAGCTTGCTGGAGGTCTGCTTTGGCTGCTACTATATCTCGTTGAGATACCTCTAATTCTCTTCTTTCTAAGACTCCCGAATCGACTAAATTTTGATTGCGCTTGAAATCTGCTTCTGCTAAATTCAAATCTGCTGAAGCTTTAGCCGATCGCGATCGAGCCGCTTGTAATTGAGCTTTGGCTGATTCTTGGGATGCTTGAGCTGCATTCGCACTGGCGATCGCCGTTTCAACTCTAGCCCGATCGCGATCGGGTTTTAATTGTAAAATTGGCGTTCCTTTGGCTACTCTTTGACCGCTTCTAACATATATATTGACTATACGTCCTTCTGTTTCTGGCTGCAGCGTTACTCTATCTTCGGCTTCTAAAGTTCCTAAAAAAGTCGAACTATCTTCGATCGTTCCAGTTTCCACTGTTGCTAACCTTACTGGTACTGCTTGGTTGCCAAATTGGCCTTGGCTGTTGGGATTTTGACCGCAAGCACCAGTAACAATTCCACTCAAGATCGCTGCTGCGAGTATATTTCTATTTACTTTCATCACAAAAATTCACATAAAAATATCTGGCTATTATGACAAAGATATACCTTTGTGGAGTCTTATCTCGACTGTCTGTGCTTAATAATACATTTAATTTTTAAGCCTGGAATAAAAGTATACGATATTTAGCAATGGTTGTATTTTTGTTCTGATTATTTATTAATAATAGTAAATTTTTTTTAAAAAATAGTCTGCCTAGAACAATTTAATCTTCATAGTAACTTTAACACGATCGCAAGCACGATCCGATCCAGTCGGCTAATTGTTACTAAAAATTAATTTTGTTATTACAATTAAAATGGCGATCGAATTTGTTAGCTCCTATTTTTCTATCGAGGGAACTTCAATTAATTTATCAAAGCGAATTAATGCAGGCGATCGCTCTTTATTCGAGGGATAATATTCGATTTTATTGCAATTTTTTTGATAAGCTAACAACTAAATCCTAGTTGCGATCGCCTTATTTTTTATTTTAAAAAACTATATTCGTTCCAATCGGATACGGGTTCGTAGCCAATTTGACGATAAATATTATTCGAGGTAGGATTAGCTAAATCAGTGAATAATAAGCAGTATTTAAAGCCGCGATCTAATAATTTTTGACTCAGCTCGGCTACCATCGCAGTAGCATAACCTTTTCTACGATATTCTGGAGGGGTATAAACGGGGCCTATGTCAGCAGAATTCAATGTAGATCTAGATGCATTAACAAAGGAAACAAATTGCTTGTTATCTTGCCAAAAATAGACATTTTTTTCTTTCAAATAGCGATCGACTTCTTTATTAATATTTACTGGAACTGTTCCAGTTGCTTCTCGATAAAATTTTTCTGCCCAGTCTAACAATATATCTCGATTTTCTTGATTTGCTAAGGCAAGATGTCCTTTTGCTTTTGCGATCGATCGAACTTTTTCCAATTTATGAATCCGCAGTTTCATAGATATTTGACAATCTCGACCCGTTAAATGTTTCCAAATTTTTACAAAGATTTCAGTCTCTTTTTTTAAACCAGTCACTCCTGGTATTTCTGGATTCTTTTTATATACATCTTCGGCTATTTTTTCTAATGCTGTTAAATCTTTGACCTGAGAAACGATTAAATTTCGCGGTGGAGTTCTTAATGCAACTGCAACAACACGATCGTTATTTTCTACTATTGCTAAATAGGGACTATTTTCAGGGTAATATTGAGGATTATCGGCCAATCTTTTAGCAATGCAAAGTAGCAAAGAGTGAATCAATTCTTTTTCTAGAAGATATTCTCGAGCGCGATCGAAAAATTCTCGAGTATCTTGAAAACGATTTAATTTCATTGTCTATTTTGATTTTTAGTTTGATTTTTAGTTTAATTTTTAGTTTGATTTTCATGCAAAACTGTTATGTATTTTGCCGGAACTTTATCTACTAACCAAACGCCATTTTCAGAACGATAAAAATTATGCCCTTCTTCGTGCATTATTAAAGAATCAATGACTAATATTACCGGACGACCGTGCCTCATTCCTACTCTTCTAGCCGTTTCTCGATCTAATGATAAATGAACGTGATGGCGAGACATTTTTAATAACCCTGTTTCGAGGATTGAATCGAGAGATTTTTTAGCAGTACCGTGATATAGTATTCGAGGTGGTAATATCGGCTCTAACTGTAAGTCAATTTCTACACTATGTCCTTGATTGGCTCTAATTAGCCGCTCGCTAGGATCGAAAGAAAATCTTTTTTTATCGTTATTGATTACTACTTCGTTTAATTCTTCGCGGGTAATGGGAAAATTATTAGCAATGCAAGCAAGAAGAAGATCTTCTATTGCTACCCAACCTCCAGGTAATAAATTTAAGCCCAGTCTCTCTGGTTGGTGGCGAAGGTGTTTGCTAAGATACTTGCTAAGTTTAACCGATCGAGGTGTGTTTCTTGGCATTTTTGCAGATATCAAAATTTTATACTACATAAATAATACAATACCGCCCAAGTGAAAACAATACTTTTATCTTCAACGATCGCAATTTAGATTCAAACTAGATTACATTTTCTGGATACTAACAAGGCTTACTTGGATCTTAAAAAAAGATTCACAAAAGATTGTTGAGAATCTTTCTTATTTAAAATAAAAACTAACGCTGACTGAAGTGGTTCTTCTCTTTTAAAGACAAAGAGTAATAGATCGGCAATGGGGAACAAAATTACTTGTAAAAAATAATATTAAACTTTGCCTAGTTCCCATTTCGCGCTTCTTTTAAGTGAGACTATAAGATAAATTTAATAATAATTCCGATGGAGTAAGCGATCGTGAGCGATACAATTGGGGTAATGTTTGGTTTTTTAGGTGGAACAATTGTCGGAGTAGAGTCTGGTTATAGAGCTTTACCCCACCCTTCTCAAGATAAAATTTATCAAAGATTAAGCGATGCTAAATGGTTTTTGGCATTGAGATGGTGCGATTGTCTTTCAACAGCAGCAGGAATTCTTACTAATACCGGAGAATTTTCTTTTTACAATAAAATTGTCCTCGAGATTGGCGAGCAACGATTTATTCCTCGAGCATATCGAAAAGATATTTTTGCTAAATGTTTGCAGATCGAACCCAATGAAATTGTGACTTACTCCCTCGACTCCCTCGATCGCATTATTGAGATTAAAGCAGTTGAAATTGATGCTCGCTACGGTAAAATAGCGTTAATTAAAGAAATTCAATAATTCAAATAAAATCAAAGTTCTCAAAATTGTAACGAATTTTTGATTTAATGCAGTTGGAGAAAGTTGATGTTTTTTATAGAATGGTTTAACGAGCGATCTGCTATTGAAATCAAAGAAAAAGAATCGAGATTCACCGGAGATTAAGAACAAAGAAATAAACAATCTCGATCGAGACTTGCTAAATAATAAATTAGTAATAACCTATTATAATTTCATTGTTTTACGATCGCCGCTCTTTCCCGATTCGTGAAGAGCTATGTACCCTAAAAAGACTTTATTATTTATCTAAAATAGTTCGATCGAACAACCAAGTATCGCCGACTAAATTTTCTAATTGCTCCATTAATTCCGGTAAAAAATACTCAGCATCATCAAGTTGGCGATCGGCAAACCAAGCTTTAAAAGCTTCTATTTCTTCAATTCCTTGGGTTGAAGCAGCTACTTGTAAAATACTCATCCCAAGTTCGCGATATTTCTCTAATTGAGGGCTATCCTCTTCGTATTCAGAACAACAATAGACAATTGTCGTACCAATTAAAGGTACTAAATGGCTGTCGGGAGGTAAAGTACGAAACAGAGCAACAAATAAAGTTACCAACCCTTGAAAGGGCATTCCCAATGCCATTGTCAACCACGTACTTTGAGCCAAATAAGCTTTAGTATTAGTTTCATCTACTTTCGCTAAATTAGCAAGAACCATAACTAGATCGGACAATCGCTTTTCTTTAACTAAAGCTCGTGCAACTTCTCGATATAAATCTATTGCTTCGGTTGTATTACCTTCGTTTGCTACTGTTTTTGCTCGTTCGGATAGAGTAGCTACTTGCAATTCGATGTTATCTGTCATTTTTAAAAACCCTCTTTTAAAGGCTAATATTAGCTAAGTTAAAGAAAAATATCGTCTCGATCGCATTTTTTCTTTATAATATTTGCCTGATGTGCAGATATATTAAAAATACTGTATCTTAAAACACTAATTATTTTAAAAATAGCTAAAATTTTTGCTGAAATAGCATAAATTAAATCTCTAAGCCTGAAAAAGTATGACTTAGAGAAATAATTGATTAGCTGCGGAGATTTGCACTAAATTGTTTGACCAAAGTATCGCGAACTTTTTGATGAACTGGTTCGATTTCCTTATCGGTTAGAGTGCGATCGCTAGCGCGATAATACAAACTAAAAGCTAAACTTCTTTCACCTTCAGGAACGTTTTCGCCTTGATATTCATCAAACAATTCTACACCGGCAAGTATCGAGCCTCCAGACTTTTTAATTGCCTGTTCGATTTGGAAGACAGGAATAGAAACATCGGCAAAAAATGCTAAATCTCTTTCTACTGCTGGATAAGTAGAATAAGATTTAAAACGAGGAGTAAATACTTCTTCTTTATTCAAACTTGCTAATATAATATCGAAACTAATTTGAAAAACATAAACCTCATCGATCGTGTTTTTTTCCTGTCTTAATTGAGGATGTAATTGTCCGAAAATCCCCAAACGTTGTTTTTCGATCCATAAAGAAGCAGTTCGTCCGGGATGCAGCCTTTTATCCTCTTTCTCTGCGCGATATTCTACCGTCAAACCCAATCGAGAAAAAGCACTTTCTAAAATACCTTTTGCTTGATACCAAGTCATCGGCGATCCTTTACCAGCTCTAGTCCAACGACCGATCGCAGTTAAATCTCCTCCTAATATTCCCGCTACCGCATCTGCTTCTTTAAGTTCTTCTCCTTCTCGCCAAAAAATTCGACCGATTTCAAAAGCATTTAAGGCCCCATTTCCTTGAGATTGATTGTATTCAAAAGCATCGATTAATCCAGAGATAAGATCGGTTCGCAAAGCCGAATATTCGCTAAATAAAGGATTAGCTAATACTATTTCTTTATCCTCTGGTTTGACTAAAGAATAATGACATATTTCCGTAAGTCCTGTGGAGCGAAAAGCTTCCCTGATTTTTCTACCAATTATTTCGCGAACCGAAAGATAACCAGCTTCAGTTTTATCCGGTAATTCGTCACAGAAATTATCGTATCCGTAGAGCCTGGCAACTTCTTCAATTAAATCGATTTCTCGCTCTAAATCTCGATGTCTGTATGGCGGTGGAGTAACCTGCCAAACATCATTGCGATCGGCTATTTTTTCTAATTTACAACCCAAAGCAATGAGAATCTTTTCGACATCTTCAGCTTCAATTTGTCCCGTACCATTTTCTAATTTGACCGGGCCTAAAATTTCGTTTATTCTTGATAAGCGCAATTGCAAACAACGAGAAGAATCTAGATCTCGATCGTCAACAACTGCTTGAGCGATCGCTTTACCTCCAGCTAATTCAATTATCAAGGCGATCGCCCGATTTAAAGCCACATTATATTCGGCTTCGTTGACACCTCGTTCGTAGCGAGTAGAAGCTTCACTACGCAACCCAGCAGCTCGAGAAGACTTTCTTACCACTACTGAATCAAACAAAGCAGCCTCTAAAACAATATTTTTGCTTTCTTGATGAACTTCGCTTTCCTCTCCACCCATCACCCCAGCTAAAGCTACTGGTTTGTCATTTGCAGTAATTAAAAGATTGTCTGTTTTTAAACTTCTTTCTTGACCGTCGAGAGTAGTTAACTTTTCCCCTTCAGATGCATATCTTACTCCAATTGTCAATGATTCGGTTCCGGTAATATCCTGCAAGCGTTCGCGATCGAAAGCATGAAGTGGTTGACCCCATTCGAGCAAAATATAATTAGTAATATCGACCACATTATTAATCGGACGCACTCCAGCAGCTTGCAAACGCCATTGCAACCAATCGGGGGAAGGAGCAATAGTTATACCTTCAATTATCGTACCGATATAAGCAGGACAAGCGTTAGTATCGACAACCTTCAAACTAAGACTATTGTCTCGATCTGAAATCGATATTTCCCGGACTTCAGGTAGTTTTAAAACAGATCCGGTTAAAGCAACCACTTCCCGAGCCACTCCAACCATACTGAGTGCATCAGCACGATTAGCGGTGGTACTCAAATCCAAGATGACATCATCGAGGCCCAACAAAGGTCGCACGTCTTGCCCTATTTCGATCCCTTCTGAAGCAAAAATATGAATGCCATCGGATTGTTTTTCTAAACCCAATTCGCTCAGAGAGCAAATCATACCCTCCGATCGCACTCCGCGCAACTTAGTCGGTTTTAATTTGAGGTTAACCGTTGGCAAATAAGTACCAACAGTAGCAACCGGTACAAAAATATCTGTTTTGACATTAGCAGCTCCGCAGACGATATTTAAAGGAGATTCTGCACCAATATCTACCTTAGTGACTCGCAGTTTATCAGCATTAGGATGAGGCTCGCAATCGATTACTTTGCCAACTACTACACCATCTGCATTTTGTCGCAAGTCTTCAATTTCTTCTACTTCAAAACCTGCAATAGTTAAAGTCCGGCCTAATTCTTCAGGAGTTAAGTCAATCTCTACTAATTCCCGCAGCCAATTTAAAGAGACGCGCATCTATTATTATTTCCCTTTTATTTTCGAGCGGCTTGAATATTTTAACTTTATTGTTGCCTCTTCCTAGTTTCCTTCTTTTGCTTGTCCATTATACTTAGTTATTTTTGTCAATTAAATTTAAAGTTTTCAAGGTCAAATTGAGTTTTTTGTAAAGGATTAATAAAATGCGAAAAAAGCACAATAAAGAATCAGTCAAATTTCTGAGGCAAATCAATCGATTGCTTTGTTAGATTGAACTTAAAGTAGATAAATTCCGATCTACTCGCTTACACTGAAAATTTTAAACAACTCAAAACAGCTTCAAAAAGTCAAAAAAAATATTAAATAAATAAATTAAAGTGATATGAGCTACTGCATAAATCCCTCCTGTTCTCAACCGAAAAATCCTCTTAAAACCTTGGTTTGTCAGGCTTGCGGTTCTAAACTCTTACTAAGAAATCGCTATTTAGCAATGAAAAGTCTTGGTAAAGGAGGATTTGGAGCAACATTTCTTGCAGTAGATTTATCTTTACCTGGCAAACCAACCTGTGTCATCAAACAACTTCGCCCCTCAATGAACGATCCGGAAATCTTTGAGATGGCTAAAGAATTATTCGAGCGAGAAGCGCAAACATTAGGCAGAATCGGCAACCATCCACAAATACCCAGACTGCTAGACTATTTTGAAGCCAATCAACAATTTTATTTAGTTCAAGAGTACGTTCACGGAAACAACTTACAAAGAGAAATCAAACAAAACGGAACTTACACCGAGGTTGCAACCAGACAATTTCTCAGCGAAATTTTACCTATATTAGATCATATTCACTCTCAAGAAGTAATCCACCGCGACATCAAACCGGCTAATTTAATTCGCCGTCAACAAGATTCCCAATTAGTATTAATCGATTTTGGTGCAGTCAAAACAGAAATTACTCAACCAGAAGCAGGAGCTACCGGTCAAACTGCTTTGACGGCTTTTGCAGTCGGAACTACTGGCTATGCACCTCCCGAACAATTAGCAATGCGGCCTGTCTTTGCTAGCGATATTTATGCCGTAGGTGCAACCTGTATTTATTTACTGACTGGTAAACCACCCAAAGATATTCCCATCGATCCCAATAGCGGCGAAATTATGTGGCGCAAATATGTTGAAGTGAATGATGGATTTGCCAGGGTTTTAAATAAAATGCTCGAATCTTCAGTTAAATATCGCTACAAATCCGCCAATGAAGCCCTCAATGCGCTCAATTTAGAACCATATCACGATACTCTCTCCCAAGGACTGACTTCACTTTCTCGAGAAGATTTAAACCCAGATCCACCCATGTCTGGAATGTTAAATGCTCCCCCCGTCCAAGAATCTGCTGCTGCTCACACATCAATACGCGCTGCCAATTTAGCAACTCAAATTCGCGCCCGTCGTCAACGTCAAGCAGCTCGCAATGCTAATAATGGTTCTTTAAATTCCTCTGGCGATCGCTATCGCAATACTTCTTCTCCTCAAACCCAAAATTCAGCTTTAAATCGGGGTAATACGAGCTACCAACGAGGTTTTACTGATGTTGGAAAAGTAAATAAAAATCCCCGTCCGGCCAATACAAAAGTAACCGGTCGAGAAACTGCTCATAATACTAATAAAAAATTAGATTCCGACACCATCATCAAAGACTACAGTAAAGGTCGCCGGGATTTTGCTCAACAAGATTTAAATAATCTCAACCTCCAAAAAACTCATTTATCTGGAGGTAATTTTTACCAGTCTAAATTAATTAAAGCGAATTTTGGCGGTGCAAATTTATCCGGTACTGATTTTGGTCGCGCTATCTTAATTCAAGCTATTTTACGCAATGCTAATTTAAGTCGAGCTTATTTAAGCTACACTAATCTCGAAGGTGCAGATCTGCGGGGCGCAGATTTGAGTTTTGCTTCCCTCAATTACGCTAATCTCAAAGGAGCTAACTTATGTGGGGCAAATTTGAGAAATGCTAAAATAAGCGAGCGTCAACTTTCTCAAGCTAAAACTAATTGGGCGACAATTATGCCTAGTGGCAAACGAGGATTTTGGTAAGAATCGCTTTTAGTTCTCAATTTAGAAATAATGGATATTGATGCGATCGTGCAAGGCTACGCACGAGGTTACTTTTTAATGGCCGACGAAAGCGATTGTTTAGGTTGGTATTACAGTCGCCAAAGGGCGATCGTTCCTCTCGACGGACGCTTTCGCTATCCTAAGTCTTTACGAAGAGTCTTAAATCAGAATCGCTTTACCACTGCAATAAATCGCGATTTTTATTCTGTTTGTCTTGGATGTGCCGATCGCGATACGACTTGGATTTCGCCACAACTAATTGATGTCTATATCGCTCTTTATGAAGCAGGTTGGGCTTATAGCTTTGAAACTTGGAGCGG
This sequence comes from Prochloraceae cyanobacterium, assembly GCA_030065265.1. GTDB lineage: Bacteria > Cyanobacteriota > Cyanobacteriia > Cyanobacteriales > JASJDA01 > JASJDA01. The sequence continues at coordinate 15,354 of JASJCW010000039.1, forward strand.
CGATCGTTTAGCTGGAGGTATTCTTGGTATTGCCATTCAAGGAGCTTTTATCGGCGAATCGATGTTTTATCGCATTCCCGATGGTTCAAAAGTAGCAATGGTTAAACTCGTTCAACATCTTCAACAACGAGGCTTTTCTGTTTTTGACGCTCAAATGCAAAATCCTCATTTAGCCAGATTTGGTGCTTTAGTTATTGAAGAGAACCAATATCAAACTTTACTTCAAAAAGCTTTAACTCAAAACTGCATTTTTAAGTAGCGTAAACTATCCCCCATCTTGAAAAGACAAGATAATGAGGATAACTTACACTACAAACTAACTTCAATCGAACAGTAAAATTAACCTTCTGCTTCGCTTTCAATATAAGTAAATAACAAAGCCATAGATACCGCAGCAGAAACAACACCTACTAACGGGACTAAAACTGAGGGTAAGAAGGAAGCAGCGTATTCGCCTGTCATAATCTAAATATCCTTTTTATAAAATACAAGTGTACAGTTGCTTTTTACAGCAGATAAATAAAAGCTAAGATCCACCTCGTCATGACTGTAACAATCGGTTATTAGTCTCGGGTTTTGGTTTATTCCGCGATTAACCCGATAATCGAGTCAATAACTTTTATGGTTGAATGCTTTTAGTCTATCCTCTGCTCATTATAGGAGCAATAGGTTACTTCTAGTGAAGTAATAGCTCAGAATAACTCTGTTGCCTTCACTAACTGTAATTTAGATCGGATATTTGCCTCGTGCTTATAAAGATTCTTAACAAAAAGCTAGTAAAAAGCTGGTTACGGGTTAGATTAGGGCTGTTTGAAAGATTTTTAAAATATATAGAGGAACTGAATAGCGATGATTCAATCAGGTGGAGATCCACAGGTTGGAAATTTAGCAACTCCAATTAATTCTTCAGAATTCAGTACAGCTTTTATCCGTAATTTGCCTGCTTACCGTCAAGGTTTATCGCCGATTCGTCGCGGTTTAGAGGTAGGGATGGCTCACGGCTATTTAATTTACGGGCCTTTTGCTTTACTCGGGCCTTTGAGAGACTCCGATAACAGTTCTCTTGCAGGTATGTTGTCTGCGATCGGATTAGTCGTGATTCTGACTATCTGTTTGTCTATTTACGGCAATACCGGTAGCGGCAAGCCTATTGCTACTTTAACTACCCCCAACCCTCCTGTAGAGTTGGGAACTAAGGAAGGTTGGAGCGAATTCGCGACTGGATTTTTCCTTGGTGGCAGTGGCGGAGCTATTGTTGCTTACTTTATCAGTACAAGTTTACTGCCAATGTTAAATACGTTGGGTTAGTAAGACCAAAAGTATTTATGATTCAAACAAAGCTCGGCTCAAAACTGAGCTTTTTTATTTTTCTATATTTTTTTGTTATTGAAATTACTATTTTTTATAATATTTTGGAAATCATAAAAAATTGCGAGTGCTAATAATGAATCACCTTTTCTTAGGAATCGAGGGATCTCGATTTTGGTTAAAAAATATTCTTTTGTCAAGTATATGTTTAATTGTTTGTTTTACTCTATCAGTAATGCCAGCTAATGCAATTAGCGTTTACAGTCTTCCTAAAATTGCACCTGGAGACTCCACTTGGGTGATAGATTCGGCTGAAACTATCAGTCGTGCCACAGAGAGTACCCTCAACAATAAATTAGCTAAACTAGCCGAAACGACTGGACTGGAGTTAAGGATGGTGGCAATTCACCGTCAAGGTTATGACGATCCGATTGAGGTTTTTGCAACCAAACTTTTTAACAATTGGTTTCCCGATCCAGAAACAGCTGCCAACCAAACTATTGTTGCGATCGATACCGTCAGTAATAATAGTGCAATTTTAACCGGAACTGAAGGCCAAAAAATGCTTTCAGAAGAAAAAATTGATAGTATCATTACCGAAACAATCGGTACGGATCTCAAGCTTGGAAATAAATACAATCAAGCTTTTTTAGATGCGAGCGATCGCATCAGTGCGATCTTAGCCGGTCAATCAGATCCCGGCCCCCGCATAGCTGAAAGTACAATTAACACAGAAGGCACTTTTACTAAAGCAGAAGATACCGATACGGGCAATGCAACTTTGTGGGTAATTGGTTTGTTAATTGTGGCTACTATCGTTCCGATGGCTACTTATTTCTTCTATGTCGGATTTTCCAACTAATCTTTAAGATCGATGTTGAGCTGGGCATAAAACTAAGTAAGAATTAAACATAGTTTCTTGAATCGATCTTAATAATCTTACAGTCGAGGATAAAAAACTTAATGTTGGTGTTTTTACAACTCCTAATTCCTCTGGGTTTGCTTTTTTGGCAGGGGAGATCGTCTACCAAAAATAAATTAGGTTGGCTGATTGAAACTTTGGCAGTGGGCGGCTATTTGGTAACCTTGGCAATCGCCGGCCTTTGGCTGGCCCTACCTTGGTGGCTTGCTTATATTTATCTAATTCTATGGATCGGGCAAGCCCTAGTCAGACTTCCCCAGATATTGCCACAACCACGATGGCCCGGTCGAGCTTTACGGGACTGGTTAAGGATAGGGCTTTGGGGTCTGTTGATGGGAGTTTTTTGGAGCTTAGCATTTCACGGTTTGCTTGGGTATCTTCCACCTGCGATCGCGCCAGTTAAGCTTACCTTTCCGCTACGGAATGGCACCTATCTCATCGCCAATGGGGGTAGTAACTCACTAATCAACTTTCATTTAGAGACCTTAGCCCCTAAAAAACGAGCTTACCGAGGACAAAGCTACGGTGTGGATATTGTGAAGTTGAATCCCTTGAAAACCCATGGTAGCGGTTGGCTACCCAAAGATTTAGAGAAGTATGCGATCTTTGGCGATCCGATCTATGCTCCATGCCAGGGAAAGGTACTAGCAATTGCTAACGATCGGCCCGATTTAGAACCGCCTCAAGTAGACTTGGAACATCGAGCAGGTAATTTTGTCCTGCTCCAATGCAAGGACGCTGTAGTATTACTGGCTCATTTACAACGTGGTAGCGTGCAAGTTGTTGTCGATGAATTGGTCGTATCGACAAACCAATTACTGGGTATAGTAGGAAATTCAGGAGCAACAGGAGAACCACATTTACACATTCATGCTCAGCACCCTGGTAGTAAAGTAACACCTTTTGATGGCGATCCGTTGCCGATCTTTTTTGGTGGTCAATACTTGGTTCGTAATTCTCGAATCACTCTAACCTCAGCGAGGGTTGTTCGCTGAAAAACTGGATGCTGCTGTTTATTCTAATCCTGAACGTATTCTTCTCCAGTAATTAAAGCATTCTCAGCCCGCATAAATTCCCGACCTAAATAGGCAGCATGATCCATCATTGTTAGGGGCAGGGGTTGGGTTTGCTCGACGATTTTGACGCAGAGTTCCTTAGCTGTTCTTGCTGTATATATTTTTGTCGGCTTTCTTTTGATTGTGCTACCTCGAGCGGCGATTACTTCGCCTGTTTCGGGATCTGCGGCTAAACCGCGATCGGTGATTATATTCGTATAATGTTCGGCACAAATTAATTTAGCATCGCGATCGAGGTAAATAATAAAATAGCCAGCCGGATCGAGATCGATGTGACGTTTTGATAGTCGATCGTCGATTAAATTGATACTTTCTTTAATTTCCTTCATACTTTAAATTGAGTTTGGATCGGAACTATCTCGCTGTTCGGTGTTTGCTCGGGCTGAGGATTTTTAGGTCTGAATTTAATAATCGCATAGTCAAAAATTACGAATCCAGCTATTAAGGCAAGTGCTATTTTGATATACTGACTCAAATTGGAGTTTGAGGTTTTGACCTCTGATGGGATTCGATCTGGTTCTGGATCTATTTCTGGACTTTGTTCTGGTTCGATTAGTCCTTCAGGTATGTCAATTATAAAATTCTTATTTTGAATCGGGGGCAACATCGCCAACCATTCATCTACATTAGAAGGACGATCTTCGGCTTCGAGAATCATTCCCTTCATCACTGCAACAGAAACTTCTGGACTCAGATCTTCTCTTAAATCTCGCGGTGCAGATAAAGGTATCCTATCTCTTAGGGTTGCACTTACGGGTACTTTAGCTAAAAGTAAGGTGTAAAGTGTTGCCGCTAAGCCATAAACGTCAGTAGCTTGGCTGCGTTTTGCTCTCGGTAGATGTTGCTCTAAAGGAGCGTAATCTGAAGTAATATGAGTATGTGTTTGTACCGATCCGGCTTTAAATTCTCTGGCAATGCCAAAATCGATCAATACTACTTGTTGACCTCCTTCCCGCAACATAATGTTTTCGGGCCTGATATCTCGATGTAATAATCCGCTAGCATGAATTACTTTTACAGCTTCGCCGATCTGTCGCATACAATTAACGGCAACATCTTCAGGTAGAGGATTGTTGGGAAAGACTATGCGATCGAGAGTAACTCCCCTAATTGCATCCATGACAATATAGGGCATTTCTTCTTCAATAAAAAAATCCCGAAAACGGATAATATTTGGGTGAGAGCATCTCACCAGTCTTCTCGCTTCGTCAAAAGATTTCTTTCTTAACTCTTCTAGATAACTGTCTTGGCCTATAGCTAAATTTAAAGTCTTAATAGTTACTTCTTGCTTTGTAGCTGTATTAAAGGCTTTATAGGTAACCCCTGAAATACCTCTTTTAATTTCTTCTTGAAGTATGTATTTATTATTTTGTAATGGCGTACCAAATGAAGGTGTCATAAATATACTTTATAACTTTTTGTTTATAAGAATCCGTCGAGCTTTACTTTAGTTAGATTGTATCAATCCTTGGGACAACCTGGAAGTATGAGTTATCAAATTCAAATCTTCACGATCGGCCTCCGCGATCGGATCGAAGATAAAGTTTTATTACACTTTGACTTACTTGCTAAATATATTTTTATAATTTCAGAGTCAAATAATTTCAGGATTGAGGAAATTAATTTAATATTTTGCAATCGCTCTTTTTCGGTATTTATTAAATTTTTTAATTGTCTAGAAAAAATATATTTGATTGGTTGGCGATCGCATTTTTGGGGATTGATTGCTAAAAATTACCGCAATTATTAGCCTAAATATATTTAAGTCGCTGTTGAATTTAAATTTTAAAATATTAGCTTTTTGTTTAAATCGGAATCAAACTAATTTTTATACCAATTGTTTAGACCAATTCTGTTTAAATTTGCTGCACTTCGGTGAGCGAGGGCAAGACGCAAGGGAACGCTCACCAAGACAGGCAACAGGTAAAAAAAATGGCAAATCGATCTTTAGCATTATTTTCAGGAATTGGTATTATTTCTGAATTAAATAGAATTTCAAGAAAAACTATTCAAGCAAGTAAAAGTTGATTTTTGCTAAAAAACTGGCTTTTAAAATTATCTTCACAACTGCGATCGCTTCAAAATTATCTTGAATCGATAATTTATTAAGTATGCTCAAAAAAAATACGTTCGTATTTAATCTCGCAAAGTCCTAAAATTTTTTAACTAAACTAACTTTGGCACGATATAAGAGATCTCCTCGATATAAATAGCCCAAATAGCGTATTTTGACTAAATCTCCAGGATTAGCTTTCCCTTCCATAAGTTGATGGTACTGGGGATCGTAAGCTAATTCTGCTCCAACTGAGCCGATCGGTTCGACTCCCCATAGTGCGAGCAGTTTTTCTATTGGTTTAACAAGAGGTAGTAATTTAGCTGCACTTAATTGAGGATTATTTTTGGCAGCAGTAGCAGCAGCAGGCCACTGCAGTAACCAAGATTCTAATGTTTGTATGCTATTTTTTTGAAATTGTTTTTCTAAATCTTCTTTTTGAAATTCCAACTGTTTTTCTAAACGTTGATATTCTTGTTTTAATGATTTGATTTCATTATTTTGATTGGCTGCAGGTTTTGCTGAAAATAAATCGATAAAATCGTCGAGAGTTATATTTAAAGCCCGAGATAGCTTTAATACGGTTTCAACTTGCATTTTCGCCATCAAACCTTTCGTCAGTCTGATTAATTGTAATTGAGGAACTCCCGTAATTTTACTTAGTTCTTCCAAGCTAGTAATATCAGCTTTTGCCATTAATTTTTTTAATTTTTGCCGATAATGAAAAGATTTTTGCATGGATCGAAATACAAATACTATTCTTGTTCGATTCATAACACGAAATTCCCCATTTTTGATGAGGAATCTGGGGAAAAAATGGCAATTTGCAACATTTCTAAGCTAAATGTCTTTGGAGTACCGATCGCGGTGCGCGACGCACTCGGCATTTTATTGTTTCTTTTTTGAGCCTTTGATGGGCTTCAAAACGATGACATCCAGAAAAACCATAATATTTTCCCTCTACTTCTAAAACGTCGATCGGCTCTTTGAGTCCCTCTTTGGCAATCGATTCCATTAAAGTTGCAACTTTTTCAGGATCGGTTTGTCTCGGTAGCGGCCTGCGAATCTGATTCAATCGAATTGTTTTAATTTTCACGATCTTTTTTACTCCATCAAGACAAAATCATACTCGTTATGAGTTTATTATAGCTCGATTGAGAGAGCCAGATTTTGGATAAAAGATTGAAGGGTAAAAATTGACACTAAGACGATTAAGTACAGAATATAGATGCGATCGAAAAATAATTAGGAGTAAGGATTAGATCTGACAAAACACCTTCTCTTTACCGGAATTAAATAAAAAATAAAAAAAATATTTTATGGTAAAATTACCACAGCACTATTGAAACTAATATATCTATTGCTTTTGTTAGTAAATGGAATCTTAGAAAAAAAAAAGCAATGATGACTGCCGACAATCCTTCATCTATCAAAACGATCGAGGAATTCATTGCCCCCAAACAGGCTAGTTTATTTCAAAAACTAAAAGAATTCCGATTTACAGGTCAACTCATTCTGGCAAATACTAAAGGAACAAAATGGACATTTTATCTTTACTTAGGACGGCTGATGTACGCCACTGGAGGAGATCATCCAGTGCGAAGATGGAGAAGAAATGTAGCCTTACACTTCTCTAATGTTTCGTTTGATTTAGCTTCTTTACAACAAGAACTATCAGCAATCCCAGCAAAAGAGTTTAATTTATGTTGGGAATATCAAATGTTATGTATCTGGGTAGAGAAACAAAAAATATCCAGAGGGGAAACAGACAAAATGATTCGCGGCGCGATCGAAGAAGTATTATTCGATCTGACCCGTTCAGTACGAGTTCATTACAAAATAGAGCAAGATAAATCATTCTCAACATCAACCCAACTAGTATTGATAGATGCAGATCGGGTAATTGCCGAATCTTGGAAAATGTGGCAAGCATGGCAAGCAGCTAAAATAGCCGATCGATCTCCAAATAGCGCGCCAATAATTAGAAAAGCCAAGCAACTCGAAGAATCTACATCGCCAAAAACCTATCAAGTTCTCAAAAAACTATTGGATAGGAAACATACCCTCAGAGATCTCGGAGTGCAAATGAAACGGGATGTAGTGCAAGTAACGCGATCTTTAATGCCCTACATTCAATCTGGGTTAGTAGAATTAATTGAAATTCCCGATTTACCCTCACCAGTAACAGAAAAAAGTGAGGGCGATCCGCCAAAAAGCTCCCGAGATCGAGCAGAAAAATCCAGGAAAATGTTAATTGCCTGCGTAGATGATAGCGATTTAATCTGTCAAACAATGGAGAAAATCCTCACAAAAGCAGGATATCAATTTTTAGGAGTCAGCGACGACCTGCGAGCCTTAGCAGTGTTGTTAGTCCGCAAACCAGATTTTATTTTCCTCGATTTAGTTATGCCTCATACAAACGGCTATGAAATTTGCGCCCAATTAAGGAAACTGTCATTATTCAGCGATACTCCAATAGTAATTTTGACAGGAAAAGACGGAGTAATAGACAGAGTTAGAGCCAAACTAGCAGGTTCGACAGCATATATTACTAAGCCCGTCACAGCTCGAGAAGTATTAGGAGCAATCGATAAATACACTAAAGTAGAATGAAGTTAAAAAAATAATAAATTGCTCCAGATAAAAATCGCTCGACAAGACCAAAGCCAAATTTAAAGTCAACTCAATTGAAATATCTTCAATAAAAAATGATGAGGTAAAGGTAGTATGAAAACTGCCCTAATAGTAGAAGATTCTAAAACAGAGCTAACGATGATTAGCACTTGCCTAAAACAAATCGGATTAGAAATATACACCGCAAAAAGTGGAGAAGAAGCCCTAGAAAAAATCAACCATAATACGCCCGATTTAATCGTTCTCGATGTAGTTTTACCAGGTAGAAGCGGATATGAAATCTGCCGAAACTTAAAAAATGAGACAGAAACCAGTCAGATACCCATCGTGCTTTGTTCTACTAAAAAAACCGAGATGGATAAGTTTTGGGGAATGAAGCAAGGAGCAGATGCATATCTAGAAAAACCCCTCGATCGAGATGAATTAATTCGCACGGTCAAACAACTAATAGAGCGAGCAGGAAAATCGAAATAATGGAGAAGCAAACATGGAAGCAGACTTCAGCTCTTCTGCTAAAAACCCATCATCAATACCTCAAGAAAAAAGCGAAGAACGAAAACAGTATTTGAAATTCAATCTGGCCCCAAATACCACAATAATGCTGCCGATCGCTCAGTTGACTGAAGTAATGACCATTCCTTTAGGTCAAATTGTTCCCATACCCCACATGAAACCAGAAGTAATGGGAGTGTACAATTGGCGCGGCGAAATACTCTGGATGGTGGATTTAGGCAAAATAGTCGGCTTGCTTCCCTGGTACGAACAAACAACAAACAAGGCAAACTATAAAGCAATAGTAATTAATATAGATAAAAGAGTCAAAGAAAACTATAGCAAAGCTATCAAAGCTAAACTAGGATTAGTGGTTAGTAGAGTGCAGGATATAAAATGGTGCGAAGAAAAATCAATTCATCAATTAAAGCGATCGCCCCAAGAAAATAATAAATTAAATACATTTTTACAAGGATACTGGCTCAAATCAGAATCAGAGAAAATACCGATTCTAGACGGAGAAAAACTTTTAAACTATTTGCCATCTGGTTCGATCGATATTAATTAAAATTAAAAATACAATTAATCCTACGCGAATAAATATAAACTTATCTTTTATTAAAAATTAAAGCGAGCCTCCTCAAGGATTAGCAAACGCATACTAAAGTAAAAGAGAATAAATCTATGACTCAGACTTCCCCTAAGCCTGATTTCCCAAACTCAAGCCCAGATAAAGAATTACAAAACGACCTTTCTCAGCCAAATAAATCTTTATTAGAAGAATATCAAGACCAACAAAACAAGCTCTCAAATCAGATTCAAGGAGAAATAGAAGACGATCCCCAAAAGCCTTCAAACAATATTTTAGAGCGGAAAATAAAGCTAAGAGCAATTGCAATCGGATTGATTCCGATGTTCTTGATAGCTGGGATATCAACTTTCTTCGCTCAAAAAAGAAATCAGACAATTCGTGAAGAAATAGTCGAACATCAAGAAGATGTAGGAGAGCGGCTTGCTATAGAAGTTAACCTATTCATCAGCGATTTAATCTCGGAATTAGAGATTTTAGCAAGTTCGCCATCGTTGCGAGAACCAACTTTAGAATCGACTGATTTCGTACAAAACTGGTTTAATAATGCACTCGAAGTCCATCCAGAACAATATTCTAGCTTGGCTCTTTTAGATCTAGAAGGTAACAAAATAGTTGAAGCAGGAGTGACAACTGCAGCAAACTATCAACAATCTGAGATCGCAGATATTGCGAGGCGAAATTACACTAAATTAATTCCTAATATTAATCCCGAACTATCTTTTAGAAATCAAATAACCTTTACCATCTTAGCTCCAGTCAAACAAAGAGGAACGAACCAGACAATTCGAGTATTGGCTGCAGAAATTACCAGTAAAAAAGTTAATAAAATTTTTAATATCGCCGGAGTAGAACGAAAAGAATACTACATCGTCGATCGAGAAGAAAAAATAATCTTAGCGACTTCAAAACAACAACTGCAAAGATCGATTCGGGAAGTAGTTAATGTTTATCCACAACTAGAAGAACAAGCCCCGATTATTAATACCAAAATTCAACAAAATGGTGAAATAATTACCTACGCACCAATCCAAAATCCAGAAGAAATTCCCGACCTCAATTGGTCTTTATTATCGAGCAGCCAACAGCAAGATTTATTAAACGCCAGAACGACAGAAGTAATAACTATTTGGAGTGTTTGGGGTATTTTAGCCGTAATCGTCCTTATTTTAGGAGACAAACTCAGTAAAGACAGCACTCGCTCCCTAGGCATTGTCTCCAGCGCGATCGGCAAGATTACCCGAGGACAATTACAGTTGAGAGTTCCTTACATAGAAGACCTCGACAGTTATAACCTCTCAGAAAATGTTAATAAAATAGCTGCTAAGCTCGAAACCTTAACCGAAGATCGTCAAATAGTTTCCCAACAATCTCGCCTGCTTGGAGACCTCGGCAATACGGCAATAACTAGTAAAACACAAGAGCAACAATTAGTAAATCGAGTCCTTGAAAAAGCCAGAAAAATTCTCAGCTTGGAGCGAATAGTTATTTACCGCTTTGAAGCAGGTAAAAGCGGTTACATCATCTACGAATCAGTAGAATCAGGCTGGCCAGTAGCACTTAACTATCAAATTCAAGATCCTTGCATCCCATCAAACTTGCTTCAAGAATACCTTCAAGGCCGAGTCGTAGCTAATTCAGACATTAAAAAAGCCAACTTAGATCCCGAACATCTCCAATTAATGGAGAACCTACAAATTCAAGCTAATTTGATCGTGCCGATCCTCACCGGAGGAAAGCTCTACGGACTGTTAATCGCTCACCACTGTGCCAGTACCCACTCTTGGCAAGAAAGAGAAAGCAATTTCATGAAACAATTAGCCGGCAATTTAGGCGCGCTTTTAGAGAGAGTTTCCTTCCTCGAAGAAAGAGAGGAAGAAGCCACACGCTCCGAAAAACTCAAAGAAATCACCCTCAAAATTGCCGGCTCTTTCAATCCAGAAATCGTCTTTGACACCTCAGTAGAAAATATTCGCGCCACCCTAGAAACAGATCGGGTCGCAGTCTACACCTTCGACGAAAACTGGAAAGGTACTATTATTGCCGAATCAGTTCGAGACAATTTACCAAGAGCTTTAGGCGCGGAAATAGAAGATCCTTGCTTTGCTGACAACTACGTTGATAAATACAAACAAGGAAGAGTACAAGCAACCCCAGACATCTATCAAGCCGGTTTGACAGCCTGTCACCTCCAGCAACTCGAACCATTTTCCGTTAGGGCCAACTTAGTCGCACCTATTGTAGTAGACGGTGAATTATTAGGACTATTAATCGCTCACGAATGTCTCAACATTCGTCATTGGGAAAAAGCAGAAATTGACTTCTTCTCTCAATTAGCAACCCAAATCGGACTGGCATTAGAAAGAATTAACCTCCTCGAACAACAAAAAAGCGGCAAAGAACAAATTGAAAAACGAGCTTTAGAGCTGTTAATGGAAGTAGATCCAGTTAGTAAGGGAGATCTTACCGTTAGCGCGAGAGTTACAGAAGATGAAATTGGAACCGTAGCTGATTTTTACAATGCCACAATTGAAAACTTGCGTAAGATCGTTACTCAGGTTAAGATAGCATCCGCCCAAGTCGCAGCAACAACTAACCAAAATCAAAATTCAGTACAAGCACTTTCGACAGGAGCAGTCAGACAGAGGTTAGAAATTCAAGCCGCTCTCGAACAGATTCAAATGATGAGTTCTTCATCTAGAGCCGTTGCTAATAACGCTAAACTAGCCGAAGAAAGGGTCAAACAAGCCGCTCAAACAGTAGAAGCAGGAGAGCAAGCGATGAATCGTACCGTTGAAGGCTTTGCCGCAATCAGGGATACGGTTGCAGAAACAAGAAAAAAAGTCAAGCAACTTGGAGAATCATCACAAAAAATTTCCAAAGTAGTTAATTTGATCGGTAGTTTTGCCGAACAAACAAACTTGCTCGCACTCAACGCCTCGATCGAAGCAGCCCATGCAGGTGAAGAAGGCCGAGGATTTGCCGTAGTAGCAGATGAAGTCCGCACCCTAGCCAACCGCTCCGCAGAAGCAACCGCAGAAATTGAATCTCTAATCGCCGAAATTCAAGCAGAAACCAACGAAGTAGTTGCGGCAATGGAAACAGGAACATCTCAAGTAGTAAGCGGAACTAAATTAGTCGACGAAACCCGCACCTCTCTCGAAGAAATTGCCTCCGCTAGCTTGCAAATTAATCAATTAGTTAAAGAAATTACTCTCGCAGCAGTAGATCAAGCTCAAACTTCCGAAGCAGTCAGCCAAAGAATTGCCGAAGTCGCCGCTATTTCTAACGAAACTTCAACCGAAGCAACTCAAGTATCGGAATCCTTTAAGGAGTTACTAGCAGTAGCTCGATCGCTTCAAGCAAGCGTGGATCAGTTTAAAGTTAATTAAAATTGAAAGGTTTGAGTAATGACTAAAATACCCGATCGCCCAAAACTTGATACCGATATTTTTAATAATCAAGATATTTTAATTGGAGATCTAGAACCATTTGAAGATCTAGAACCAGTCGAGCCACCACCAAAACAGAAACCAAAAAATCAGCAAAAATCAAGATCGGTTATTTCAATTCGCACCAAATTACTGCGCTTTTTAATGCCGACTCTCTTATTTTCTCTGTTTGCGATTGGGGCGATCGCTTACTCAATAATTAAAACAAATACTGAAAAACAACTTAAAACAAGATCGAAACAGCAATCTTTATTAGCCAGCAATGCAACTAGCGATTTCTTAGAAGAAAATTTAAAATATCCCGAATTATTAGCTCGAAATTCGGCGATCGTGGCCGCACTAGATGACAGCCAAAGCCCCGAAGCAATATCGCAACAAAATATTAATACTTATTTACGAAGCATCGCAGAATTAGGCGGCGCAGCAGAGATTTCACTAGCTAGCGTTAAAGGAATTTATCAAGCAACTACTCTGCCAACCAACCAAATTATTCAACAAAATGCCAACTGGTGGACAAGAGTTGAAAAAGATAGTATCTCGATCGCCTATTCAGAAATAAGAGAATCAATAGACTTAATAGTAAGAGTACAAGAACCAGCAAATAAAAATTTTATTGGTGCAATAAAATACACGATTCCGACCAGAAAATTAACCGAAATAAGCGACTATTTAATCCAAAACGGCAGCGAATTATCTGCAACACAACAAGTTAAAATTGTAGATATGTCGGGAAATGCGATCGCAACAGTTAACAGTTTAGGAGCTAACAACGATAGAGCCAGAATCGTTCAAGAAGAAGTTAACCAAATAGGCAAAGATTTAATTAAACTATTAAATAATTTATCTCAACAACCAACAGAAAGGGGCAGAGATGAAAGAATACTCGCTCGACAAAAAGAATTAAGCAATCAATATACAGTCGATAATTTAGAAATCCAACATCATAATTTTGATACCAAGGAAAATAGATCTCAACTAGTTCTCAACGCTTCATTTAAAAAAGGCAACACAACCTACTACATCTCAACAATACCCAGCGAAATTAGCTGGCTGGCCGTATCCTCGATCGCAGACTCCGATCTCAGAGCCGCAACCAAAGAAGCCACATTAAAACTATTGGCAGCGATCGCTCTTTTGGCAACAGCAGCAGCCTTAATCACCTGGTGGTCGATTCGCAAAATATCCTTGCCGATCGAGGAAATAGCAAAAACAGCCGAACAAATGAACCTGGGAAATCTCAATTTAAAAGCAGATCCCGAAGGAGAGATTAGCGAAACAAAAGTCTTAGCCCAAAGCTTAAATAACCTAGTAGCAGAGCTGCAGAGCTTGCTAAACCTACAAACATCAGAAACAAAACAATCAAGACTAATCGCAGAGATCAGCAGTTGTCCCAGTCTTAACAAAGTAGAAGCGCGCTCGACCATCGAACGAGCAATTAAAACCGCCAGGGAAATATTAACAGTAGAACGAATGTTAATCTATCGTTTCAGAGAAGACGAAAGCGGTTACATCGCTAACGAAGCATTACTGCAACCCTATCCGAGCAGCTTAAAAGACGACAGCTTAAAAGATTTTTCCCTCCCCAAGAGAATAATAGAAGAATACTCCCAAGGAAAAGTAGTCGCAATTGAAGATATTACTTCAGCAAAACTCGACTCCCAAGAATCAAAAAGGCTGCAAAAATTGCAAGTTAAATCTTCCCTGAGCGTACCAATTTTAACTAGAGGAAAATTATACGGATTAGCGATCGCCCATCATTGCGAATTCAATCATAAGTGGCAAGAAAAAGAAATTATCTTCGCCCAACAATTAACAGCTCAATTAGGATTGCTCCTAGAAAGAGTAGAATTCCTAGAAGAAAGAAGATCCGAAACCTCGCGATCGGAACACCTCAAAAATATTACCGTCAAAATTTCCGCCGCGATCGAAGCAGAAGATATCTTAGAAACCGCAGTTAAAGAAAGCCGAGAAGTTCTTCAAGCAGATCGGGCCATTATGTACAGTTTCAACGGCGATCGCCAAGGTACGGTAATCGCCGAATCAGTCACAGAAGAATGGCCCCAAGCTCTAGGGGATGAAATTACCGATCCAGGATTTATCAATCACTTCCTCGATAGCTATCAACAAGCAGGAGTTAAAGCAATCCCAGATATTTACGAAGCCGATTTAGATCGCTTTCATATCCAACAAGTCGAAAAATACGGCGTAAAAGCCAAATTAATCGCACCAGTTTTAATGGGTGGAGAATTGAGAGGATTGTTAATCGCCCATCAATGTTCCGGGCCTCGCAACTGGGACAATTCAGAAATCGACTTTCTCAATCAAGTCGCAACTCAAGTAGGGCTGGCTCTGGAGCGGGCCAACCTACTCGAACAACAAAGAGATGCCAGAGAATACCTTCAAGAGCGAGCTTTAGAACTACTGCGGGAAGTAGACCCCCTCAGCAAAGGAGATTTGACGATTCGCGCCAGAGTTACAGAAGACGAAATCGGCACGGTGGCTTATTCTTACAATTCCACCATCGAAAGTTTGCAAAGAATTGTCAATCAAGTTAAAGCTGCCTCCGGCCGAGTAACCTCAACTACCGAGCGCAATCAAATCTCAGTAGAAGCACTTTCAGATGGAGCTATTTCCCAAAGACAGCAAATAGAAGCCGCCCTCCAAGAAATACAAGCAATGAACAGCTCGATCCACGCAGTAGCAGTAAACGCCGAACGAGCAGAATCAAAAGTAAAACAAGCATCTCAAACAGTCGAAGAAGGCGAACAAGCCATGAATCGCACCGTTGCCGGAATTGTCTCTATTCAAGAAACAGTTTCAGCAACAGCAGAAAAAGTTAAACAATTAGGAGAATCTTCCCAAAAGATTTCTCAAGTAGTAAACCTAATTAGTACCTTTGCAGCCCAGACTAACTTATTGGCATTGAAAACCTCTCTAGAAGCAGCTAGAGCTGGAGAAGAAGGACGAGGCTTTGCCGTTATTGCCGATGAAATTCGCTCTTTAGCCGCTCAGTCAGCACAAAAATCCGATGAAATTGAAAAAATGGTCGCCAAAATTCAGGCAGAAACCAATGAAGTGGTAGAAGCAATGAAAGCAGGTACTTCTCAAGTAGTAACCGGAACAAAATTAGTAGACGAAACCCGTTCGTCTCTTGAAAAAATATCTCTTGTCAGCAATCAAATTAATAATTTAGTCGAAGATATTGCTAAAGTAGCAGTCAAACAGGCTCAAACTTCCCAAGCTGTTACCGAGCGAATCGCAGAAGTAGCAAAAATTTCCAATCAAACTTCAACCGAAGCCGAACAAGTATCAGAATCTTTCCAAGAGTTGCTTTCAGTAGCTCAGTCATTGCAAGATAGTATCGGCCAATTCAAAGTAGCATAATATTAATGAAATGTATCGATTGTATTTTATTTTTAGTTTAATAAAATTATGTCAATGTATTCTGAAGATCTGCGCGATCGAGCATATCAATTTTTTATAGAAGAAGCAGAAGAACTTTTACAACAGCTCGAGTCTGGTTTACTTACCCTCAAACAAGAACGATCTACCCCCAAAGTTCACAGTTTAATGCGAGCTGCTCATTCAATTAAAGGCGGTGCGGCTAGCGTAGGATTGAATACCATTAAAGACATATCCCACCGTTTAGAGGATATCTTTAGGGCACTATATAACGAAACCGTAGAAATAAATACCGAGCTAGAAACCGATCTTCTCCAAGCATACGATTGTTTGCGAGATCCTCTCCTCGCTCAAATAGAATTAGGAGAATTTAACGAAGTTGACGCTTTAGCAAAAGCCGAACCGGTTTTTACTCGCATCGAAACAAAATTAGGAGCGGCTTTCGATCGCATTGATGACTATATTCCCACATCGAGCGATCTGGGGGTGGATATGGTTGCTTCGATTTTTGAAATCGATGTCGCTCAAGGGATAGAACATTTAAAAGAGGTTCGCCTCAACCCAGAAAATTACGAACTAGTTGGGGAATTGCGCGCTCAAGCAGAAGTTTTTGGTGGTTTTGGAGAATTACTCAATCTCCCCGGATTCACTGCGATCGCAAAAGCAACTACCAACGCTCTCGACGCTCAAAGCGATCGCGCTTTGGAAATAATCGATTTAGTTTTAGAAAATTTACGCTCGGCTCGAGAACAAGTTTTAGCTGGCGATCGCGCCTCTGGTGGTTCTCCTCTACCCGCTTTATTGTCTCTTGGCGAGAATCTTGAAGCAGAAGAGATCGGTTTAGACGAGATATTTAATGAAGAAGAAATAAACCAGGAAATTGAGGCCAAATTAGCCGAAACTGTTGCTGGCGATCGCCCACTCAACGATGCAATTAAATCCGAAGAAATCGGTTTAGACGAGATATTTAACGAAACTGTTTTACAACATCAGATATCTCTAGAAGAAACCCTAGAAACAACAGCAAGCGAAGCAACCGAAGAAATCGGTTTAGACGA
>JASJCW010000345.1 GCA_030065265.1 Prochloraceae cyanobacterium
GTTCTTCTTTTTCGTCCCAATCTGATTCTCCTTCCCAACTCATGCGAAACGGAACTGTTGCCAGTTGGGGATCGATCTCGTATGCTTGACACAGTTCGATCACTTCGGGATCGTCTCGATCTAATGGTTCGATCGCGATTTCAGAAGTTACTTCTTCTGTATGTCGAAAAGCCAGATGGTGCGCGCTGCGCTGCGATCGCCACAGTCCCAAGGAACGATTTACAAATTCGGTAATATCCATTACAAAAAAATTGAGTTTGAAAGAGTAAGTTATTAATTAGAAAACAAAAAAAGATTCTTTTAAAAGCTGAAAAACAATAATAAACTGCCAGTTTTCTCTAAATTCGAGCGATTACCCCTCGCGCTGCCAGAGAGAGTAATTACTCTCTTCTGACTCGTTTAAATTTAAGGGGATCGTTTTACTCGCTGGCTTCTGGGTTAGTTTGCGGCCCTGAAGTTACGGTGATTTTATCGATTTTACCTCCCATGCGAATGATATTTTGAATCGCGGGCATCATGCTAGAGTGGGCAACCTTAACTTGATAGTTGCTAGTGCGGCTAATATCTTGACGACACAAACCAGATACTTCAATAACAACGGTGCGGCTATCGTAATTGCTGGGGCTACAAGCTCCCATTGCAGTCATACCAGACATAAGTAAAAACCTCTTAAAAATTAACTACTTTAAAAACTTCTCGCCAGACAAATTGAGGAGCGGGAAAATTGCTCCCACTCTCAGAGATATTGTCTAAGTAACTTCAGTAATACTGACAATCGTTCCACCCATTCTTTGGATGCTTTGAATTTTTTGAGTCATTTGCTGGTAATTTACTTCATAAGTCATGTTACTGCGCTTATAAAGAGGGGTAGAACTGCCTTTTCTGACCGTGATGCGGAAGCGTTTCGAGCGGTTGCTCGGAGTACCACCACCAGAGGTAGGAGCTTTGATTTTAGTTGGCAAATTAGCACCTAAATCTTGAATTAAGATTGCTGCATTGCTGCTAACGTCGCTGCTAGCAAAACCGCGATCTAAAGCAAAAGTCCGGTTAAAACCGACATTTTTAATGCCGACAGTGGTGCTGCTCGAGCGAGAATAGGGCACGATATTTTCGCCAAAATTAGCTAAATACTCTTGGCTATCGAGATAAGAATCGATTTCAGCTTCGTAACCAGATTCGTTATAAATACCGACGTGATAGGATATTTCAGCTTGTTCGATCGGCGGCCGGCCGAGAAAATGCTTGCAGTTAAGTTCGATAAAACGATATTGAGAAACCGACTCGAAAAATAAACTGCGGTAGAGATCCGACTTGGCGATCGCCCTAACAAAACCGCGTACGGTAATATCCCGATTACGCAATAAAGATTCTGCTGTTTGGTTGCGTTCGCTTTCCATCAGGTAAGCGTTACCTAAAATTTGTTTGTAAACTGCTTTAATGACTATTTGCAGATCGTCTTCAGTATAATTTGGCTGTAATTCTACTGGATCTGTATCGACTACCCAAAGTGACATAATAATTTCTCCTGCGATCGAGATCGCTAATTGCGGTTAAATTCTTTTTGACCTCAGCAATAAGGGGATAACTAAGCTATTTCTGTAATGCTGACAATTTTCGCTCCGGTGCGGTGGATGCGTTGAATTTGAGGAGTCATTTTACCGCCAGAAACGATATACTCGTTAAAGCTGACGCGACGACGGGTGTCAAATTTAGCTCCGGTAGTGACGATTTTAAACATCTTTTCGGTAGCATCTTTATAGCCAGCAATGCGGCCGCTAGCGGGGACATCAATTTTGTTGCTGCTGTTAGTCGCTACTTCTTCAACTAAACGGGAATTTTTAACCGCACTGTCTATTTCTGCTGCACCGCGCAATAATGAAAGAGTGCGGTTGTAAGCTACTTGTTTTCTGCCAATTTGGCTGCTTGCTCCTTGATAGTAAGGAACGATGTTTTCGCCGAATTTTGCTTGATATTCTTCGCTATCGATGTAAGAATCGATTTCAGCATCGTAACCTTGTTCGATGCAAGTGCGGATGTGAATTGAAACTTCTGTTTGGTCTTGGGGCGCGCGACCTAATAAATGTTTAAAATTAAGTTCGACAAAGCGATATGGCGCGCAAGATTCAAAATAGCGATCGCGGTAAAATTGAGATTTAGCAACGATCCGCACGAATTCCCGCACGGAAATGCTCCCATCGCATAGTTGGGATTCTGCACTCACTAAGCGTTCGCTCTCCATGATGTGAGGATTGCCCAATACCTGTCTGTAAACTGCTCTGATTATTGCCGTAATTTCGTCGGGGCTGCTAGAAGGCCAGAGTTCTAGGGGTTGGCCGCCAAAACCGTCTAGACCGAATTTAACTGTAGGAGCTGTACTTAACATTTGCCTGTCTCCTGAAAAATTAATAAAAACTGTTGTTAAAGCTGAAAGTTGTCGTAATCCTGGGAGACAAGGGTCAAAATGCCCTATCTCCAGTTTATTATTTACAAAGGTGTAATACTAGCGATTTGACCGCCTTGTTTGTGAATTCTTTTGTATTCTTCGGATAAACGCTCGAAAGGAACGATATACACTTTGTTGCTGCGTCTGAATTTAGAAATTCGGTTCACTTTTCCAGGAGAACTTAAAGCTGTCACTTCGATGCGGTAAACTTTACCGTTAGCACCAGCACCAACTCCCTGACGAGCGCGCGCGCTTAAAGTGGTATCTTGGAAAGACCAACCTTCACCTGCTGCACCGCCAGAAGGTGGCACTACGGAAATAGGCGTTTCTTGAATGATGTATTTGTTGAGTACCGGGCCTTTACCTGCTAAAGAGCCTTTTAAGTCGCTGCTAGACGCGCCGCGTAACATGGCAAACATGTGGGTAAACGCAACCATTGTTTTGCCGTTTTGGGATTTGTAGCCGCGATAGTAAGGTACGATGTTTTCGCCGTAAACATTTTGATATTCGTCGCTATCGATGTAGCTGTCAATATCTGCTTCGTAGCCTTCGCTATCTAGGATTTGGCTGTGGAATTTCATTTCCTCGTAGCCGTCGGGAGCGCGACCGAGCAAGTGCTTGATGTTTAATTCTGTAGCTCGGTAACGAGGGCAATTATCGATAAAACGAGAACGATATAGTTCTGATTTAGCTACTGCTCTGACGAATTCCCGCACGCTGTATTCGCCGTCTTTGAGCTTCGATTCTTCTCTGGTGAGACGCTCGCTTTCCATGACGTAAGCGTTGCCTAACACTTGCTTGTAGACGGCTCTAATTACGCCTTCTACTTCTGCTGTCGATCGCCCGGGTACTAATTCGATCGGTGCTGTATCTTCAAAGGCTGCTACACCTAATTGAGATGCTGGTCCAAAAGCCATTAAAAATCGATCCTCCTCAAAGGTAATTATTATTTTTTTAATAAAAGTTAACAAAAATATTCAGAAACACCTTAGTCCTAAATTTAGGCGGGTGTCGGAGAATTAGATTTGTCAAAATTTATCGTCGCTCGTGACTTTTCCTACTCGGTTTTGCTGCCTGAAACGCAATGAAAAGAAGCATCTTTGATGTTTCGCTTCACAACGCTCCTTTCAACTTTCACCGCTTGGAGCCGGTCACTAATTGCTAAGTTTTGTGGTGATAATACACCCGTTCAATACCCTTTATACAACGCTCGTCGGGTAGTTTTTGTTAAGAATTGTTAGATTCAATCGAATCGTGTCGCGTTAATTGCAAAGTTTAGTATATTTTTTATAATAAAAGACTAAGTAAATTTAACTAACTTTCAGCTCTACGCCGAACCCAACTAAAGCGACTTTTTCTAAGGGTTTTCCCTCTTCGGGACGAAAATAGTTGATAATTTTGCGAATTCTCAAATCGGGATTAATTAAGGTAATCGAGTCGACAGAGACGGTGCGAGTATATTTGGTTGTCATCAATAATTCTCGAGTGGCACGATTGAAGCGAAAATGAGAGACGATCGGTCTGGCTTCTTCATAGGCGCGATCGCGGAGGTAGTCTCCTTCTAAGTTCGCATTATCTTCATATTTCGGCACGAAGAGTAAGTTAAGGTTTTGCGATACTTCTTCACCTTTTTCGGAAATGGTATAAAATCCAAGATTAAAACCGGGCAACGTTTCTAATTCTGAAGCTCCAATATATTCGTTGTCGGCTAAGACTTGAGTTTTCCGATCGAGATCTAAAGGTGCAATATCGAATTTAGTGCGCGATCGCTCTACTTCATTTTGGGTTAAATAATGATAAGTTCTTTCGGTCGTCCAACTACCGACACAACAAGTAAAAAATTCTTCAAATACTGATAAATTCATCTTACAAGTTAAAAGTTCAAAATCA
The DNA here is from genome assembly GCA_030065265.1 of Prochloraceae cyanobacterium. Classification (GTDB taxonomy): domain Bacteria; phylum Cyanobacteriota; class Cyanobacteriia; order Cyanobacteriales; family JASJDA01; genus JASJDA01. The sequence goes on from JASJCW010000345.1 coordinate 4,334, forward strand.
AAAGGTTTTTTAAGTAGCGATCGCTTCTCAGAAGTCGCCAGTGGCAAGTTCAAAGCTGTTATTAGTTCAACTGAAAACTTGCTAATCCTTACTCGATCGCACCTGCTTCTTGTAATAATGCTACAGCAGAACGGGAATTAAAAGATTTTTTCGCTTCGGCGAGGGCAGTATCGCCCCAACGGTTTTTAGGACGAAAGTCTGCTCCATTTTCTAACAAAAGGGAAATGATTTCAAGATCTCCTCTAGCTGATGCCATCATTAAAGGAGTCCAACCGCCGATATTTTGGGTATTTACCTCGCTACCGTTAGCGATTAATAATTTTACCGTTTCAACTTGACCGTTATCTACTGCTAAGTATAAAGCGGTATCGCCAATTTTATTAGTAGCATTAAGATCCGCACCCAAAGCGAGCATTTTGGCAATTAAATCGGTATAACCGTAACGGGAAACTGACATTAAAACCGTCTCTTGATATTGATTGCGATCGCTTAAATTTGCGCCGCGATCGAGTAACAGATCGATAATTTCGCGATTTCCCGATTCTACGGCATAGATTAAAGCAGTATAGCCGGATGAGTTTTTAAGATTGACATCGGCATTGTTTTCTAAGAGAATTTTGACTATCTCTAAATGCTTTTCTGCACTTGCCCACATTAAGGCATTCATCTGGCCGCTTCCTAGAGCATCGATCTCGACATTTGCGGCGATCGCTGCTTTAACTGTTGCGATGTCACCTCGGATGGTTGCTTTAATTAATTGTTCTGTGAGAGAAGACATGATAATAATTATTTTGCTTTAATTTTTCAGCTCTATTTTAAAGATACTGTCGCGATTCATTCCGGCTGTTTTTGCTTCCCAAGCCATTGCTTGCAAAAATGTTGCGGCTGAAAATGTTTCGACGATATCGACTCCCCATTCGCCAGTTTTTAACGAATCTGGAGAACTACTAGAATTGGGCGTTTTTTTAATGCCACCTAAAGCTAAAATATCTGGAACTTTAGCAGCTTGCTGTCGTTTATTTGCTAAAAATTGAGCGCAGATTTCTGCGACTTGTTCCGGTAAAAATTCTGATTTTGGAAAAATTATTTCTACAATCCAATGGGGATTATTTAAGGAGCGGCATTCGATTATGGGATAATTTTTCTCGATGTTTGTTGAAAAAAAATCCGCAAATTCTTGGCGAGGTAGCGGAGATAAATTGTTATTTTCTGTTATTGCAAAATTGTAAGACAATAACATTCTAGTCTTATCTGTCATTGCTATTTAAATTGTTTCATTTCAGCGATTAGTTTATCAAAATAAGGAGCGATTGCAACTCTTTCGGTAGTAGGAAATTCTTGGAGACTAAAATATTTTAAATTTTCTAATCCGGTTACCATTGCTAGTAGGGGAACTTTTAATTCTTGATAAAGCAATTCCATATTTTCTAATCCTTCAGCAGCAAGATAGTTAAGATTCGCTCCAGCGATACCGTAAGTAATACAGCGTAAAAATTGCCAAAAATCGCGCCAACAAGCTTCGGCTCTG
>JASJCW010000040.1 GCA_030065265.1 Prochloraceae cyanobacterium
GAAGCGATGAGTATGAGCTATGGTTTGTGTAAAACTAAGGCTAATGCTTTCTTTGTTGCTAATGACTGTCATCCCCAGACGATCGAAGTAATTAAAACCCGCGCTTTACCCCTCGATATTGAAGTAATTATCGCAGATCCCGACAGTTTCGACTTTCAAACCCCAATTTTCGGCGCACTTCTACAATATCCCGCCACTGATGGTACGATAAGAGACTATCGAGAATTTATTGAAAAAGCCCATCAAGGTAAAGCTTTAGTAACCGTCGCTGCCGATATTTTAAGTTTAGCTTTACTTACACCCCCTGGAGAATTTGGGGCTGATATTGCGGTAGGAAGCACGCAACGCTTCGGAGTTCCCCTCGGATATGGGGGGCCTCATGCGGCTTATTTTGCCACTAAAGAAGCTTATAAACGGCAAGTTCCCGGGCGCATCGTTGGCGTATCGAAAGATCGTTTCGGCAAACCTGCTTTACGTTTAGCTTTGCAAACTAGGGAACAGCACATCCGTCGCGAAAAAGCAACCAGCAATATTTGCACTGCTCAGGTATTATTAGCCGTAATTGCTTCTAGTTATGCGGTTTATCATGGTGCGACAGGAATTAAACGAATTGCCTCGAGAATACATCAATTAGCGGTAATTTTTGCTGCTGGTTTGGAGAAGTTGGGCTATTCAGTTTCAAAAAAACCATTTTTCGATACTTTAAAACTAAAAATAGAGCGATCGCAAGAGATTAAAAACAAAGCAGAAAGTAAAAAAATAAATCTGCGTTGGTTCGATAATAACACTGTAGGAATTAGTTTAGATGAGACGACTACAGTACAAGATTTATTCGATTTATGGTCGATATTTGCTAAAGATAATAATCTGCCTTTTGAAAATATCGAAGAGTTAGCAAAAACAGCAAAATTAGATTACGATGCACCATTCAATCGTACTAGCAAATATTTAAGAGATCGCGTTTTTAATTGCTATCATTCCGAAACAGAATTATTGCGTTATTTGCAGCAGTTACAAAATAAAGACTTGTCCTTAACAACTTCGATGATACCTTTGGGTTCTTGTACCATGAAGTTAAACGCTGCTGCGGAAATGTTACCGATATCCTGGCCAGAATTTAATAAAATACATCCATTTGCCCCGCGATCGCAAACACAAGGATATCAAATTTTATTTTCAGAATTAAAAACATGGCTGGCAGAAATTACCGGATTTGATGGCATATCTTTACAACCAAATGCCGGATCTCAAGGGGAATATGCTGGACTCCAAGTAATTAGAAAATATCACGAAAATAGAGGCGAAAAACAGCGCAATATTTGCTTAATTCCCGAATCAGCACACGGTACGAACCCTGCTAGTGCGGTAATGTGCGGCTTAAAAGTAGTCGGGGTAAAATGCGATCGCGATGGCAATATTGACATAGAAGATCTGCAGAAAAAAGCAGAAAAATACAAAGATAATTTAGCCGCTTTGATGGTTACTTATCCATCTACTCACGGCGTTTTTGAAGAAAAAATTCAGGAAATTTGCTCCACCATACACGATCGCGGCGGTCAAGTATATTTAGATGGGGCAAATATGAACGCTCAAGTAGGATTGTGCCGTCCGGGTGACTACGGTGCAGATGTTTGTCATCTAAATTTACATAAAACCTTCTGTATTCCTCACGGTGGAGGTGGCCCTGGAGTCGGCCCGATCGGGGTAAAATCCCATTTAGTACCATTCTTACCCAGTACCTCATTTAACCAAGATAAAGACTCGATCGGCTTTATTTCCGCCGCACCTACAGGAAGTGCTAGCATATTACCCATATCTTGGATGTATATTGCGATGATGGGTGCAGAAGGCTTAACCGAAGCATCAAAAATAGCCATTCTTAACGCCAATTATATCGCCCTTCGCCTCCAACCTCACTATCCAGTATTATTTAAAGGGTCTTCCGGTTTAGTCGCTCACGAATGTATAATCGATCTGCGTCCTTTGAAAAAAAGAGCCGGAATCGAAGTAGACGACATCGCTAAACGGTTGATGGATTACGGTTTTCACGCACCTACCGTATCTTGGCCAGTAGCTGGTACGATGATGATCGAACCTACCGAAAGCGAATCGATCGCCGAATTAGATCGTTTTTGCGATGCGATGATTGCGATCCGTCAAGAAATCACAGAAATTGAAAGTGGTGCGATCGATCCTGAAAATAATCCGCTTAAAAATGCGCCCCATACCGCAGAAGTGGTAATTTGTCAAGATTGGGAGCGGCCTTACAGTAGGGAAAAAGCTGCCTATCCCGCACCTTGGACTAAAGAACATAAATTTTGGCCTTCAGTAAGTAGGATAGATAATGCTTTTGGAGACAGGAATTTAGTTTGTTCTTGTGAAGGGATGGAAGCTTACAAAGAAGAAGATTAAATTATAAGTTGGGTTGGGACTTTTTCTCGATCCAACTTTTCCGAAGTCAGAAGTCAGAAAATTATTTTAATTTTAACTAATAAATCCATCTGTCTCTTGGTAAACCTTGTATCGTTTCTATAGTTCCTAATTTTTCTTCTATTTTACGGGGTAAAATTCTAATTCCGAACATCAACACCGGAGATTCTTCTGGGTATTTTGTCAAAATATTAACTTTAGCTTCGCGATCGCTTATTTTTTGAATATTGATAGATGCAAAAACTGCTACATCTTCCTGAAGATAATATCTTGCTTTATCAAAAAAGAATCTATGTTTTAAACTCCTAGCAATTTCTGCGAGAATATCTAATTCTGGTAATGAATTTACAAAATTATAAAGATAGCTTCTGCAACATTGTCCATCTTTTAATTGTTCTAATTCTGGTACATTTATAACTCTAATTTTGCTCGCGTCATAATGTTTCATTTTATTGAACCGAGATTTAAAGAATCAGAATCATTTTAAACTTAATTATACTAACCCTTTAATTGTTTAAAAACTTAGCCAAAATGACCGTTAGCAAGGATTTATGGAACAAAAATCAAGACTTTATCAAAACCTTTTTAGAACATCCTTTCATCACCGGAATTTATCAAGGAAATTTAGATCGCAACTGTTTTAAATTTTACATCGCTCAAGATACTTTTTTTCTCCAATCTTTTGCCCGAGCTTACAGCATTGCAGCAGCTAAAACAAAAAGATTGCCAGACTTTACCATATTTCACTCTTTAGCGGACGATGTTTTAAAAGAACTTAACTTGCATCAAAATTATGCCAAACAATGGGCGATCGATCTAGAAAACATTAAACCAGCACCGGCTACTTGCCGCTATAGCGACTTTTTACTTGCCACCGCTTGGGAAAAAGAAATAGGTCAAATTGCTGCTGCTATGACTCCCTGTATGCGTTTGTATGCATTCTTAGGACAGGAATTAGCTAAGTTAGGAATACCAAACCATCAATATAGCGAATGGATTGTTACTTATAGTAGTTGCGAATTCGATCGCTCTGCTGAAAATTTAGAAAACTTATTAGATAATTACGTTGAAGATCTTAATTCGATCGAACAGACTTATTATTATGCTCTATTTTGTGAAAAAGATTTTTTTGATGCTGCTTTACTGGCAAAATAATTTTGATTTTTCCCAAATATAAATACATTTACGCACTTCCGATCGCCCGTGTTTTCTCATTTGTTGAGAACTATTTCCTTTTCCTTTTGCTAAAGTCCAAATATACTTTGTTGTTAAGCCAAAAGATTCTGCCATTTCAGATAAAATCAGATCTACTGGGATCTCTTCTCCTGCATAGCGCACGTTATCGTTTACCATTGCCACTATACCCCCATCTTGAAGCACTCTAGCCAGTTCGTAGATAATAAAACACATTTCATAGAAATAGTTTTGCACTAATCTAGGAATATTGGGATTGTTTAACTTTTTTGCTTGTTTGTAAGTATTTAAAATTAGCAAGATTTCTTGTAATGCTGTTGAAGAGTTAAAAATATCATCTATTTTATTAAAATCACTTTCGCAATAAAGGCTTTTTAAATAAACTTTTTTATCTTTATTTTCAACAGTGCAAGATAGCATCTTTTGTCGTAAATTTTTAATCCCAGCTTGGCCATAACCTAAAAACATCAATTCGATCGCATAAGTGCGAGTATAATCGTATCTATTTAAATAAGGAGGAGAAGTAATTACAAAGTCGATTGTTTTATCTGGGAGTGCGGGCAAAATATCTAGACAAGAACCTTGATATAAAATTGGTCGAGGAAAATATTTTTTTTCAAAAGAGATGTCTCGATTTAAATCTGTATTGATTTGATGTAACTTTTTTAAAATAGCCTCACGAAAACTAGTAATTTTGCCTTTATTAAAAGAGCTTTTTTGAGGGCGATCGGCTCGATTATCCCAACGTAAATATTGACCGTCTTTTCTGGTGTAACTAATCTCTTCAAGGATACAAAAAGCTGCATAAATAAATAAATCGCGAAGCCGATCTTCTTGAATAAAATTGTGACAATAAGATAGATATCCGATTAATGCTTTTTCTTCTAATTCTGGAAAAGCACCACGAGTAATTTTAAGATGATTTAGGGCATATTTTGCATCGTAATGAGCAGCAAAATTTAAATCTTCAATTTCAGATATCTTTCTTTGAAAATCGTTAACATCTATCGAATAAGCTCCAATACGAGAACGAGTAATATTAATTCCAATAGGTAATAATTCAATACCGATACTTTTCCAACCTAAACTATTTGCAGCAAATAAAGCCGATCCGCTTCCAGAAAAAGGATCTAACATTATTCCACTTTCTGGCTTTAAATTTTTGAGCAAGTAAGTAACTAGTTTTTCTGAAAAACCTTCGCGATATTTAAACCAATTGTAAAAAGGATTATTTTTATTAGCTTGGAAACTAACTAAACTGCGATTTAAATCGGGATTATTAATTATTTTGCTCTTAAATTTTTGATAAAGAATATCTCTAGCAATAAAACTGCGATCGGTCATTAGTTTTAATTTTTAATTTTTTTAAAAAGGAATATCTTCCAATACAAAAATATTCGGTCTCAATGAACTAGGATAACGCTCGGGTTTTAAAGATTTTAAATATTGCCAAAATTCTAATAATTGTCGATTGGTAAGAGAGTAAAAATCAGTTCGATCGCATTTTTCTTTTAAAGATTTTTGTGCTATTTCTTCTGTCCAATTTAAACGCTTTATTTCTAGTTCTATCGCGTATTTAATTCGCTCTAGGTCGTCAGTATTTTCTTGATAATTTTTACCAGCAAATAATATTTTGATAATTCGTGAATTAATATTAGGGTTTGCTACAGCTAGTCGAACTTGAGGCGATCTATCTGCGGCTAATTTTTCTAAAATTAGCATTGAAAGCTCTTGATTTTGTACTAACATATAACGAGTCTTATCGTCTGCTTTATCGGCTAATTTTTCTAAATAGTATTCTGGTAAATTATGACGCAAAGTTAATCTTCTTTGAATAAACAAATTGGGATGATTTATTGCTGCTTCAAGGATAAATTCTGGTAAATTTTCTAGGTCTATTAAGACAGCATAATTTCTGGATAAAAGTTGCTCGTAAAAATCGGGTATTTCTAACAAAATTAAATCTAAAACTAGATTTTTTAAAACTTCGAGAGGACAGGTAGTAAATAATTCTAATAATACCTGCGGCGGACTATTAGGATTGATTGCAACAGCTTGACAAAGTTCAGGATTATCTAAATCTAAAATCTCCTGCAATCTTTTGGCTGATGTATTGGGATTTAAAGCTTCTGGTAAAGACATTTTTGAATCTATGTATAGCAGTTGAAATAAAGGTTATGACATTTAAGATTGGCAAAAGAGTTAAATATTAAGGACGATCCCTCTTCCTTCTTCCTTCTTCCTTCTTCCTTCTGCTATACAATTTAAAAAGTATAAAAAAAGAGCAACAAGCTCTTCAAACAATATTGATGAAAAAAATTACCACACACCACACTCCATGCCACCAATTATTGTAAGACGTTAATATCTTTAATGAACCAGCTACCGTCATGACGAACCATGTGGTAGCGAACTAATAAATTATCGTCATAAGAACTAGCGCGATCGTATGAATTATTTTGATAGTGAGTTGCTGCTTCTTTAACTCGAGCGTCAACAGTAGCTAAATGAGGGTTTTCTGGATTTGCTTTAACCAACTCAATTTCAATTGCGTGAGTGTAGATTCTGTGAGCGTTATTGTTTTTAAAATATACCGCTGCATTGCGCTGACGAGTCAGAAGAGGATCGACTAAAATCTCATTTAATTCATCAATTTGGCGATCGACCCCGAAAGCTAAAGACTTATTTTTCAACCAAGTTTCAATTGCCGATCGCGCAGTTGTTTCATTAAGAATTTGCTCCGAAAAAACGACCTCAGAAGTTTCTGAGTTTGGATTAGCAGAACTATCCAAGCTATCGAGTGGAAATTCATCCTTAGATATGGAAATTGCCGAATTATCAATTTGCGACCATTTATAGGCAAAACCTAAAACACCCAAACCGACAAATAAAGGTAATCCTAATAGTAATAAACGTTTCACTTTGAGAGAAGATCGACGGCGAACCCTGACCCGATCTTTAGCAGAATTATTATTGACATTGTTCATCATTTTTGTCCAGAATAATAACAATTTATTTGGCACTTTGCGGTCAGATTTCCCAGAGATAGTTTGTTTCGGGGAAGGCTTTTCTTGTTGAGATTGAACTCGAGCGGGGCGATCGAAACTAGTTCCGGTAGCTTGAGACAATTGTCCTAAATCAGTCAAAGGAGAAAATCTCACTGGAGAGAAAGCAACGGCAAATTTTTGACGGTGTTTAGAATCTGTTACTGGAGGTTGTCGAACTTCGGCTGCAACTGCAACTTCTTCTTTTTGGGCGGTAAATCGGGAGCGAATATTCTGATAAGCTAACTTGAGTTGTTTGGCTGGATTATTTGCTGGAGTTGCGATCGCTTCAATTTCTTGTTGTCGATCTGAGTCTTTTTGTTCCTTCTTCGCTCTGGTTTTAGCTGCTTGCTTGGACTCAGCTTCAACTACCTCAGATAGACGATCTAAATAAGCTTGTACCTCGCGATCGCCAAAATAGTCGTCCAAAGAAACTTGAGTTTCGGCCAGATCGTGAAAATGAGAAAATACTTCCGTAGTCAGCCAGCGTTGAGCGTACAAACACAATCCAGGTAATAGATCGGGAGATCCTTCAGAATGCTCGCGGATGAAAGCTAAAGGTTCTAATTCTTGACTTTGTTGTAAAGCTTGACAAGCTCGATCTGTTTTGCCCAATAATAAAGCGCAAACAGCTTTTTCTAGATATACTTCCTGACGCTGCTCTAAATCGTTTAATATCGCTCTAGCGCGCACGATTAGAGAAGGTTTCTTCTCGGCAAAACCTCGAGCCAAAAGAGCGTATAAAGCCAAATAAGCAGCCACTGCTGAGGGCCGTTTCGCTTCAGTTTCAAATAAATCGATCTGTTCGCTCGAACTTAAATAAGTCCGTATTTGTTGGATAAAACGGAGAAAATCATCAATACTCAAACCAGATCGATCCTCGAAATCGCCTTCTATTCCACCGCGATCGTCGAGCATTTCTTGCAACAACTGTTTGCCTTTCTTTTTGCTTGCGGCGTTCTCTGGTTCTTCAGAGAGTAGCTGTAAAATTAAATAGGGTCTCAGTTTGCAAAGATCGGTTTGAATTTCATCCCGAATGCTGGGAAACAATTGTTCCCGTAACAACAAATCCAATCCCATTTGTCCTGAAATTGCCGCATGTTCGTATTGGTTCTCTTGCCATTGTTCCCGGCCTAATTCTAGATAAGCCAAAGCCACAGTTAAGATAACATCGGCTCTAATTCCGCGCTGATTTTTTTCCAAACTGCGCGAGTAAGGCTCTCCCAAGCGCAATACTAGTTCGTATTCTGCCAGTTCTTGTAAAATTACTAACGCCCCAACAAACAGCTTCGGGTCGATTTCTATATAAGGGCTGAGATCGTCTGTGTTGTTTTTTTCAGTTTCTTGTTCGGTTTCACCATCGAAACTGTCATCGATCTGGCCGGTTCTTTCGAGAAATTTAAGATTATATTCAGCTCGCTTGTCTGGTTCGCAGAGAATATTGTAAGCTTCTTCTAATAATTCTTTACGAGCTGCGATCGCCTTGTTTGAATATTCTTGGCGCGGTAATTGCAAGCTGCGGTCTTCATAAGCTCGAGCGAGCTGTTCGGTAGTTGCTTGGATTGTTACTCCTAATATTCTGTAATAGTCGAGCGGAATTCGCACGTTTTATTTTCCTCAAAACGGAGTGATTATGTTAAATGTTGTTTGCTAAGATACTGGTGTTTAGCGGAAATAGTCCCTAATTTTAACGCCACTAATTTTAGCGTTAGAATTTTTTTTGATAAGTCCTTTCACTTCAATTTGATACAATCAAAAATCAAATTATCCAAATTTGTTAATTTAGTTTTAAACTGTTGTTGCTGTACGAGTGTGGCGATCGCTGATTAACTGAGTTTGAACTCGATAATTTAGATCGGGCAGAAAGTCAAAAAAGGAACGAGTAAAAAGTAACAATCTTAACATTCCGACCTTGATTACTTTTACTTTCTACCTACTTAAAAATTAAGCGTTGCCTCTATTTGCTCTTAAGTATTTATTTTTGTTGTAACGATACTATACATCTGATGTTTTCTGAACGAACTTTACCAGAATTTAAAGCTACTTCAACAGAAGTAACTAAAGAAGAAGGTTTGTTACTTTATCAAGATATGATTTTGGGACGCTTCTTTGAAGATATGTGCGCCCAAATGTATTATCGAGGCAAAATGTTCGGTTTTGTCCACCTTTACAACGGTCAAGAAGCGGTTTCTACCGGAGTTATCAAAGCTTTAATTCAAAAAAAAGATTACGTTTGCAGTACCTACCGCGACCACGTCCACGCCCTCAGTGCTGGAGTTCCTCCCGAGCAAGTAATGGCGGAATTATTCGGCAAAGAAACGGGTTGCAGTAAAGGTCGTGGCGGCTCGATGCACATGTTTTCATCCCCCTATAATTTTTTAGGCGGTTTTGCTTTTGTGGCTGAAGGCATTCCCGTAGCTACTGGGGCGGCTTTTCAAAGTAAATATCGTCGCGAAGTGATGGGAGATGAAGAAAACGGCGATGCCGTTACTGCTTGCTTTTTTGGCGATGGGGCTAGCAATAACGGTCAATTTTTTGAATGTTTGAACATGTCCGCTCTGTGGAAACTACCGATTATTTATGTCGTCGAAAATAATAAATGGGCGATCGGGATGGCCCACGAGCGAGCAACTTCCGTTCCAGAAATTTACCAAAAAGCCAGCGTCTTCGGAATGCCCGGAATAGAAGTAGATGGCATGGACGTGCTGGCAGTACGAGCCGCCGCCAAACAAGCCGTCGAGAGGGCTAGAGCTGGGGAAGGGCCGACTTTAATTGAAGCTTTAACCTATCGTTTTCGCGGTCATTCCCTGGCCGATCCAGACGAACTTCGCTCTCAACAAGAAAAAGAGTTTTGGCAAACTCGCGATCCGATTAAAAAATTTGCCGCTTATCTGAGCGAGCATAATTTAGCCGATCGCAGCGAATTAAAAGCAATCGAGACTGAAGTTCAAAAAACTATCGATAAAGCCGTAGAATTCGCTCAAAACAGTCCAGAACCAGATCCTCAAGAACTGCACCGTTATATCTTTGCTGAAGATTAAACTAGAGCAAAAGTAGGGAGTCGATCTCGATCTCTCCCTGCTCTTTTATCAAAGCTTCGATGCGATGAGAGTATCCCCAGGGTCTATTTTATTTTTTTCACAAAAATTTAAATTCACTTTATAATAAGATACTTTAAATAATAAAATAAGTTTTCCAACTTAGTGCGATCGCACGAAACGAGCCATCGACTTAAATTCTTAACGGTCTGTTTATCTATCTCATTTGACTTTTAAGAATGGCGATCGACCTGGGGAACTAGGTTAAAATACTCCGCGTCATAGAGAAGCAAATGGAAAGATAGAAAGATTACTTAAATATGAGGAAAATAGAGCGTTTTTTGTCGGGGAGATGATGTAACAACATACTATGAATATCAAAAGTTCCTTAGAAACTTTTTCATTGCTAGAATTATTACAATTAATAGGTTCTGGTTCAAAATCTGGTAAACTAACCATTTATACACCGTCAGAGTCCCAAGTTCCTGGCAAAAAATCGACATATCATCTCTGGTTTGATAAAGGAAGATTGGTCGCAGTCACAGTTAATTCTCAAAATTCTGACTTAATCGCTTCAATTGAAAATCGTGGCTGGCTCAAAAGAAGAGTAATTGAAAAACTAGAAAATCTTTGCCCTACCGGAGTTGCTTTAGGCTCTCACCTCAAGAGTATGGGAGTTCTCAAGCCAGAACAACTTCAACTCCTATTTCAAATTAAACTCGAGCAAATATATCATTTATTTGAAAATTCCTCCCAAGTATCCGATTACCAAGTTACTTTTTTAAAAATTCCCGATCCTTCAGCTTTACCTTGGATGGAAATGACTGGAGTAAGAATTACGGCCAGACAAGTAGCTTTACTCGCTTTGAGAAAAGTAAGAAGATGGGACGGGATTACTTCACTTCATCCATTACCTCCTCAAACTTCGGCTTTAGAAAAGCTAACCATAAAACCTGATTTCGTACTCGATCCTCTAGAATTACTAATCTGGAAAAAAGCCGATGGGATTACTACAATCGAAAATATTGCCAAACAGTTACATCAATCTTTAACCAACGTACAAAGATCCGCTTTTAAATTAGTTGTAGCTGGAGTCTTGTCAGAAATTCCCCAATCTCAAGTCAAAATTAGAGCCAGTTTAGCACCAAAACCCCTATTTCCGATCGCAGCGATTAATAATACCATCGCTTCCCTCGGCAAGCAAATAGAAACCCAACCTGCTTTAGGAGTATCTTGGTTACAAAGTATTGTCAATTTCGCTTTACTAGTAATTCTTTTAGTGCCTTAATTGTTAGGTAAGAGGCAAGAGGTAATAGTTAATAGTTAATAGGTAATGGGTAATAGTTAATAGGTAAGAGGCAATAGGCAAGAGGCAATAAGATTTCTTGCAACATTAGGTTGAAACACCTTAAATATTTTGACAATTCTAATGAAAGAACAAGCAGAAATCTATAAATTATTTGAACGAGCAAATGAGCTTTGGTTTGGTTATGAATGTAGGCTTAATGAAGCATACTCATTTTACCAAGAGATTTACAAACAAAATCCGAGCGATCCAGTAATTCTTTATCAGTTAGCTAATGTATTTTGGGCTTTTGAAGAGTTCGAGCGAGCCAAAGAAATGATTTCTCTTGCGATTGAAAATCAAGAAGATCTCAGTGAATATGGAAAAGAAATATTAGCACGAGAAAAAGCAAGGCTACTTGAAACTACATCTTTTATAACTCCTCTACCACTACCACCTAACGAATTGAGTTTAAAAAACCTCCAAGATCTGAAATTTCCAAATTCCGACTGGGTTTTTATTAGCGGTGCTGCTGAAGAGAGGAGAATGTTTTATTTAGCTATCTGTGCTATGTGTTCAGCAGTTAATGATGCGGAATCACCAAGAGAGACAATCGAATGGTACGACAAAAATGATGAATGTTTAGATGATTTGCAACTTATGCGACAGAAACAAAACGAATAAATTTTGCTAAGTTTTAAAGTAATTAATTAGATAGAAAAAGTTTTATATTTCAAGTAACTTAATATTAATTAAAAATTATAGCGAAAATCAAGATCGAAAACCCGAAACCTTGAAAAGTCCGATTATACACAAGCTCAAATTTAGCCCGATCGCTTCTAGAATTGAATTGATACCAATTCTGTTTAAAGTTCCTACACTTTGGTGAAGAAAGCGCACCGCGATTAGGCCCTCTTGGCTTAAGATCTGAGCAAGCAGGCAAGAAGGTTTAAAATTAGTAATCCAAGTATAATAGGTAAACTCCTGACCCCTGACCCCTGACCTCTGACCTCCTACCTAGACCGACTAACCTCTGACCTCTTTTTATTCCTGCTCCCGTTTCCACCAAGCGCGGACTAATTTTATTTCATCGTAACTGTAACTTTTGCCGATATGTTCTCTGATTGTTTTGAGAGATTCAGAGCCATTCTTTTTAATAGCATCTAAGATTATTTTTTGTCTTTCTTTTTCCACCAATCGATCTAAATTAACCGGCTGTTTCATCTCAATTAATTCTGATAGATGAGTGTAAACAGTGGTCGGAAAAAAGCCCCTTTGTTTAGCTATTTCTTGAGGATTTAACCCTTGCTGATGGAACTGTAAAGTGATTGTTTGGCTGTGAGTTGGTAGAGGAACTGGAGGTTTTTGCGTTGCACAAAAATCGCGAATTTCGGAAATAAAACGATCGCCATATTGTTCTAGTTTATATTGATTGACTCCAGAAATACGGCCCATTTCTTCAGGATTTTGCGGCTTGCTTCGTGCCATTAATTTTAAAGTAGAATCGGCAAAAATAATATAAGGAGCAACAGAATTGCGATCGGCGATATACTTGCGTAAACTTTTCAAGCGATCGAACAGTATTTCTGTTTCCGAGACGTAAGCATCTACTAAACTTTGAGAATCAGATCTTTTATTAACAGCAATATGAACTTCGCGCTGCTTTCTTAAAATTTCCCAACTAGCTTTATTTAGTTTTAAAACTCGATAACCGTCAGTAGTTTCGCCAACTAAATTTTGATTTAATAAAGCCCGAGCTAAAACTTTCCACTGGGCGATCGTTTTATCTTTACCAATACCGTAAGTAGAAAGTAGATGATGGCCGTATTGAAATACTTTTTTCTTTTTCGAGCCGCGCAAGACATCAATGATATGAACGATACCAAATTTTTCTTTGCAACGAGCTACGCAAGAAAGAAATTTTTGCGCTTCGATCGTCCAATCTTCGATCGGTTTGGGATTGAGACAATTATCACATCTGCCGCAATTACCGGCAAATTTTTCGCCGAAATAACTCAATAAAACAGTGCGACGACATTCTAAACCTTCTGCATAGTCTACCACTCGGTTTAATTGCTGTTTGGCAATTCTTTGCTCTTGAGGATCTTCTTTTTGTTCGATAAAGTAGTCTATTTTTCTAGTATCCCCAGCACTGTAAAATAAAATACACTGAGCCGGCTCTCCATCTCTTCCAGCTCGTCCCGATTCTTGATAGTATCTTTCTAAATTGCTCGGCAGATCGTAGTGCAAGACAAAACCGACATCGGGCTTATTAATTCCCATTCCAAAAGCCACTGTCGCCACCATGATTTGCACGTCATCCCGCAAAAAACGATTTTGATGGGAAGTTCGGTCGGCTTCTTCCATGCCAGCGTGATAAGGTAGTGCTTTGATGCCATCTTTTTGCAATTTAAAAGCGATTTCATCGACGCTGCGACGGGATAAACAATAAACTATTCCCGCTTTTTGATTGTTTCTGATGTAATTTAGTAAAACTTGATAGCTGCGATTGTTTTTCGGGCGAATTTCATAGTATAGGTTGGGGCGATCGAAACTGCTAATGTGGACGATCGCATTTTTAAGCCCTAATTGTTCGATAATATCTTGTCTGACTCTTTTGGTTGCCGTTGCGGTTAAAGCGATCGTCGGAACTTTTCTGTATCGTCGCCGCAATTGGATCATTTGCCTGTATTCTGGACGAAAATCGTGGCCCCATTCCGAGACACAATGAGCTTCATCTACTGCAAAAGTCGCTATGCCGATTTTTCTGGCGATGCGATCGAGAAATTCAATAAATCTACTAGTTAAAAGTCTTTCTGGGGCGATATAGAGCAGTTTAATTTTACCGTTAATAATTTGTTCTTGGCGCGATCGCATTTCTTGCCAGTCGATACTACTATTTAAAAAGGTCGCACCGATGCCGTTATCTACCAGGCTATCTACTTGATCCTGCATTAGAGCAATTAAAGGCGATACTACTACAGTCAGGCCCGGTTTTAGTAAAGCTGGTAATTGATAGCAAAGAGATTTACCTCCACCCGTCGGCATAATTACGAGGAGATCTTTGTTTTTTATTGCTTGTTCGATGATTTGACGCTGTCCGGGACGAAAGCGATCGTAGCCAAAAAATTGTTTTAATGCTTGTTCTAAGGACTGCACCATGATAAAATTATTAACTGTCTGGAGACATTTTAAAATTATCCCTCCGATCGAAGCGGTACTTTTCGGAGGAAATCAATCTCCTTAAAAATATCGTACCATCAATTGAATTTCTCACTTTAATAACAGATAAAGAAGAATAAAAAATAAGATGCCAAAAGCTATTTGGAATGGTGCTGTTTTAGCCGAAAGCGATAACTGCGAATTACTCGAAGGTAATCAATATTTTCCCCCAGATTCGATTAAAAAAGAATATTTTACATCTACTGAAAGTCACACTTCTTGTGCTTTAAAAGGTCAAGCGAGCTACTATACAATCGTAGTAGACGGTCAAGAAAATAAAGACGCTGCTTGGTATTATCCTAATCCCAAACCAGGATACGAAAGAATTAAAAACTACATCGGTTTTTGGCGCGGTGTCAAAGTGGAAGCATAAAAATAGCCAAAATAATTTTAAATCAATCTCAAATAAAGGCGATCGCATTGACATTGTCAAACTAGCGCGATCGCTTTTTAAAAATCGCCTTCAGCTATGCGATCTTGTTTTGGCGATTAACTCAAACAACGAATCGCTTCTAACAAAGCTTTGGCTTTATTGAGGGTTTCTTGGTATTCTTTTTCTGGATTTGAATCTGCCACTAAACCAGCACCAGCTTGTACCGAAACGGAGTGTTTATTACCTCCGAGGGGACGAACTATCATCGTCCGAATCGTAATCGCACTGTTTAATTGACCTTCAAAATCATAATAGCCGTAAACTCCCGAATAAGGCCCTCTTCTTTCTGGCTCTAATTCCTGTATAATTTCCATAGCTCGAATTTTCGGCGCGCCGCTTACTGTTCCGGCCGGAAAACAGGCTTTTAATAAGTCCCAAGCTGTTTTATTCGCTTCTAATTCTCCAACCACGTTACTAACAATGTGCATGACGTGGGAATATCGCTCGATAGTCATCAATTGGTCTACCGTAATAGTCCCTTTAGTACAAACTCGACCCAAATCGTTACGACCTAAATCCACTAACATGACGTGTTCGGCGATTTCCTTGGGATCTTGTAATAATTCTTCAGCTAAAGCATCGTCTTCGACAATGTTTTTCCCCCTCGGCCTAGTTCCGGCGATCGGTCTGACAGTTGCCTTTATTTTGCCGTTCTCGGTGCGATCGGCTTTAACCATGACTTCTGGAGAAGAACCAATGATTTGCCAGTCTTTAAACTGATAATAAGCCATGTAGGGAGATGGATTGATCGGACGTAAAGACCGATATAAATCGAAAGGATGACCCGTGTAAACCGTCGATAAACGCTGAGATAAAACTACTTGAAATATATCTCCAGCGCGGATATATTCTTTAGCTTTGAGGACGTTGGCGCAAAATTTTTCTTTAGAAGTATTGCTAGTATATTTTTGCTCTTGTTGAGTTTGAGCGTTAATTACTTCGGGAGATAGCCAAGAAAGAGGTTTAGCTTCTACGGGAAGGGGTAATTGTAATTTTAAGACCAATTTAGTGACCCGATCGCAAGCTGCTTGATATGCTGCTTCGAGATCTGAATTGTTTTGCAAGTCAGCATAAGCGATCGCCCAAATTTTCTGTTTAACGCGATCGAAAATAATTTGATTGTCTATTTGCATCCAAATTCCGTCGGGTAAATCCCCATCTCGAGCCGGATAAACTGAAACGGTTGGCTCGATCCATTTAATTAGTTCGTAACCCCAAAACCCAAACAAACCCCCTATTCCTGGAGGCAATTGAGGCAATTTAACCGGATGAATCGGCTCGATACATTTTAAAGCAACCTCGAAGGGATTACCTTCAAAATGTGCGATTGAACCGTCGCGAAAAGTTTGAATTATTTGATTATCTTTTGCTTCTAAAATCCAGAGCGGATCGCAACCCAAATAGCTGTATCTTCCTAATTTTTCTCCTCCTTCTACGGACTCTAGCAAAAAATTGTAGGGCTGAGAGGCGCAAACTTTATACCAAGCAGAAACAGGAGTTTCTAAATCTGCGGGCCATTCTTGATAAACAGGAACAAAATTGCCCTGTTGTGCCAGGGCAGAGAATTGAGAAAAATCAGGAAAGATCGTCATTTCAAGTTGGGATGATAGAGTCTTTATTACTCATTAAAAATTAAAAATGCAAGCTTAAAAATTAAGATAATTTTGCATTTTTAATTTTTACTATCCCAATTTTTGTTTGAGCGAACACTTACACTTCGTAAGTTGCTTTACCAGAGAACTTAATAGTAGCTGGGTTTGGGTTGTCGCCAATTTTTCTGTCAACTTTACCGTTGAAAGGACGGCCTTCGTTAACTTTTTCTGGGAAAACACCATCTGCTGGGTGGAGATATTGAACTTCACCGCTAGGATAAATGCGGTAGACTTTATAATCTTCCATTCTGGGCTTAAACTTAGTTCTTAATTGAGTTCCTAAAGCTAAGCATTGTTCTTTGCGAGCAAAATAAAGAAGATTTTCTCCTTCATTCATGATAGCTGCGCCACCAGTAGGCATTTCAAATACTTGTTCTTTGCTGCTAGTCCAAGTGATAGCATATTTTTCTTCTGTTTCAGCAGCAGTCAACAAACCTCCAGTGCTGCCACCGAATTTAGGAGTTTTACCTTTAAGTTCTTCGGCCATAATTGTAATTTTTCTACTTTTGGTATATGGAAATTAGATTGATGAAGCTTGGAAAAATAATGCCTTACTCCACTGTGGCTATATTATCTTGAGGTCACACCCCTCTGGTGGCAATATCAAGAACTGTAACAGTTTGTTATTTTTCAACTTTTAGTTTTTTTGCGCTTTTTACTAGTAGTTCTTTTATGTCCGTTAGAATTGACGGTAGTTTTGGCTAATTTTCCGTTACTCAATGAGGTTTTAGTCTCGACTATTTCGCTGAAGACTGGAACTGTGAAATGAAACTTACTACCGTGATTTTTGCCAGAAGATTCGGCCCAAATTTCTCCGCCCCAACCGTTGACAATTTGCCGACAAATTGCAAGCCCCAATCCAGTTCCTCCAGCACTGCGCCGTAACGCCCCTTCTTCTTGATAAAAGCGATCGAACACTTTTTCTAGGCGATCGGGTTCGATACCTTTACCGTTATCGGAAACTGTGATTTGTAAGTTGCCAGGGCCGTTAGCTTGTCTGCGAGATCTATTTGTGGATTCAACTTCAATATTGATTTCTCCTTCTGGGGAAGTAAATTTACAGGAGTTATCGAGTAGTTTAGCTATGACTTCTGTCAGCCATTCTCCATCTGCTAGGGCTAAGGGCAATTCTTCGGAGATGCGATCGCTTATTTTCGGGAGTTCTTTTTCTCTATTGTTGGCGCGAACGTGGCTGATGGCGAGGTTAATACACTCAAATAAAGAAACTGGTTCTGGATGCCATTGGATCGTACCGCTTTCGAGCCGGGAAAGGGTCAGAAAGTCTTGGACTAGCTTCCGCATTCTTTCGGCATCTTTAAGGGCGGTATTGAGCATTACCTGACGCAATTCTAAGGACATATCCGGTTCTTGAGCCAGACTTTCTAAACAGACTTGAATCGTGGATAGGGGAGTACGCAGTTCGTGTCCTGTAATTGCGACTAAATTGGAACGGGTGCGATCGAGAGCTTCTAATTGCTGGTTTAATTCTTCGAGGTTCGCGTATGCTTCAGCTTGGATCAAAGCTACCCCGACTTGAGTTGCGATCGCATCGACTAAAGCAACATCTTGTTCTTTCCACGTCGAAGGTGCGGGCCCGCAATGATGCAATTCCATCATTCCCAACAGTTTTCCTTGATAGAGAATCGGAACTAACAACCAAGATAGAATCGAACATTTTTCAACTAGGTTTGAGAGGGATTCTTGTTTTTTTGTTTTAATTGCTTCAATACGAGGATCTCTAGCAGTATCGTCGATGGTTAAAGATTCTCTGAGTTCTACAACTTCTTGAAATAGGGGGTTTGTTTTCAGGGGCCATTTTTCTCCGAGTAAGGAGCGATTGATTTTCTTGGGGTTTAAAAATTCGTGTTCGATTGTGGCGATCGCATCGTTTTCTTTACAACGATATACGACACACCGACAGATCCCGAGTGCTTCTCCTAATCTTTGTACCGCTATTTCTAAAATTGTTTCTGGGTTGAGGCTTCTTCTGATTGCAGTTGTTACCGAGTTAATTAGCCTCTCTTTATGTTCTTTTATTGCCAGAGATTTGTTCGCTTTGAGCAGTTTGTATTGACTTGCTTGTAAGTAAGCGATCAATCTTTGTACGAAAGGATCGGGATTATTTTCAAAAGATCCTGCTGTATTTAATTTTACTTCTTCTTTGAGGTATTGATTTTTAACTGCTGTTATTTTGGCTTCTAATTCTGGTCGATATACCAAAATCCGATCGAGCATGATTTCGGCGGCTTTTTTGGTGACTTCGCGATCGAACGTCCAAATTCCTTCAAAGCGACGACTGTTATCTGCCGTGCCGTTTTCTATACCTGTTGTCTTTTCTTTACAAATTATGCAGCTCGAATATTTTTGCCCGATCACCACTAAATGCCATTCTTGGGCTAAACCGTCGTCTGGCATGAATGCTATTTTTTCATAAAGGTTAGTACCGCTCTTAAAATCGGTTTCTGGTGCTGCTAAAACAAAGACTCGATCGCTTTTTTTCGCGATTTTTTCGTAGCGATGCGCTTCTTGTTTGTAAAAACGTTCTTTCTGAAAACTCGCAATTACTAGAGGTTTTTCTTCGTCTTGGCCGGCTAAGACCAGATCTTCTATCGCGTGTGATAGAGCGATTAAAGACGACTTAAAATATAATTGCGGTCGCCATTCTGGAAAGTTTTGCAGTAGTTCAGCTACTACAGAAGTAGGGATGCTCCTCGACATATTATTTTAGTTATCTTTATCGCCCGATCTTTAGCGTCCGAGCGTTGGTCGATCTATGCTTTTTATTTTCTATTAACATCCTACAGTAATTTTTTTGAAATGCCCCAGTATTCTTTTAATTCAGCCGATCTTTAGTGTTAATTTTAATTAATTATCTCGCAATTTTATAGCTTTTAAAATATAGTGCACTTTCTCAAATTCCGGTATTAATTTTTAACAAGATCGAGATCGAGATTCGCAACAATGAACAAATATTGTCAATTAATTTTTTATTATTTGATTAGACTCAAATACTTCTAAATCGGGCAAACAAGCCTGTTAAGGTTGAAAATTAACGGTAAATCTCGGCGAGAATGAGGCTTTTAAATTTATTATCTTTGAAATTGAGCTAATTTTTTACGAGCTGAGGCTAAAAGTTCTCGAGCTTTAGGATAGGCTGTAGATCGAAGTAGAGAAATGGTAGAAAATCCTGGTTGGGAAGTAATCGAAGGAAATTTTAAGTCTGGGGATCGAGGTTCGCCAAAAAATGATAGGGTAAAAAGTTGTATAGTTCTCGGATTGCTTTCTCAGTTATGAATCTGATCCGCATACCTAAATCTTGGGAAATCTCCGAGGGAGAAGTTACTTCCGAACGCGCTTATTTTAACCGCCGCAGCTTTATCAAAAGCATTGTTAGTGCTAGTATTGGTGCTAGTTCTCTCGCCTTAACAGGTTGCGAGAGTAACAAATCAGAATCTCAAAAAGCCTTAGAAAAATCTGTCAATTTACCCAAAATTAAATCCGCAGTAAAAAATCCCGACTTTGCTCGGGTAGATCGTCCGATCGCAGATGAATTGTTAGCAGCAAGATACAATAATTTTTATGAATTCGGACGCACTAAAAATATTTGGCTCAAAGCACAAAATCTACCGACTCAAAATTGGCAAGTAGAAGTCACGGGTTTAGTCAATAATCCTCGCACCTACGATCTCGACGATCTTAAAAGAGAATTCCCTCTAGAAGAAAGAATTTATCGTTTTCGCTGCGTCGAAGCTTGGTCGATGGTTTTACCTTGGATCGGTTTTCCGATGAAAGCATTAATTGCTGCTGTAGAACCAAAATCATCGGCAAAATACGTCCGTTTTACTTCTTTTTACGATAAAGAAATAACCAAAGGCCCGGGCGTAGTTTTCGGCCCCCTCCCCTGGCCCTATCACGAAGGCTTGCGAATTGAGGAAATGGCAAATGAGTTAGCATTTTTTGCCGTCGGTATTTACGGCCACGATTTGCCCAAACAACACGGCGCGCCTTTAAGAATGGTCGTTCCTTGGAAATACGGCTTTAAGGGTGCAAAATCGATCGTCAAAATTGAATTTCTCTCCTCTCAACCCGCTACCTATTGGAATACAATCGACGCTCGAGAATACGATTTTGAAGCTAATGTCAATCCAGATAAACCCCATCCTCGTTGGTCGCAAGCTAGAGAAAAGTTTATTAGTAAAGGGCCGAATCTAACTTGGGAGATAAAAGAAACTCTTCCTTATAATGGCTACGGCGAATATGTGGCCGATCTATATGTTTAATAAAAATGCGGGATAAAATTCTTTTAATCGACAAGAAAATTATTCCGCATCAAATAACACCAATTTAAAAACTATTATCCAGCCGCTCTGATTTTATCCGCGATGAAGGTTTGTCCTAGATAAATCTTGCGCGAACCTTCCTGAATGTAAATCCAATCTAAATCTTTAAGACGATGAACTAAATTGGATATACTCACGCCTAATTCTTCTGCTATTTGATATAAATCGGGCCATCTAGTCAAATCTTTACCAATTTGTTTTTTAATTAAAATGTATTGCGGCATCAACAGACAAGTAGCAAAATATTGAGCTTGCCACTCAATACCGGCAATGCTGCGATCGTCATTGCGGCATAGTAAAGGATCGACTTTAACGTGAATTCCTCTATTTTTCAATCTCAAAAAGCGATTGACTGCTGTCGAATTAACGTGCAATACCCAATGTCCGATTTCGTGAGCGATCGTCGATTCGCCAAAACCCCCGCGACAAATAGGTAAATTCTCATTAATTTCAATGAGACGCTCTAAAGGTAAAATCCTGGCAGCTATGATTCCATATTCATCTTCAGGAATCCCATCCCAAACCACATCTAAACCCAAAAATTCAGCAACAGAACTCGTATCTAAAGGCCACATAGAATCGTATTTCTCGGTTTGCTCCATGCGCCTCAAGATATCTGTGGCTTTGGCTTCTATCTCTTGTTTTTGGATAAACCGAAACGGTCTGAATATACCCAAATCGACTACTCCTTATCTTTATCTTCAGCTTCTTTATCTATCTCCAAGAGCTGTCGAGCAAATTCCGGATTTTCTCTAATTCTTCTGAATAATCTCGGCATTGCTTTGTAGTTTAGCTTGAGTAACTCTTCTTCTTTGCGGGGAATTCGCCCGGCTAAAAATACTAATTCTTCTTCGTCTAACTCCAGATTGCGGGCTAGAGATCTGATTACGTCTTCTTTTGGCGGATAATCGGCTCTGCTATTTTCTAGTTTGGATAAATAGGTAAAATCTAAACCGATCCTTTTGGCTAATTCTCTTTGGGAGAATCCTTTCTCTTTTCGTGCTTGTCGGATAACTTGACCGAAGTTTTGATTCATTATTATTTTCCTCTTTGTTTCTGGATTTTAATTTTTTTTGAATAAAATATTCAACGTTTATCTTGACTTTTCTTTCAATTAAGCTTATTATAGTCTTGATATTTTAATTGAATAATGATTCATTAAAAAGATCTGAATCTAATTATAGCCTCTTTACTTTGTTTTACAAAGTCTCCCAAAAGGGAACTATATAACTATAGGCTAATTTGAGATATTCTCGATCGCAAAGATATCAAGCTTTGCTTCAACACTGGAGTTCATTGGAAACATCAAATGGATAAAACATTACCACAAGAAGGAAAAAGTCAAATTATTGCAGCTTTTGACAAACTAATAGCTGAATACACAAAAGGGGAGTCGAAAGTAGCAACCAAAGAAGAGGAAGCAGAAAAAGAAAAAAACCAAGAATTATTAGAGACTGTTTCTAATTACACAGTTGATAACATTGTCAATGGAATGGCTTCGTTGCAACTAGATTTTGGCGGTATTATCAATGAACTAGCGGAAAAATTAGATACGGAATCTTCTAAATTAGAAGAGCTAAAAAAATCAATTGCAATTGAAACTGAAAACTTAAAACAATTACGCAAAGTCAGATTAGTTGCCGATCGCTTGTACATTCTCAGACAAGAACATCAAGAGCAATTAAAAATATTACAAGATAACGCCGAGCGACAGCAAGAAGCGATCGAAAAAGAAATGTCTCAGACCCGTAAAAATTGGGAAAGAGAGCAACAAGAGTTTGAAGATCGTGCAGCAGAAACCACAGAAATATTAGTCAAAACTAGAGAAAAAGAAGTCGCAGATTATCAATATGAAATCGAGCGAGTTCGCAAAATAGAAATGGATGAATATGAAGAATATAAGAGGCAACAAGAACGAGAATTACAGGAAAATAATAAAGAAAAAGAAAAAATCTGGGTAGCAAGAGAGCAATATTTAGCAGAACATGAAGCTGAATTTGAAGCAAATAAAAAGAAAATTGAAGGATTTGAAGCCAAGCTAAAAGAAGAATATCAAAAAGCTAAAGATGAAGCAATTAAAAAAGCTACAGATGAAGCTAAAGTAAAAAGCAATTTATTTGAGAAAGAATGGGAAGCAGCTCAACAAGGTTATGAGTTAAAAATTCAATCTCTGCAAGCTACAATTACTAGACAAACGGAAGAAATTGCCGAACTTAATCGACAATTACAAGAAGTAACAACTCAAGCACAAAATTTAGCAATGAGAGCTTTTCCAACTGGCAATCAAAATTAATTAAAACTGATTCAATATTAGGAGAAATAAAACAATGAATAAAAGAGTAACAGCTAAAAACACTAAAGCAGAAATTTTAGATGCTTTTGAAGAGCTTAAAAAAGAGAAATCTAATTTAGAAAGAGAAATTAGACAGCTTAAAAAAACCATTCCTGAAGAAGTAGCAACAATTGTCACCTCACCAACAAAAACGAGCAACGGCGATCGCACTAATTTATCCGCAAATTCCAGTCCAAATATCGTTAAAGTAATCGAAAATTTAAAAAGCTTGCAAGTCGGTTTTGGCAGTGCAGTTAGTAATTTATCAAAGCAATTAATTACCGAAGCTTCTTCTTTAGAAGAAATTCAAAAACTCCTCACAGAAGAAAACCAACAGCTCCAAGAATTACACGAATTAGAGTCAGTTGAAGAAACTACTTTAGAAGAATTATTTCAATCTTACATCGAAAATTCTAAAACATTTAAAGAAGAGGTAAGCGAACAAAAAGAAACTTTAGAAAATCAGATTGAAGATTTAAAACAAGCATGGCGTAAAGAACAGATAGATCGCAATCGACAAGTCAAAGAAAGGAACGAAAATTATCAAAAAAATCAGCAAAGAGATAAAGAAGAATACGAATATAATCTCGAGTTGGAAAGAAATTTAAGCGAAGAAGAACACGAACAACATAAGAAAAATTTGTATGACGAATTAAAGGAAAGTCTCGAAGCACAAGAAAAACAATGGCAAGAACGGGAAGAATCTATTACTAAAAAAGAAAAAGAATATGCAGAAGCAAAAGAAAAAGTTGAAGCTTTTGAAGGTAAATTAGAGCAAAATATTAAAAACGGCAAACAGCAAGGTCAAAATATTGGCAATTATCAAGGTAGAATTAAAGCTGATTTGCGAACTAAAGAAGTAGAAGGACAAAAGCAGAATTATCAATTGCAAATCGAATCTTTAGAGCAGACAATTGTTAACCAACAAGCAAAAATTGCTAACTTATCGAAACAGCTTGATGCCGCTCTCAAACAAGTTCAAGATCTGGCTGTTAAAGCGATCGAAGGTAACTCTAATCGTAATTCTTTCCAAGCTATGAAAGAAATAGCTCTCGAACAAGCTAAAAATCCACAAAAAAGCAAGTAAGACGATGTCTTTATTTGTTTCAGTTAGGGGTACATTTGTATTTCTAACTGAGCAATTTTGGACTTTTTAAATAATTGCTTCAGTAAATTTGAGAATGCGATCGAATTGGAAATTGTCAGCTAAATCTTTGATGGCTAAGGCAATTTTTTCGCGATCGGAGGGAATTTCTTGTAACAGTTCCAAAATTTTATCGTCACTGCATTCTGTGGCCGCTTGGTGCAATCCTTTGACCCAATTTAAAGGCATTTCAGATAAACAAACCTGAATCTTTTGATTAACATCTCGACTCGAAGCGATCGCCGGAGCGGGAGTCTTAAACGCTTCATCGTAAACATAAGTAACTCCTAAATGAGATGCCATTTTTTCGATAATTTTTTCTTCTCGATAAGGTTTAGGTACGAAATCGTCGCAACCAGCATCGAGAATAATTGCTCTTTCTTCAGCAAAAGCAGAAGCGGTCAAAGCAATAATTTTAGTCTTTTTACCTTCAGGAGTTGCTTTAATTTTTTGAGTTGCTTGATAACCGTCCATAATTGGCATCCGCATATCCATCCAGATCAAGTCTGGTTGCCATCTTTGCCAAATTTCGATCGCCTCAACACCGTTACCTGCTTCTAAAACAGAAAAACCTAACTTTCCGAGCATTTCAACTAACAGCATGCGACTTTCAACGCGATCGTCTACGGCTAAAATGCGATATTCTTTTTGATTTGGTGCTAAACCGATTACTTTAGGGGTTGGTGTTAATACTTTAACCTCTTTCGAGTCGGCCAAACTGACTTTAATATTAAAACTAAAAATACTACCGCGACCGAGCATCGTATCTACGATTATTTTTCCACCCATTAATTGAACGAATTTTTGAGAAATAGGTAAACCCAATCCAGTTCCCTGAGCAAATTTGCGGCCGGTTTGAGTTTGTCCGAAGGCCTGAAAGAGTTTATCTAATTCATTCTTGTCGATACCTTCTCCGGTATCTTCGACTTCAAAATAAATGTTTTCTGGGAAATTATCGATCCAGACTCGTAAAATTACTTGACCTTGTTGAGTGTATTTAATCGCATTACTGAGCAAATTGATTAAAACTTGACGCAGTTTAACGCGATCGGTTTTGATATAGCGAGGGACTCGATCGCCCCGCTCGAAAGTCAATTCTAAACCTTTGCGATCTGCTTTGAGGCGAAACATTTTTTCTAAATTTTCGAGCAAATCGAACAAATCAAAGTTACTTTCATTAAAAGTCGTTCGATTGGCTTCAATTTTAGACATTTCGAGAATATCGTTAATTAATTCTAAAAGGTGAGAGCCGCTAGCATTGATAATATTTAAATGTTGTTTTTGTTTCTCACTTAATTGAGAGTCGCGACTTAAAAGTTGAGAGAATCCCAGGATCGCATTGAGGGGAGTTCGCAATTCGTGGCTCATGTTAGCTAAAAATTCGCTTTTAGCTCGGTTGCCAACTTCTGCGGCTTCTTTTGCTATGACTAAAGCTTCTTCGGCTTGATGTCTTGCTTGGGCGATCGCGATAAATTCTCCGA
The DNA here is from genome assembly GCA_030065265.1 of Prochloraceae cyanobacterium. GTDB lineage: Bacteria > Cyanobacteriota > Cyanobacteriia > Cyanobacteriales > JASJDA01 > JASJDA01. The sequence continues at coordinate 25,596 of JASJCW010000040.1, forward strand.
CCATTTTTAACAGAGTTGCTTCTTCATCAGTCCATGTTTTAGTAGAGAAAATCGTATCGAGCCAGAGATAGCCGATCGCTTGTTCTCCTTTGAGCATGGGAACGATCGCCAGAGATTTAATCCCGACTCCAGCTAATTTGGCTTTGCGGTCTGCTGCTTCTTGGGGCAGATCTTCTAAAGAATTAATCTGTAAAGGCTTGCCGCAAAATAGTTTCTTTTGTAGGTAAGTAAAAGTTTCTAAAGGTATTTCTTGACAGTTTTCGATGCATCTTTCGAGATCGTTGTTGCACCATTTATAACTGGTTTTCCAAATTTTGCGTTCTCGATTGTAGTTGATAATAAAACTGCGATCGCTTTTAGTAAATTCGCCAACTGCTTCTAAAACGAATTTAATCGCACTATCTAAATCGCGATCGATTAATTGAGAGCAAACAAAACTGAGCAGACTATCTTTATTAGCTTGTTTTTCTAATTCTTCTTCTGTTAACTGTCTTTCTAATTCTGCTCTGGCTCTAGCAGCAAAAATTTGCAAAATTAATTGTTTGCGTTGGGCTTTATCGATCGGTTTAATGTCTAAAACTGCCAGATAACCTAAAATATTCTTTTCCGAATCGTAGAGGGGAAAATCTAAATAACCCCTGGCTTTTAGTTTGGCTAAATTAGGCTCTTTTTCTAATAACTCTAGGACAGAGGTAGATTCACTTTCATTATCTCGATTTGTAAAGTCATATTCAAAGTTTTCTTGCCAGTCATCTTGACACCAAAATGCTAAAGTTCGCAGTCTTGTTTTATCTTTATTAGTAAAGGTAGCGACCAGAGCATAACGAACTTGTAATAATCTAGCTAAGTAGCGAGTACAGCGACGAAAAAATTCTTTTCCCGTATAAGAACCAGTTCCTTCTGCGATCGATCTTAATGCTTCTTCTCGTTTTTTGCGATCGCTAATATCGGTATGAGAGCCTACCATTCTAATTGGGTTTCCTACCTCATCCCATAATGCTTGTCCCCTTGCTAGTATCCATTTATAACTGCCATCTTTACATCTCATGCGATGTTCGCTGATATAGTAAGGCGTTTTTTGTTTAAAATGCTCGTTAATTAAGTTTAATACTTCGGTCAGGTCATCTGGATGAATTCTTTTGAGCCATTCGTCGCTATTATTTTCTAATTCATGTTCGGAATAATCGAGCATTTCTTTCCAACGAGCTGAGAGAAAAGCTTCGTTAGTTTTAACATTCCAATCCCAAATCCCATCGTTGTTACCTTGGAGAACTAATTGCCAGCGTTCCTTTGTTTCTCTTAGTTCTTCTTCAGTTCTTTTTCTTTCTTTTATTTCTTGTTCTAATTGCTCGTTCTTTTCTTCTAATTCTTGAGTTCTGATTTTAACTAGCTCTTCTAAGTTTTGACCGTTATTATAAAAATCGGCGTAAATTTTCGCTAAATTTTTTCTACTTTTTGCTGCTACTATAACGTGATAATAAGACTTTAATCCACTAATAACGTTAGTTAAGATTTTATTGCGATCGAGATCTGATTTAATTTGATAGTTATTCAAGTCGTATTCGAGCAGCCAATCCAATACCCAAGAAGTTTTATAACTAGGATTTAAATTATTATTTAATATGATGTCGATTCTAACTAACTTGTTTTTTAATCTTTCTCTGATATATTTAATTAGATTTAAACTTTCTTTTTGATTTTTGAGAGCAACTCCTAACAAAATTAAATTAATATCTCGACGCTCTGAAATAATTCTTCGTCCTTCTTGTTTGGTAGAAGCTGAAATTACTTGAAGATATTTTTGCTCTAATTTAGATCCCAGTATCGCCGATTCAACCAAATTGTGAAATCGTTCGTCTTCATCAATTACGAGAATTTTCCAAGCTTCACCAATATAATTTGCCGTAAAAACAAAGTCGGTAGTTGGTTTAAATGTATTTGTCATTAGAGTAGTTTCTGATCGCTAAAATTTTAAATCAGCCTTAGTTTTAATTTATCTGTAACTTTTTTATCGTTATGTTAATTTTTCAATGCGATCGCTTCAATATTTTAAGCTTAATTTTTAATTAAATCCGAAATAACATAAGGAAAACTAATTAATCTTCGAGCGAGTCGATCGCTAAATCGTGATTCTTTGTGTAGTTTGAGCGAGCATTACTCTCAATTCATAGAATAATAAACAAGCATATCGATCTGCCTAAAACTCAAGTCACTCAATACACAAATACAAATTTTAACTTAAGGAGAAAGATGTCGATCGCCAGCACATCATTAAAAACCAGCCGATCTGAAGATATTTTCGCCACAGCCCAGAAACTAATGCCCGGAGGAGTAAGTTCTCCAGTGCGCGCCTTCAAATCTGTGGGCGGACAGCCGATCGTCTTCGATCGCGTTAAGGGAGCTTATATTTGGGATGTTGATGAAAACAAATATATCGATTATGTCGGAACTTGGGGGCCGGCAATTTGCGGACACGCCCATCCAGAAGTTATCGAAGCGTTAAAAACTGCTCTAGACAAAGGTACTAGTTTCGGCGCGCCATCGGTACAAGAAAATATTTTAGCTGAAATGGTAATCGAAGCCGTTCCCAGCATCGAAATAGTCCGTTTTGTCAATTCCGGTACGGAAGCTTGTATGTCGGTTTTGCGATTAATGCGAGCCTTCACTAAAAGAGATAAAATAATCAAATTTGAAGGTTGCTATCACGGCCACGCCGATATGCTGTTAGTCAAAGCAGGATCGGGAGTAGCTACTTTAGGATTGCCCGACTCTCCAGGAGTACCTAAATCCACCGCAACTAATACTTTAACCGCACCTTACAACGATTTAGAAGCAGTTAAAGCTCTCTTTGCCGAAAATCCCGATGAAATTGCTGGAGTAATTCTCGAGCCGATCGTCGGTAATTCTGGCTTTATCGTTCCAGATGCGGGATTTTTAGAAGGATTGCGAGAAATCACTAAAGATAATGGAGCTTTGTTAGTATTTGACGAAGTAATGACCGGATTTCGCATCGCTTATGGTGGCGTACAAGAAAAATTGGGGGTGACTCCAGATTTAACTACCCTTGGTAAAGTAATTGGTGGTGGTTTGCCCGTAGGAGCTTACGGTGGCAGAAAAGATATCATGTCGATGGTCGCACCAGCCGGGCCGATGTATCAAGCGGGAACTCTTTCTGGTAATCCTTTAGCAATGACTGCGGGAATTAAAACCCTCGAATTGTTGCAAAAACCCGGCACTTACGAACAACTCGATCGCATTACTAAAAGATTGAGCCAAGGTTTATTAAGTGCAGCTCAAGCTGCCGGCCACGAAGTTTGCGGCGGACAAGTTAGTGGAATGTTTGGAATGTTCTTCACTTCTGGCCCCGTACGTAATTACAGTGATGCCAAAAAATGCGACTTAGATAAATTTGCCCGTTTTCACCGGGGAATGTTAGAGCAAGGTGTATATTTAGCTCCATCTCAATTTGAAGCCGGATTCACTTCTCTAGCTCACACAGAACAAGATATCGATCGCACGATCGAAGCTGCAAAAGCAGTATTTTCTAAGATCTAACGGCAACAGGGAAAATAGGGATCGCAAGGAGAAGATTTTATTCGTTGCTCTGTCCCTATTTCCTAAATACAAGTAAGATCGGTTCTGTTTAGAGAGGCAAGAGGCAAGAGGTAAGAGGCAAGAGGTAAGAGGCAAGGGGCAAGAGGTAAGAGGCAAGAGGCAACAGGCAACAGGCAACAGGCAAGAGATTCGGAAAATCATTCTGTAGCATTATTTTGGGGAATTGATATAACTCATTGTGTTAACTTTGCGATCGGTATATGGTTTTGAAAAATATTGCTTCAGATTGCGATCGCATTCATTATTTTCAAAGTTTTTTTATTGATTCATAATTTTATTTTTTAGCTATCTTTTCATTCAAAAAGTTAAATTTTTACTTCTACTTTTCCTAGTTATTATTGCAAAAAGTTACTTTTATCCTCGAATAAAACTTTTTTTAAAGTGACATTTTCATGACTGTTGCTGTCACTTTTTTGACAGATTGGGAGTGATAGTAAATTTTTTAAAATTTGCTATGATTTAAAGAGCAGCAATTTTGAAGCTAATTTTTCCAAATAATTGCTATTATCGTCTCTTTTTTGATTTCACCATATCTCTCCATAATCACTTTTATAACCATCGTGTCTAAACCCTTACCAAAATTACAACCTGGCTATCTCCTCAAATTACTTCTTAGCGGTGATTGTTATCAAATCCTCAAATGTAACGATCGATTTATTACCGCTGTTAATTTAGCTAATGGCTACACTCGCACTTTTCGCCTTAGAGATCTATGTGACGTTCAAATTATTACCGGCCCTTCCGATCTGCTCGGTGAGTGCTGTCAACATCAACATTACATTTAGCAATTTCTTGCTGCTCTTAAATTTATTATATTTTCACGCAATATTTTGACAAGTTCCAACTTTAAATAACTGGAAAAAATCGATTTAAGCAGATTTTGAATCAGATCGATCGCCTTTTGAAGCGAAGATTGACTGCTGCGATCTTCGAGAATGACAGGAGTGAAAAAAATTACAAGCAAGGATACCGCAACTAGAGGTAAAATAGTACACTAGATCCAGTCAATATTGCAGGATCGCGATGAAAATAGTTTGCTCTCAAAACGAACTTAAAAATAATTTATCTTTAGTCAGTCGAGTAGTACCGTCTCGTCCCACTCACCCAGTTTTAGGCAATGTTTTATTAGTTGCAGACGATCGCACTCAACAGATTAGTTTAACTGGATACGATCTTAATATTGGCATTCGCACTAGTTTCAGTGCTGAAGTAATCGATGGAGGTAAAATCACTTTACCAGCCAAACTGCTCAATGATATTGTTTCTCGTTTGCTTCCTGGAGAAATCACCCTTGCTTATCAAGAAGAAGATGATGATAGTGGCGAAGCGGATACCACAATTACTTATCAAGTTACTTTAACTTCAGCTTCGGCAAATTTTGAAATTCGCGGTTTGGGTGCTGAAGAATTTCCAGATTTACCGGTTATTGAAGGCGATAACAGTCTCGATTTACCAATAGATATTTTAAGTGAAGGTTTGCAAGGTACTCTATTCGCAGCCAGCACTGAAGAAATAAAAAAGGTATTAACCGGAATTAATTTATGCGTAACCAAAGATCGTTTAGAGTTTGCTGCGACTGACAGCCATCGTTTAGCAGTAGTATCTACCGAAATTGAAGATTGTCAAAAAAACTTTACCGTCACGATTCCCGCTAAAGCCTTGCGAGAATTAGAAAAAATGCTTTCGGGTCAAGATAAAAATGAATTAGTCAAACTCAATTTCGACGAATCCCAAATTGTCTTTGAAATTGGCGATCGATATTTAACAACTCGGAAAATAGATGAGGTTTATCCTCAATATGAAAAACTAATTCCCACTAAATTTGAGATTACCGTAACTTTAGAAAGAAAACGGTTGATTAGCGGTTTAGAATTAGTTTCAGTTTTAGCAACCCAAAATAATAATTTAGTTAAATTTAATATTGATAAAGAATCTGAAGAACTATTTCTTTCTGTAGAATCCCAAGACTTAGGCAGTGCGGAACAATCAATGCCAGCTCAAATTACCGGATCGGGGATTCAAATTGGTTTTAATGTTAAATATTTAATGGATGGATTGAAAGCACTGACGACAAACGATATCAAAATGCAACTTAATGGCGATCGATTACCGGTCATTTTTACTCCTTTAGGAGATTTACAAATGACATACTTAGTGATGCCAGTGCAGTTGAGAGACTGATAGGGAGTGTGGGAAGCATGGGAGGCATCGAGAGCATCGGCAAAGATAAGATATAGTTTGTTCTACTAATCTTCAATTAATGAACCGATTCTAAACTTAAAAAACCACTAACGACTAACCAATCCCTGACTCTTTACTGGTTACTCACTACTCGCGCGAAGCGAGTCTGAGAGATCGAAAGTTTATCTTAAAAAAAAACTTCTATTTCTTTTTGCTGGTAAATTAAACATAATTCTCTCTTAAAATTGCCGCTATGTCCTACATATCTAGGAAAGAATCGTATCGGTTAATACAATCAAATAATATTGCAGTTTTAAGTTCGATCGCGATTCATGTTTTAATGTTAGGCATGGTTTTACCTAATCTCAATTTTGCGAGCGATATCGAGAAGTCGGATGATTCTCGGACAGTAAAAATTAGGCAATTAAACGAACTAGAATTAAGGCGTTTACCAAACTTCAAACCCGATCCGATCGAACTTCCCAATTCAACTAAACCGAATTCTCCCCCTGCAGAAAAGTCTCTTACTTCTATTTATCCAGATCTAAATCAACTCGAGTCAAAACTTTTAGGCAAGTCTAATTTCAATTCTCGGCCGAGTGGAAGCAGCCTGAGAGTCTCTCCTTTACCTATTCCAGCTCTTCCTCCTAAGTCTAATCGCTTACCGCCACCACCTCCAGCAGTACCTTCAATAATATCTCTAACTAAACCGCTACAATCGCGACTTCCTCAACCGGTTATCGAGCAACCAAAAACCCAAGCTAAAGTTAATTCTCCTCGAGTTACTAGTCCTCAATCTCTTGAATATCCTTTAAGTCAAACAGAAATTGCTGATTTTCGACAAAGACTTTTGCAAGCAAAAATGCAAGAGCGAGTTCGCAGCATTAAAAAAGATCTTACTAATACTACCGATCGAGAAGCTTTAAGAAATTACCTCAGTTGGCTTGTAAAAGTTAAAAAAGTCGAACCAGAAAAGCTAGCTTTAGCTGGAACTTATCCTCAAGATATTTGCGCGCGCCAATTAACAGCGACGGTTATTTATGGTGTTTCTGTTAACGAATCTGGAGAAGCAAGCGATATTTATTTAATTAAAAGTTCGGGTTATCAAATTTTTGACTCGCAAGCTAAACAAGATATTAATTCACAAACTTTGAAGCCTGAAAAGATTTATCGAATCGATCTTAATTTTAAGCCGAATCAGGGAGTTTGTTCGAGTCTGAGCGTCTCTTAAATTTACTGGTTGGTAAGAAAAAATTAATTTATAGTCTAAGGGCAATCCAAAAATTTACCTGAGAGTGCCGAATTAGATTTGAATTATTTTTTATTTTCTCTTTTACATTCAGATCTAGTATTTTGCTAAAAAAATTTAAATTGGAATTGAACAAGTTGTTAAGTTATTAGGCTGGCATTTTTTAATGCTAACTAGAATATTTATCGCTTTTTCTTCAATCAAGTCTTCAATATAGCCAGGCAAATGTAATTGAGCTTCTTCATAACTATCGAACGGGCCAAAATAGTAAAGACATTGAGGAATAGTTGTCTTAATTTCTATCCACCATTTTGGATTTTTTTGATTTTGAAATAAATGAATTAAAAACATGACTATTTTTATTTAAGTTTTAATACTATTTACCTAACTAGATGCGAACGAGAAATTTTGTACTCTCTGTTACAAAAAAAACTTTTGTATGCAAAAAAAAAATTAAAATGATGCAACATATACATAGTAAAAGAGAGATTTCTTTGATAACGATCGACTGATGAAGTTATACTTGCTGATTGAAATATTTTCTCCTCCTCCACTTAAAACATTGCGTTCTCGACAAACGCTCGTTTTTGAAGAGGGGAATCCTCAGTAAATTAGGTTGTAAAGAATTTTGATTAATATCTATTGGATCTAAATAAGTAGTAATCTGATAACAATCCTTTCTAACTTCATC
>JASJCW010000041.1 GCA_030065265.1 Prochloraceae cyanobacterium
CTTTTAATAACGATACTTATTTGCAAGAAAGTGCTGGAGGAACTTTTGTTAAGAATAAAACTCCGAGAGTTGTCAATGATATTTATTCTGCCTCTTTCAGTCCTTGCTATTTAGAATCTTTAGAAAGATATCAAGCTAAAGCTTATATTATCGTGCCAATTTACGATAATAATCGACTTTGGGGCTTACTAGCTACTTACCAAAATTCTGACGCTCGCAATTGGCAACAAACAGAAATAGAATTAGTTTCTCAATTGAGCGAATCCCTAGCAATTACCCTGCAAAAAGCAGAGTATATTGAAGAATTACAAGCCAGATCCGAGCAATTAACTAAAGCAGCAACACAAGATCGAGTTGTTAATACAATCGTCAATAGAATTAGAAAATGTTTTCCCCTCAATAATATTTTTACGACTATAACTGGAGAATTACGACAATTATTAAAAGTAGACCGGGCCGTTGTTTATCGTTTTAATGAAGATTGGAGCGGTCAAGTAGTTGCCGAATCCGTAGGTAGTGAATGGGTATCGGTAGTGGAATTACAAGAGCGCGATCGCACCCTTTATAATAGTGCCATGAGTGCGGACGATCGCTGCGATATTAAAAATTTAGATGCGAACTTTGTTTTTAGTCAAGATACTTATTTAAAAGATACTAAAGCCGTCAACTTTGCTAACAATAAAAACGCCAAAATCATCGACGATGTCTATCAAGCTGGATTTTCTTCTTGCTATTTAGAATCTTTAGAAAAATATCAAGCCAAAGCATATATCATCGTGCCAATTTTTCAAGAAAAACAACTTTGGGGCTTGTTAGCAGTCTATCAAAATGCAACTTCTAGAAAGTGGCAACAAGAAGAAGTAAACTTATTATTAAAAATTAGCGAGCCTTTAGGTTTAGCAATTCAACAAGCCGAATTAGTCGGCCAACTGGAAAATAGGGCAAGACAAGAGCAAACTGTCAATAATATAGTCAATCGAATTCGTAAATCTTTAGACTTAGAAAAAGTTTTTAATACTACCACCGAAGAATTGCGACAACTCTTGAAAAGCGATCGCGCGGTTGTTTATCGTTTTAATGAAGATTGGAGCGGCAAAGTAGTTTCAGAATCGGCCGGAAATCAGTGGATATCAGTGTTGCAATTACAAGAGCGCGATCGCACCCTTTACACTAGTGCGATGAGTAAAGACGATCGCTGCGATTTGATTCAATTTGATGCAGATCGGGCCTTCGCTCGAGATACCTTCCTAGAAGAAACCAAAGGAGAAAGTTTTAAAAACAACCCAGAAGCGAAAATAATTGAAGATATTTATCAAGCTGGATTTTCCCCTTGTTATCTAGAATCCTTAGAAAAATATCAGGCCAGAGCATACATCATCGTGCCAATTTTTCAAGAAAAACGACTTTGGGGTTTACTTGGAGCGTATCAAAATTCCGGCCCTCGCAACTGGGTTACAGAAGAAATTAACGTCATGCTCGGAATCGCCCGCTCCCTCGGATTGGCAATTCAACAAGCCGAATTAGTCAGACAACTGCGATCGACTGCAGAAAAAGAACAAGCTCTCAATGCTATTATTAACCGCATTCGCAAATCCCTCGATTTAGACAACATATTTCGCGTCACAACTCAAGAAATTCGTCAGTTGCTCGAAGCAGATCGCTCCGTCATATATCGTTTTAACCCCGATTGGAGCGGCAAAGTAATTGCTGAATCTGTTGGCAGTCAGTGGGTATCGGTCTTGCAATTGCAAAAAAAAGATAACGTGCTTTACAGTGCAGAAATGAGCATCGATGAAGATTGCGATATTCAAGAATTCGATGCCGAATATGTCTTTAAACTCGACGACTATTTACAAGAAACTAAAGGCGGAAGATTTAGCAATCCTAAAGCATTCAGAGTCATTAACGACGTTTATCAAGCCAATTTATCTCCATGTTATCTAGAATCTTTAGAAAAATATCAAGCCAAAGCATACATCATCGTCCCGATCTATTTAGGCAAAGAATTATGGGGACTCCTGGCAGTATATCAAAATAGTAAGCCCAGAAAATGGCAGCCAGAAGAAGTTAATTTCATGCTCTCTTTAGTGCCCCAATTGAGCATCGCAGTGCAACAAACATTGTACGTTCAACAAGTGCAACAACAGTCTCGAGAACTAGAAAAAACCGCCGCTCGCGAACGAGAATTGCTGACGATCGCCGATCGCATGAGAGAAACCCGCAATGCAGAAACAGTCTTGCAAATTGCAGCCCAAGACGCGCGCAAACTTCTAGAAGTCGATCGCGTTGCGATATATCGTTTCAATTCCGACTGGAGCGGAAAATTCGTGATGGAATCCGTAGTCAGTGGTTGGGTCAAACTGCAAGACGATTTTCTCAACCAGCGCGATAACAACCTGGAAAAAAGTTTTAAAAGAAGGTATCTGAATCGAGATTGCATCGCAGTAGCAAATATCGCTCGAGCAGCAATAGAATCAGATCGGGGCGAATTTTTAGAAAGAATTGAAGCCAAAGCTTACGCAGTCGTGCCGATTTTTGTCGGCGATCGGCTTTGGGGATCGATCGGGATTTATCAAAACAGTTCACCTCGCAATTGGAGCGAAAGCGATTTAAGCACCCTCAGACAAATCGGCATTCAAATCGGCGGAGCGATGCAACAAATCGACTATTTAGAGCAAGAGCGAATTAAATCCGAAACCCTAGCCAAAGCAGCAGAGCGAGAAACTAATTTCATCCGTTTACTGGCAAAAATCAATCAAAAAATCATCGAACAAAGTCAACAAAGATTGAACGTAGAGAGTCTGTTTCGCACCAGCACCTCGGAATTGCGGAAACTCTTAAAAGCCGATCGCGTTGGGGTGCTGAAGTTTAATCCCGATTGGAGCGGCGAATTTATGTCCGAAGATGTGGCCAGCGGCTATCTTAAATTAGTCGGTACGGAAACAGCCAGAGTCTTGGATCCAGACATTCAAGAAACCAGAGGAGGCCGGTATCGCAGCAACGAAAATTTAGTAGTCAACGATATTTATCAAGCCGATATCTCGACCTTCGAGCAAGAATTTTTCGAGTCGATCGGGGCTAAAGCTTGCGTAATTACGCCGATTTTTCAAGGGGATACTTTGTGGGGTTTATTGGCAACCTATCAAAACGATCGCACCAGACAATGGCAAGAAGGGGAACAAAATCTTTTAATGCAAGCCAGCGTTCAATTTGGGGTAGCAATCCAACAAGCTAAATACTTGCAACAAGTCGAAGCTCAATCGCGCCAATTAGCCGCCGCAGTGGAACGAGAAAAGGCCGCTAAAGAGCAAATTCGTCAAAGGGCGATCGAGTTAGTCGATGCTGTCAAACCGGCATTTACTGGGGATTTAACCGTTCGCGCCCCGATTACTTCAGATGAGGTGGGAACCGTCGCCAGTGCTTATAATAATACCCTCGATGCTTTGCGCGAAATCGTCATGCAAGTGCAAACTACAGCCGAACAAGTAGTTAATACCACTGATAACAGTACCAGTTCCATTTCAGGATTGGCAACTAAAGCCCAACACCAATTTGAAGAACTCGATCGCGCGGTAGAAAAAATTCAAGGAATGGTGAAAACTACCGAACAAAGCACTCTCAATGCCAAACAAGTCGGAATTGCTTTAGAACAAGCCGATCGCACTTTGCAATCTGGTGATACGGCGATGAATAAGACTGTCGATAGCATTCTTAAAATCCGCCAAACTGTTGCTGAAACTAGTTTAAGAGTAAAAAGACTTTCCGAGTCTTCTCAGAAAATTTCCAAAGTAGTCAGTTTAATTAGTTCTTTTGCCAACCAAACCAACTTACTCGCTCTCAACGCCGCTTTAGAAGCAACTCGAGCCGGAGAATACGGTAAAGGCTTTGCAGTGGTTGCCGATGAAGTCCGCAACCTTTCCCACCAGTCGGCCGAAGCAACTACGGAAATTGAAAACTTAGTTCAAGAAATTCAAGCAGAAACCCACGAAGTAGAAGCGGCGATGGAAGGGGGAATTCAACAAGTTGCTGAAGGTTCTAATTTAGTTAACGAAACCCGTCAAAATCTCAACGAAATCGTCGAAGCGACGGCTAAAATAAGTTTGTTAGTCGAAGGGATTACTTACGCCACCAACTTGCAAAAAGTAGAGGCAGAATCAGTCACCGAGGTAATGACCGAAGTAGCGGCGATCGCTAACGATACTTCTTCCGATTCTCTCAAAATTTCTGCTTCTTTTAAAGAATTATTAGCCTTAGCTCAAAAATTACAAGCTAACGTTCGCCAATTTAAAGTTAATTAAATTAACTAAACATCAGGAGGTAGGGGAGAAAAATACTTTACTCGTTCTCCTCATTTAAAATAAGCGAACCAATTTCAAACTTAAACCCTATTGCCTATTGCCTATTGCCTATTGCCTATTGCCTTTTCCCTATTGCCTTTTGCCTTTTCCCTATTGCCTTTTGACTTCGATCGCAGCGAGATAACAATGGTAGAAGATCCTCAAATTCATCAATTAGCATATCAACTTTTTCTTGAAGAAGTTCCCGGACTATTAGAAACAATTCAACAGGAATTATTACAATTAGATAATAGCGAAGCAAGAGCTTTAAAAGTAAACAATTTAATGCGAGCAACTCATACTATTAAAGGAGGTGCGGCTAATTTAGGATTGAAAAAAATTGAAAGAATTTCTCATCGATTAGAAGATATTTTAAGAGCATTATACAATCGAGAATTAAGAATCGATTCTGCTTTGCAAACTTTGCTATTTGATAGTTATGAATCCCTCCAATTATTGTTGTCAGCTCAAATCGAAGGTACTAAAATCGATGAAGCAGAAATATTCGATCTAGCAACATCTTATTTAGAAAAATTAGAAGAGCGATCGCAAGCTTATCTCGGCGATCGTGCCGCTTTTCCAACTTCAGAAGAATTAGGATTAGATCCGGTTAAAAGCTTCTTTGAAACCGTAGTTCCAGAACGTTTGCAAATCATTGCTAAAAAGATCGAAGAGCCAGATTTAGATGCGATCGTGACAACTCTTAAAGAACAACTAATTGTGTTTCGAGGCATGGGAAAAGCCTTTGAACTTAACGATTTTGTTGCGATCGCCCAAACAAGTTTAACAGATCTCGATCGCGCTCCAGAACGAGCTAAAATAATTGCTAAGCAGGCTCTCAATGAATTTCAAAAAATCCGAACCTCATTTTTAGAAAAAGAAGAACGCGAACCCACTTTTTTAACAGAATTATTGTCTCAATTTAAGCGAGCAATAGATTTAGAAGATTCTCAATTTTATCTCAATATTATTAAATGCATTCTTGGCTGGTTTCATCGTTATGAAAATATTCCACTAAACGAACTTAGTTTCGACGATCTTGTTCCCAGTAAATTGCTTGAAAACAGTCAAGAACTAGAAGCATATATCGATTCTTGGCTCGGACAATTTACTCAATATATCGAACTAATGAAATCAGAAACTAGTTTAAATTTATACCGTCAATTAACTAGTCTCAAAGCAATACTTGAACTAATTAAATTTCAAGATTCTTCCTATTTTGAAGACCGCGCTAGCCAAGAAAAATTACCAATAATAGCAGTTTTAAGCGATCGCATAGCGCAATTAGAATCAGAATATAAAAAGATTAAATTAGATGTCGAACAACAAGATTGGCTGAAATTTAGCTACATAGAAGATTTTATCAATGTTATCGATAATTTATCTGAAAATAGTTTAGATAATATTTTAGGCAATACAGATCCTTTAGAGCTATTTTGCAGTTCTGTTACAGAAACAAAAATAAAAAACAAACCTGAAATAATTCCAGAAAAGATCGATCTATCGGAAGAAAAAACAAAAATAGAATCCCCCTCAAAACCAGAAAAAGAACTAACATTATCGACAGTAAGAGTTAAGATAGGAATATTAGAAAAAATTAATTATTTAGCTGGAGAATTATCAATAGAACAAAACAAAAATGCCCTAAATAATGAAGATAATCGCTCGATAATTGACAACATTTTAGCTAAAAACAAACAAACTCAACAGATTTTAAATCAATTATGCAATTGGTTCGATTTAACTTTAATGTTTCCTGGAAATAACTCTTTACAAACATTTTCTAGCTTATTTCCCAAAGTTGCTTTGAATAACTTTTCTTATTGTACGATCGCTAAAAGAGAAATAGAACCCACTAACTTCCCGAGTCAACCAGAAGAATACGAACAAATATTTAAAATTTTAAAAAATATTTTAGAAGAAACTAACAATGCGATCGCCGAGCTAGAAAAAGTTAAAAATCATAGTAAAAAATTCAATCAATCTTTTAAGAAAAAACAGCGAATGCTCTTTAACATGAGAGCGGAATTAATTGAAGCAAGAATGACACCTCTATCTAGCTTATTTGCTCGTTTTTACCCGATGATAGAGCAGCTATCAAGCAGTTATGAGAAAAAAGTAGAATTGAAATTAAGTGGTTCTAACATATTAGTAGATAAAGCGATCGAACAAAGATTGTATCAACCATTATTACATTTAATTAGGAATGCTTTTGCTCACGGAATAGAAAGCCAAGAAAATCGCATAAAAAAAAGGAAATCTCCCATAGGATTAATCGAAATTAGTGCCTATTATCAAGGTAGTAAAACTATACTTGCAGTTCGAGATGACGGTCAAGGGATTAACTTAGAAAAAGTCAAAAAAAGAGCAGTCGAATTAAATTTGATTACCGCTCAAAAAGCAAAAAAACTTTCAGAATCACAAATTTTAGAATATTTATTTGAACCCGGATTTTCTACTTCATCAGAAGTCGATTTTCTTTCAGGTAGAGGGGTAGGATTAGATATCGTTCGCAGTCAATTAGAAGCATTAAAAGGAAATATAGTTCTCGAGTCGAAACCCCAAGAAGGAACGACATTTTATTTACAAATTCCCTTAACTTTAAGTATTGCTAAATTAATGGTTTGTCAAGCAGGAGGAATTATCTATTCTGTTGTCTCAAATTTAGTTCAAAAAATTATCCAACCTAACCCAAATTTAATCGAATTATTTCAACAGCAAAAAATTCTCCGTCTCAATTTAGAGACAGAAGAATATGCCGTACCAGTATATCAATTATCCGAATCGATCGAGTACAGTAGCAGTATCAAAAAAAGATTGCAAAAAACTTTAGACCGGGACGTACTGAAAAACCAAAATTGTCAAGATCTTACTGGGACTAAACCAATTTTGTTATTAAAGAGAAATAATAGATTTTTAGGCTTAGAAATAGATCGAGTTTTAGGCAAACAAGAATTAGTAATTCGACCTTTAGGAAGTGCTTTAACTCCTCCTAGTTTCGTCTATGGTTGCAGCATTTTAAGTGACGGTAGTTTGAGCTTAGTAATTGATGGTATCACTTTAATAGAAGAAATGGGGGCAAGAAGAAGCAGCGATCGCTCTAATTCTCGGTCTTCTTTATCTCAATTGCCAGCTTCAAAACTGCAGGTTAAAAAAATATCATCGGTAGAACGACAAAAAAATAAATTCAAAGTTTTACTAATGGTCGAAGACTCTCTCCAAGAACAAAATAATATCGCCAAAATACTTAAAAAAGAAGGCTATCAAATAATCAAAGTAGGAGATGAAATCGAAGCAATCGAAAAATTAGCAAAATTACCAACAATTAACCTAATTATCTGCGATTTAGATCTGCCTCGCACCAATGGATTTGAATTTTTAAAATCTCTAGGTCAAAATCCTCAATTGAACCAAATTCCCAAGATAGTGCTAACATCTAATGAAACTAAAGCTTATCGAGATCTAGTATTGGAATTGGGAGCTAATGATTTATTAAACAAATCGAGTTCCAAACGAGATCTATTAGATACCGTTGCGCGATCGCTCTTTTCCACTTCCTAATAATTTAATTTGCAGTACGTTATCTATTAAAATACGTACAGTTACTCGATTAAGTAAAAAAATTGATTTTTAAAATACGGTAAAAAATAATAATATCGAGATGAATTCTACGCAAGACTCATCCTTAAACGATCTAAATCGTCAAATAACCGCTCTCGAAGAACAACAATTTACGGGAGAGTTAGATATAAAATCTAATGATAATATACAGTTTAAATTTTACTTTTGTCTCGGTCGGGTTATTTGGGTCGATGGTGGGATTCATCCATATCGTTCTTGGAGAAGATTAATCGTAAAATATTGTTGCGATATCGAATTAGATCGCGAACATGTTGCTGAAGCGGAACTATTTAAATGTTGGAACTATCGACTCTTAACGATTCTATTAGAAATAAAGGAAATTGATGGCGATACGTTTGCCGATTTTATTCAAGCAAAAGTAGATGAAGTTATTTTCGATCTGATTCAACTTTCTCAAACACAACTACTAAATTTTACAACCCATCCTAGTTCGGGAGAAGATCTTTTAAAATTTGGTTTGAAAGTATCCCTGACTTTAATCCCGATTAAACAAGCTTTCGATCGCACTTTACAAACTTGGTTGCAATGGTGCGATCGCAATTTAGAAAAAATCTCTCCCAATTTAGCTCCAACAGTCCAAGATAAAGAAAGATTGGCTTTAGAAGTTTCTGCCAAAACTTATGAAGTTTTGCTTAAATTCGTAGACGGACATCATACCCTGAGAGATTTGGCGATCGTTCTCAAAAAAGATGTTCTTTCTTTGACGGTTTCTTTAATTGCCTATCTAGATAACGGATTGTTTCAACTTAAAGAGACTGAAGATATTTCAAAAAGTTCTGTCACGATTACACCCAATTCTGAAGTCAAAAAGTCTGCTTTCAAAGACAGTTTCCTCAATATAACAGTTGCTTGTATCGATGACAGTTCCCAAGCTTTAGGTATTATGGCAGAAATATTGCACAGAGCTGGTTTTAGTTTTGTTCCCATCCAAGATCCTCAAAATGCGATCGCCAAACTACTTTTATCCAGTCCCGATATAATTTTTCTAGATATTGGCATGCCATATCTAAACGGGTATGAAGTTTGCGCTCAATTACGCAGAGTCCCAGAACTAGATAAAATCCCTATCGTCATCCTAACAGGTCAAGACGGAATGGTAGACAGAGTTCGCGCTAAAATGGCAGGTGCTTCTGGGTTTGTAGCCAAACCAATTAAAGCGGTTCGCATCCTCGATAGCGTAATGAGATTCGTCGCTATTTATTAAAAAAATCGCATTCTTTTGCTAAAGGACATAGTTCGCATTTCGGTTTGCTAGCAGTGCAAACTTTAGCTCCAAAGTCAAGTAAAGTTAAGTTCCATCTCGAAACATCCCGATCTGGTGCTACTTGCTCTGCGGCTCTCCAGAGAATTTTACAACGAGATTTAATCTTTTCTCCTTGAATGCCGAAAAAACGCTCTAAAATCCTCGCTACATTAGTATCTAATACTGCTTTTGATTGTCCGTATGCATTAGCACAAATCGATCGCGCTGTATATTTGCCAATTCCCGGTAATTTTAACAATTCTTGTTCGGAACTAGAGACTATTGCATCGTATTTGTCAAGAATAATTCGCGCCGCTCGCGACAATCTTTCCGCACGAAAAAACAAACCCAACGGTTGGAGGATTTCGGCGATTTCTGCAATACTAGCACTTGCCAAACTAGTAATATTCGGGTATTTTCCTAAAAAAGATCGATATACTGGCACCACTGTATCTGCTGCTGTTTTTTGTAACATAAATTCAGCCACAAAAATAGCATAAGCATCCCTTGTTTCTCGCCAAGGATAAGAGCGGAAATTATTGTTACTCCAATTTTTTAAACTAGATCTAAACCAGTCGATCCGCTCTATTTCTAAATCTTTTAATGGGGTAATTAAATTCATTTACCCTTTTTCCTTTTTACCTATTTTAAACTTGAGATTTTTTAATTTGAGCTAACATTTTCTCGCGATTTTCAGCAGGGGGCAAACAAGTCATACCTTTGCAAACCAATCCTACTATATCCGCTGACAAATCCGATTTTATTTTATAAACAGCAGTCGGAAAATATTCCTCAGTTAAACTTTGCAACTCCGATTTTTTGCTACTAACAGATACCCCATGAAGATACCAATCTAAAGCCACAAATAAACTCGGACAAGCTTGGGGAGATTGTTCCATAATAATACTAAAAGCTTGCAAACCAGCCTTAGCGCGATCGAGATATTCGAGACGATCGGTGAGTAAAGCTAAGCGAACCAAATTAGCGATCGCAACTCCATTAGCAGCAGGAGTAGCATTATCGATATAAGATCTTTCTTTAATTGCTAATTCAGTGGCAGCATCTACAGCATTATTGTAATAACCCCCCTCATTTTCGCTCCAAAACAGGCGATCGAATTCTGCTTGAACTGCGATCGCTCGCTCCAAGCAATTAACGTCGTCGCCAGAATTAACTTGCAAATCTAAAAGAGCTTTAATAAAGAAAGCATAATCTTCCGATTGAGCTAAAGTTGAAGCTTGACCGTCATAATTAAGACGATAAAAACGGTTTTCTACCCACTGGCGATCGAGAATAAAATTAGCCGCATTGGTTGCTAATTTTAAATAAGATTCATCTTTAAATACACCATAAGCTCGAGCCAAACCAGAAATAACTAAACTATTCCAAGCGACAATTGCTTTTGTATCCGTCACTGGAGGAATCCGACCATCCCAATTGAAACTTTTAGCTTCCCGATTGTTTCTTGCTGGAGTGAAAGTCTCGATCGCAGCCGAACTTTTACCGTAACGAACTGTAAAAAGTCGCTCTAAAATAGTTTCAATCTCATCTGACAATTCACCGCCATCTTGCGATCGCACTAAGACATTTTTCCCTTCAAAATTACCTTCAACAGTCAGATTAAATACCGATTTTAACTGGGATAATTCTGCTTGGCTCAGTAACTCTTCTAATTGAGTGTATTCCCAAACATAAAAGTCGCCCTCTTCCGGTTCTTTTGCTTGAGAACTAGTAAAATTATCCGCATCTTGAGAAGCATAAAAATAGCCTTCCGGTGCGGTCATTTCTCGTTCTAACCATTGGACAGTTTTGGCGATCGCTCTTTTGATTTCCTTTCGTCGCTCTCCAAGACTCCAACAATCGGCCAAATATTCAAGATTCAGCCCGTTATCGTAAAGCATTTTCTCAAAATGGGGCACAGTCCAATTAGAATCGACAGTATAGCGGTGAAAACCACCAGCAACATGGTCGTATATACCCCCGCAAACTAGATCTAAAGCTCGTTGCTGAGATAGTTTTATCGGATCTAAACTCGATTCTGCTGGCGTTTCTAAATCGAACCTCGTACTGGCTAAGATTAAATTTGCATAAGGTATCATTGGAAAGCAAGGACGGCCGATATCCCTTGCAGAAGGGGCTAGTAATTTTGTATTAACTTCTATGCCTCGATATAGTATTTCTTTAGTTAAAATTTCTGCTTCCGATCGCGGCAGTATAATAGATTTTTGCAGCAGAGCTGCCATATCTTCGGTATATTTTTGCAACTTTTCCTTTTCAAGGTCGTAAAAATGACGCACCGATTGCAATATTTGTAAAAAACCCGGACGATTGTAACGAGGTTCGACTGGAAAATAAGTTCCCCCAAAAAAAGGAATTAAATCTCCTGGAGTCAAAAATATATTCAACGGCCAGCCACCTTGACCGGTCATCATTTGTAACGCTTGCATGTAAATGCTGTCAAGATCCGGTCTTTCTTCACGATCGACCTTAATCGGCATAAAATTGGCGTTCATATATTCAGCGATCGCCGGATCGGAAAATGCCTCTCCTTCCATTACCGTACACCAATGACAGCTCGAATAACCGATTGAAAGAAAAATTGGTTTATCTTCAGATTTCGCTGCGATCGTGGCTGCTTCATTCCAAGGGTGCCAATCGATCGGATTTTCTGCATGTTTTCGCAAATAAAGACTTTTAGCTTCACTAAGACGATTTGACACGATCGAGTATCCTGCACGACTACTTTGTTAGTTTATCGTGTCAATTATCAATACCGCATTTTTTTAAGTATTTGCATACTACTTTTTATTTTTTTTGTCAAATAGACTTGACCTTTTTATAACTAAAAGTTACAATTATTTACATAAAGGTTAAATGAATATATTAATTTATAAAATTTTCCTATTCTTATAAGATTTCTCCTGTGATATTCCTCGGCAAGAACCGGGGGTTTTTTTTTGCTAAGAAGAACTCTTTCCTTGCTTTATAGTAGGTTTTCGTTTTTTGTTTCGTTCTCGCTTAATTGCTTCGCCGACAATAATATTAAGTTGGTAGCCCAACAGCATCACCAAACAACTCAGATAAAGCCAAAGCATCAAAACAATCACAGCACCAACCGCACCGTAAACCTTATTGTAGTTACCGAAATTGGCGACATAGAGACGAAATAAATTAGAGACAATTGCCCAAAAAAGAGCTGCTAAAATAGCTCCTGGGATCAGAGGAGTACCTTTATTCCAGCGAGAAGGGCCGAAACGATAGATGCAAGCAAAAGCAGTTGCCACGATGCCCAAAGAAACAGGCAAACTCAACAAGCCCCAAATATTAGATAATAAAGAACCAACAGTAGTGTGAAGGTCGTAATTATCAATTAAATAGTTAATGTAATCTAAAAAAGAATTAATTAAAAATAATAAAAGACCGGCAACGCCAACAACCACAGCAATATACTTGATTTTGTCGAAAGGTCGGTCGGGATCGGCGGGAAATTGTTTAATTTGATAAATTAAAGCTAAAGTTGTGACTAAAATAGCTAAAATAATCGGCCCGCTCAATATTTGCCAAACAGTAGCTATCAGATCGACCCAATCCAACTCGATCGCTAATTTGATCGCAAAATCTCCCAACAAAACTAAAAAAGAAGCCAAAACTAAAAGAGCGATCGTGCCGAAAGTTAAAATTAAAGCAACACCTTTTGCTTGCCAAAAAGGTCTTTTTTGCGATCGCGGAACTCCCGCAATCCGATCTAAAGCCCCGATCGCCGCCCCGATCGCTCCAGAAAAAGCCCAAATTGCCCCCAGAAAAGAAACCGAGAACCAGCCGCTACTGTCATCTTTAGTGATTTCTGCAGCAAAACCCGACAAAATACTCCAAACTTGGGGAGGTACGATCTCTTGGATATTAATGGCAATTTGACCCAACTTAGAAGCTACTGAAACTTCAAACATACCAATCACGGTAAAAACAGCGATCATTGCCGGAAACAGACCCAACATAGTGCTGTAAGCAATTTCAGCCGCTAAACCCGTCAATCTTTGCCGACCGACGTAAATAATAGTCTTTTTAATCGTTACCCATCTAAAAAGGTAGCGAAAAAAACGTAAGAAAGAAGCAACAAATTGCATCATTATTATCTTGACCCGCTACCAGTTCTCTAAAGACTTTCAAAAAGTCTCTAGTTAAAAACCCATGATTCTGGCGACTTTTGCTAAATCTGGTACGATCGCCTCCGTCGGACTGTTGTTACTGTGTGCGATCGCACAGTCGGGATCTTTGAGTCCGTTGCCAGTGAGTACGCAAACTACTGTAGCACCAGTGGGGACTCGCTCTTTAACTTTTAACAAACCAGCTACCGATGCTGCACTAGCAGGCTCGCAAAAAATCCCTTCATTGGCCGCTAACATGCGATATGCTGCTAAAATTTCCGTATCGCTAACAGCATTGAACTCGCCTTGAGAGGATTCTGCGGCTGCTGTTGCTTTTTGCCAATTTGCCGGGTTACCAATCCTGATCGCCGTAGCTATGGTATCGGGATTGGATACCGGTTCGCCTTTGACTATTGGTGAAGCCCCAGCCGCTTGAAAACCCATCATTTTTGGCAGGCGATCGCATTTGCCGATCTGATGGTACTGACAAAAACCCATCCAATAAGCACTAATATTACCGGCATTGCCGACGGGAATACAAAGCCAGTCGGGAGAATTACCTAAAGTATCTACTACTTCAAAAGCTGCTGTCTTTTGTCCCTCTAAGCGATAGGGATTGACAGAATTTACCAAAGTTACCGGATAGCTTTCCGACATTTGGCGAACTATTTTCAATGCGTCGTCGAAATTACCTTGAATTGGAATTACTTCTGCTCCATATACCAAAGCTTGGGCTAATTTTCCCAAAGCTACATATCCGTCGGGAATAATCACAAAAGCCCGCATTCTTGCTCTCCTGGCATAGGCTGCTGCGGCCGCTGAAGTATTGCCCGTACTGGCGCAGATTACTGCTTCTGCTCCTGCTTCTTTGGCTTTGGAGATCGCCATAGTCATACCCCGATCTTTGAAGCTACCAGTGGGGTTGAGACCGTCGTATTTAACAAATACTTTTACTTGTCGGCCGATTTGCTCGGCAATGTATGGAACTGGGATTAAAGGGGTATTTCCTTCTAGCAAAGTAATTACCGGAGTGCGATCGCTTACTGGTAATAGATTGCGATATTCTTCGATTAGACCTCGCCATTGGTGGTTATAACCCCTTGTTTCTCTGAAGCCTAAAATAGACTCATCTGTTAATTGAGCATTTAGTAAATCTGGATCTACCGCAGACATTTTTGTTTCAGACTTCAGACTTTTCATTGTTTACCCCGATCGTTATCTAGACCTATTTGGAGCCAAAGGCTTTTTGTGTTTGTTATTCCGATTGTATTTGCCTTTAAGATTCGGTTTGGGAGTGGTGTGTTCTGGAACTTCCCAATCCGTTTTCATCCAGTTAGGACAATTGCGATCGTACACCATCTGTAAAGCCGCCGCAGCGATCGCTTGGGGATCGTAATCTGCGCTTAATTCTCGGACGATCGGCAAGAAGGAGGCCATCCGCTCTCCGGCCAGAGTTTCTTTGACTTGGGATTGTAGTTTTGCAAACCGCTTTGCTTCTACTTCAGCGCGATTCGGTATTTTACAAACTTTTAAGTTTTGGCGGGAGCGTCGCTCAATCTGTCTTAACATTCTTCGATCCATTGGTTCGACCAAAGATATTGCTACGCCCGTATTTCCGGCTCTTCCAGTTCTGCCGATCCGGTGGATGTAAGTTTCGGGGTTGTCGGGTAAATCGAAGTTAATTGCATGACTTAGATTTTCTACATCCAAACCTCGCGCGGCGATATCGGTTGCTACCACCATGCGAATTTTGCCTTCGCGGAAACGCTGTACCAATCTTTCCCGTTGCGATTGGCTGAGATTGCCGTGATACTCGTCTACGCTTTCTCCTGCTTCTTGTAACTTATTAGTTAAAGTGCTAGCAGTGCGCTTGGTACGAACGAAGATAATTGCCGACGAGGGTTCTTCAATCTCTAAAATGAGCTGTAGAGCTTTAATTTTGTTCCAACCGCGAGGTACGTTATAAGCTCTTTGTTCGATTCTTGTCGGTGCGGCTTTTGGCTGTTCTACTGTAACTGTGACCGGATCGTTCAAGAATTGTTCGATTAAGTCGCGAATTTCCCTAGGCATCGTCGCCGAGAAACAAGTTGTTTGACGCTCTTTTGGAGTTTGTCTGAGGATTTTTTTGACATCGTCGATAAAACCCATCGAGAGCATTTCGTCAGCTTCGTCTAAAACTACTGACTTGACGCGATCGAAATATAATTCTCTGCGTTCGAGTAAGTCGATTACTCTTCCGGGAGTTCCGACAACTATATGTACGCCTCTTTGCAAGCTGCGGATTTGTCGTTCGATCGATTGACCGCCGCACACTGTCAAGATAAATATTCTTTGACCGCCACAGAATTCTTTAATCGCGCGAGCTATCTGCTGTGCTAATTCTCTAGTTGGTGTTAAGATTAAGGCTTGTACTGATTTTTCTTGGGGATCGATCCGATCTAAAATCGGTAAGGAAAAGGCTGCTGTTTTACCCGTTCCTGTTTGAGACTGGCCGACTACGTCACGGCCTTCTAAAAGTTTGGGAATCGCTCGAGCTTGAATGTTAGTAGGTTCGACAAAGCCTATTTGCTCTAATTGTTCTACTCGCTCTTGTGATAATCCTAAACTTTGGAAAGTTGTTGTCATAAGGGAATATTTTTTTCTTATTCGGTTTGCTTTTTTCTTAAAAACTTAACTTATTTTTTTGTTAAGTCAAGCTTTTTTTGTGAGCTGGTTAACCCAAAGGGCAATCGATCGCTTTACTGTAGTTACTACTTCTTTCCCACCTTTAATAGAGTCGAGATCTCCTCTATTTTGTTGACACAATTTGTCCGTAAAGATCGTACGAGTCAGCACCAGTTATCTTGACCGAAGCTATTTCCCCTAAAGCTGCTTCTCCCTCAACATAGACTAAACCATCTATTTCAGGGGAAAATCTCGCCGAGCGGCCTATATATTGACCTGTTTGGGGATTTTCTTGTTCGATTAAGACATCTACTTTCTTGCCAACACAAGCTAGATTTTTACGAGCTGCAATAGGTTGCTGTGTTTGCATCAAGACGCGACGGCGTTCGTCCATCACCGGCTGTGGAACTCGATCGGGTAGGTTGTAGGCTACTGTTTCCTGTTCTGGTGAGAAAGTAAATACACCTACATGATCGAACTCGTGACGCTTGACAAATTCTACCAGATGTGCAAAATGCTCGTCTTTCTCGCCTGGAAAACCAACGATGAAGGTACTTCTTAAAACTGCTTCTGGAATTGCAGTTTTTGCCCGTTCAATGATAGCATCATTCACTTGCCCTTGCCAGGGTCGATTCATGGCGCGCAAAATTTCTGGGTGAGAATGTTGCAGGGGCAAATCGAGATAGGGAATAACATTGGGACTCTCTACCATCGCTCGAATCACTTCTGGGGTTAATCCGGTGGGATAGGCATAGTGAATTCTAATCCAGGGTACGTCAACTTTTCCTAGCTCCTGCAATAGTTCTGCTAGCTTGGGTCGACCGTACAAATCTAGTCCATAGTTAGTGGTAATTTGTGAAATTAAAATTAACTCTTTCACCCCTTGAGCGGCTAGTTGTTCTGCTTCGGCGACTATTGACTCGATCGGTCTGGATCGCTGCGCTCCTCGAAGATATGGAATAATACAAAAAGCGCAAGCATAGTCGCAGCCTTCAGCAATTCTTAAATAGGCAACTCCTTCGGTGGTAGTGCGATAGCGGGGGGTATTTTCATCGGCAATATAAGTAGGGCGATCGCTTATTTGTTTGACTTTTTTTCCGGTTTCAGCTTGTTCGATCACTTTAACAATTTGATGGTAATCTCCCGTTCCTACCACCGCTACTGCTTCTGGCAACTCCTCTAACAGTTTTTCTTGAAAGTGTTGCGCCAAACACCCTGCTATCACAATTTTCTTATTTTCTTCAGCCAATTCTACCAGAGTCCGAACTGATTCTTCTCTTGCTTCTTGGATAAAACTACAGGTGTTAACAATTACATAATCGGCTAATTCTTCGTTGGCATCGACTTGATAACCTGCTTCTACTAACAGGCCGATCATGTGTTCGGAATCGATGCGATTTTTTTCGCAGCCTAAATGAGAAATGGCAATAGTTGGCTTGTGGCCCATAATATCGTGATTCTTTATTTTATAATCTATTAACTAAATTTTTAGTATATGTAAAGATATTTTAACCGATTTAGAACCAATAAAAAGGAAAAATTAATAAACCGACGCGATCGAAGTCAGAAGTATTTTTAGAGAAAAAATATTTTAATATCGTACTGAGCTACTAAAATAAATCTTGATTAATTTATTATCCGATTTTGATATCCGAAAAACCTCAAAAGATAAAATTTTCTATGAATCAGATAAAGCAGTTAACAGACACGATCGCGATACGTTAGGTAGATTAAGTGGACTTAAAACGAATTTTCAATACACCAAATCCAATAATCGGCGTAGTACATTTATTACCCTTACCGACTTCACCTCGCTGGGGAGGTAACTTAAGAACAGTTTTAGAAAGAGCAGAACAAGAAGCAACGGCTTTAGCAGCAGGTGGAGTTAGCGGCATTATAGTGGAGAATTTTTTTGATGCCCCTTTTGTTAAACAGAGGGTAGATCCTGCGGTAGTGAGTGCGATGACTCTAATTGTGGATCGAATCATGAATTTAGTAATGCTGCCAGTCGGGATCAACGTCTTGCGTAACGATGCTAAAAGTGCCATGGCGATCGCCAGTTGTACGGGGGCTAAATTCATTCGCGTTAACGTGCATACGGGGGTAATGGCGACCGATCGCGGCATAATTGAAGGTGTAGATCGGGAATTGCTTTGCTACCGTCGAGAATTAGAAAGTGAGGTGGCTATTTTAGCGGATGTTTTAGTCAAGCACGCCCAGCCTTTGAATGCTTCTAATTTAACTGCGGCAGTTCAAGAAACTATTTTTAGAGGCTTGGCTGATGGAGTCATTGTTTCTGGTTGGGCAACAGGTCATCCCACTTCTTTAGAAGATTTGCAAATTGCCCGCAAAGCGGCCGATGGGGTACCAGTTTTTATCGGTAGCGGTGCTAATACGGAAAATATTTCTAAGTTAATGCAAGTTGCTGATGGGGTAATTGTCGCCAGTTCTCTCAAAAGACAGGAAAATATTCAAGAGACGATCGATCCGATTAGAGTATCCCAGTTTGTCGAAGCTGCTAGAAGGAAGGCCGATACAGAATGGTAATTGGGTTTCTGTTACGATCGAGTCGTGTTTTTGTTGAATTGTCGTAACTTATTGATTGACATATGGGAAATATGCGTCGTCGACGTTCGGTACCTTGGATTTACCGTTATTCGCGTTACATAATTGGTGCGATCGCCATTATCGGAGCAATACTAACAGCTTATTTGACTTTTGAAAAGTTAACGGGGGGTCAAGTAGGTTGCAGTTTCGATGGTGCTGCTGGAGGCTGTAATAACGTCCTGACTAGTCCTTATGCTGAGGTCTTTGGCTTGCCTTTAAGCTTGTTTGGCACTCTAGCTTATACTAGCATGGCAACTTTCGCTTTAAGCCCTCTAGCGATCGATCCGAATTCTAACAGAAAATTGAGAAGTCAATTAGAGAATTGGACTTGGTTGCTGTTGCTTGCTGGTGGCGTTGCAATGGCTGTTTTTAGCAGCTATTTGATGTACGTTCTTTTTAGTGAAATCAAAGCTCTTTGCCCTTATTGTATAGCTTCTGCACTATTTTCTTTGAGTTTTTTAATCTTGACTGTTATCGGTCGAGAATGGGACGATTTAGGTCAAATATTTTTTACTGGGGCGATCGTTGCTTTGGTTACTTTAGTTGGTACTTTGGGTATTTATTCTGGCGTTAATAATAATACCATCGCGACTAAGGATGCTGAAGTTCAAATCGATCCCAAAAATGGCAGAATAATTATTCCCGAACCTGAAGGTCAACCAATACCCCCTCAAGGTTGGGAAATTAATACTACCTCAACAGCAGCAGAAATAGAATTGGCCAAACATTTGACGGCAATTGGTGCTAAAAAATACGGTGCTTTTTGGTGTCCTCACTGTTACGAACAAAAACAATTATTCGGCAAAGAAGCATTTAAAAATATTAACTATATTGAATGTGCTGAGGGCGGTAAAAATCCGCAAAGACAAGCCTGTTTTGCTGCTGGAGTTAAATCTTTTCCTAGTTGGGAAATTAATGGCAAACTCTATCCTGGAGTTCAATCTTTAGATAAGTTAGCTGAGTTGTCCGGTTATCAAGGGCCGAGTAATTTCAAATATACTATGTTCGGTTTGTAAGCTAATTTTGCAGTTTTTTTTAGCTTCAGAATTAAAAAAAATATTCTGAAGTTTTTTTATTTTTTGTTTTCAGAGAAAGTCAAATTTTGTCATCTAATATGAATTCCAATTATATAGCCATTTAAAAAAACTTGAAAGCTCGATTGCTACAGGTAATAAGCAAAAAAGAAGAATTGCACTAAATTATATATTGATTTTCCGAGCTGCTAACCAACACATCTAACCACTGCTTAAAGTCAACCCAGTTTGAATCAGTGGCAAACCACTCTTCGGGATCTTCATCATGAGGAATGATAGTAAATTTGCCATCTTTCAAATTAAAACCACCAACATCTCCTAACAAATTGTTATCTAGAGCTATAAAAAACTGCGGACAATTCTCCAAGTAGTCAGAATAATATTTTTCAAGTAAAGGTTTTGAATCCTCTAAACAAATGAAGGTTAGACCATTCCCTCCATCATCGAGATAGCATTGACAACTCCCAACTATAGTTAATAATTTTTTGTAGTTAGCTGGAAGTATTACTTCATTTTCGCTTTGATATATCTCGATTTCATTTAAAGAATATTTTTTGAGCTGCTTAAAACTTACTTCTTCACCTGATGATAAAGTAATTAATTCACCATCACTTGTTTGAATTAATTCTAGGAGTATTTGACAGATTTTTTCTATTGTCATTAAACTAATAGTCTGAAGCCGCCAATGATACTGAGAAAGAATTACTTGACCGCGATCGTAAATAATTTCTTCAAGATACAGCAATAAAAGACTGTCTCATAATGTGGCTGAAAAATTTTAATAATCCCGGATCTTGTTGAGAACAATCAACTAAATCCGACAAAATAAAAAAATTTAAATCAAAGAACTGCTAAAAATTATTGCCAACCAAGATTAAAAAAAAATAGTTGCTATCAAAGGGTTTTTGGTTTGAAAAAGTAATTGACAATAATTTGTCACAACCTGATACAGGCGCAGGTTAGCCAAGTTTAATTCTTGAGTTTTAGCTTACACCTTTTTAGGGGAGGCGATCGCAGTTGTGTTTTTTGGCTAATTTCTAAAGCATTTTTTTATTTTTTCGCCTAAAATCTTTGAAGATTATTAAAAGGTGTCAGGAGTAGATTATGGACTGGGTAGCAGATAAACCCCTTGAAGGGAGTCAAGTTAACGATTGTCCGGTAAATTCTTATAACGAATGGGATCCTCTCGAAGAAATCATTGTCGGACGTTTAGAAGGGGCAATTATCCCACCATACCACCCGATCGTAACCCATAACGTACCGCGAGCGACTGCGAGGTTATATCGCTTTTTTTCGGGAGTGCCTTACCCGCAATTTTTGATCGAACAAGCACAAAAATGTCTCGATGAATTCATTCACATTCTCGAAGCAGAGGGTATAACTGTTAGAAGACCCGACATTATCGAAGGTTTTGTCGATTTTAAAAGTCCGCAATGGAAATCTAGGGGTTTTTGCACTTCTTGTCCTAGAGATGGGTTTTTAATTGTTGGCGATGAAATTATTGAAACTCCAATGCCATGGCGATCGCGTTACTTTGAAGCTTTTGCTTATCGCTCTTTATTTAAAGAATATTTTATGGCGGGGGCTAAATGGACTTCTGCACCGAAACCGGAATTAATTGACGAACTTTACGATTATAATTTTAATCCCCCCGAAAAAGGCGAACCGCTTCGTTATGTCATTAACGAATACGAACCTGTTTTTGATGCTGCTGATTTTATGCGTTGCGGTAGAGATTTATTTGTAACTAAAAGTAACGTCACTAACAGTTTTGGAATTGCTTGGTTGCAGAGAAATTTAGGAGATGAATATACAATTCACGAAATAGAAAGTAGTTGTCCGACTCCGATGCATATCGATTCCACTTTCATACCTTTAGCTCCAGGTAAATTACTAATTAATCCCGATTATATCGATCCGAATAGATTACCCAGCATTTTTAAATCTTGGGATATTTTAATTCCCCCCGAACCCGATCCAATTAAAGGCATTCCTTCAATGTGCAGTAAATGGATCAGTCTCAACGTTCTCATGTTAGATGAAACTAGAGTTATGGTCGAAGAACAACAAACTTCTTTAATTAAAGCTTTTAAAGATTGGGGTTTTGAACCGATTCCCTGTCCTTTTATCGATTTCGTACCTTTTGGTGGTTCTTTCCATTGTGCAACTCTAGACGTTCGTAGAAGAGGAACATTAGAGTCTTATTTTTAATCGATCGGGGAGTGGGGGTAGTGGGTAACGAGTAAAGTCGCTTTGCTCAAAGTCGGAAGTCGGAAGCAGGGAATAGTTAGTAGTTAGTGGGTTTTAAGTTTAGAATTAGTTCATTAATTTTCAATTGTTAGGAACAATAAAATCCTCTTTCTCCCGATGCTCCCGATGCTCCATTCATGCTTGGTTACTACTTTCTCCTTTAATTACTGCTGAACCGATTAAATGAGCCAGTCGCAAAGGCTCGGGCACTTTACCACGATCGGTTAAATTCGTCAAGACATCGGCGATCGTTGAGGGACTAGCACCGCAAACTTGAAAGTAAAAGGGTGGAAACTGGTGGATCGAACCGGCATTTTGGATCGTTTCCAATCGTTTTTGTTTGTGGGGAAGTCTGGTTAATGCCCGATCTATTTTGGTCATATCGGGCATTTTTCGCATCACTGAGACGCAAGGAAGGCCGACGCGATCGCACAATTTGGGAAGGTCGATAACATTAAAACCTCCCAAACAAATTCCATCGATTAAAAGGATGTGAAGTTGAGGCAAAAATTTGCTGTTTAATAGTAGTTCTGAGATGCGATCGGTAGCATCCCAACCATCAGCTTCTACTTCTCCCCACAACATACCTTCAAAACGAGTTCCCGCACAAACTACACCAGCAAAATTAACCGGATCTTTAGTTCCTCTAATAAAAGGCGCATCGTCAAACCCGATCGCCCTAATTTTTTTATTTCGTTGTAGCAGGATTTCTAATTCCATTCGAGTAGGGAGTAGTTAGTAGAGAGTAGGGGGTTTAAGTTTGAAATTGTCAGAACAAGTTTAATATTTTTTCTCCCCATGCTTCCCCATCTCCCGTTGCTCCCGATGTTTTACAATTTGTACTGACAAAAAAGTAAATCGATCTTAGCCTCTAGTTTTTTGCGACCAAACTTTAGTTGGCAATCCCCAGATATAGATAAAGCCTTCTGCTGCTTTATGATCGAATTGGTCTTCTGCTCCGTAAGTAGCAAGATCGCTATCGTAAATTGAATTATTCGATCGCCGGCCGACAATAGTAGCATTACCTTTAAATAATTTTACTCTCACCGTGCCGGAAACTCGCTCTTGAGTCTTTGCGATAAACCCATCTAAAGCTTCTTTGAGGGGAGAATACCACAATCCTTGATAAATCAGTTGACTGTAGGTTTCTTCGATGCCTCGTTTGTATTGAGTGACATCGCCAGTTAAAGTTAAACTTTCTAAGTCGCGATGAGCTTGGATTAACAATAACAATGCTGGTGCTTCGTATATTTCTCGAGATTTAATGCCGACAACTCGGTTTTCTACCATATCGATCCGTCCGAAACCGTGTTTACCTGTCACTTCATTTAACTGGGTAATTAAAGATATCGGATCTAAATTTTGGCCGTTAATTTGGGTCGGAATGCCGCGATCGAAGCCAATTTCAATATATTCCGGTTCGTCAGGAGTAGCGGCGATCGCTTTGGTCATTGCATATATTTCTTCTGGGGGTTCGGTCATCGGATCTTCTAGAGGCCCTGCTTCGATGCTTCTACCAAGTAAGTTGCGATCGATGCTGTAAGGAGAAGATTTTTTAACGGGAGATTGAATCCCAAAACGCTCTCCATAAGCGATAGTTTCTTCGCGACTCATGCCCCACTCTCTCGCTGGAGCTAGTATTTTTAAATCTGGATTTAATGCGGCGATCGAAATATCAAAACGAACTTGATCGTTTCCTTTTCCGGTACAACCGTGGGCTACCGCATCCGCTCCGTATTTTGCCGCTGCTTCGACTAACATTTTGGCAATTAAAGGACGAGCTAGGGCTGTTGAAAGGGGATAGCGATTTTCATACATTGCATTGGCTGCGATCGCTAAAAATGTATAATCTTTGATGAAGCTTTCCCTTCCGTCTTCTACCAAGGATATGCTTGCTCCAGATTTTAAGGCTTTTTCTTTAATCGGCCCTAATTCTTCTCCCTGTCCTAAGTCTGCTGCTAGGGTGATGACTTCTTTAACTCCCCATTCTTCTTTGAGATAAGGGATACATACTGAGGTATCGACTCCACCAGAATATGCTAAAACTACTTTATTGGCTCGTCCCATAATTTTCTTTTTCTCACAAACGACTAACGCGCTATTTTATCCGAAACTTTGGTGCTAAATTGGTAGTTAGTAGAAAACTATTAAGTATTTTGCATTTCAATTCCCATCTATAAGTTTTTCTTCTTCTTTCTATCTTTCGGTTTTTAAATTTAAATAACTACTTAAATTTACTGCCCAAATTAAATAATTTTAAAACTAAATAAACTATTTTTTGACAACGGATTTACAAGGCTTTCCGAATATGGTAGGATTTTTACAACAAAAAGCAGTGTGATAAATTAGGGAAATCTTACTTATTTTTTTTTAACTGCGATCGCCGCCTCAAATCTCGTTATCGATCCAATTTAAAACTTAAAAATACCTTCGACTCGACAGCCTGATGTTTTTAGCTACAATTTTGAGGCTACTTGACAAAAAAACGCAATTATGCATTAAAAATAATTGCCAGAATTAATATAGGAGTTTGACGATAATAAAACTTTACTATTTTTTAGCGGATCTGAAATAACTAACTTGGAGATCTAAGATTTGTAAAAACATCAAATAAAATGCGATCGAGAGCAGGTATTGATTGTGGGAAATAACCGTGGTAGTAGTAAATTTTTTTGAACGAGAGCTAAAAGTAAAAGTAGAAAAAGACGGTCAAATAATTTACGAAGTAGACGTAAAAAAGTGCAACGAATATAGTAAATCAATATACGCAAATTTGGAATTTGTCAAATTTCAATTAGATCGAGAATGGCGCAGCCCAAAAGTAGTTTGCGAATTTTTTAGAGTATTGAATCGCGCAGTGAGCAAAATACATGGCGAATCAATGAGGACTTTATGCAATTCTGCAAAAAAAGCAGAATTTTGCGAATACAAACAAGTCGATCGCCATCAACAAGTAATTTGTCAGCTAAAAAAACATTATTTCAAACCAAAAGCAGGTTGCAATTAAATTGAAAAAGTAAAAATCAAAAAAGATCGAGTAACTATACCCGTACAAAATTAGATTAGGACGAATAAAGTTAATGGTTTGCAAGTAGAAAATGGCA
Source organism: Prochloraceae cyanobacterium (assembly GCA_030065265.1). GTDB lineage: Bacteria > Cyanobacteriota > Cyanobacteriia > Cyanobacteriales > JASJDA01 > JASJDA01. The sequence goes on from JASJCW010000041.1 coordinate 25,027, forward strand.
GTAAAAAAATGTGCGTTAACTTTTGCGTAGTGTCGTACTTTCTACCTTTGGGATAATGCTTATCTAAAAAATAAGCAATAAACTGCGATCGCGTACTCAAGCTACAGATCGAGAAAAGAACTTATGCTAAGAAAGCAAAAAGCGGCCCTCTTGGACGTTGCGATCGTTGGTGGTGGAATATCGGGAATGTATTGCGCCCTCAAGCTAGCAGAAAAAGGAATTGAGGTAGGTTTATTTGAAATGGCAGACCGTTGGGGCGGAAGAATAGAAACCGTCCGAATGGGCAAAAATAAAAACTTCGTCGCCGAATTCGGGCCGATGCGTTACGAACGTAAAGGGCAGAAATTGCTGATGGAATTGTTAGATGAATTGCAAGTAGAACGTACTGCTTTTCCCTCATTTCAGTCTGCTAGTCCGGGGTGGGTAAAATACAAAATTGAAGATAAAGAAGAGCAAAGATGGCAAGACGATCTCGTAAACCTGATGTTAATGGGAATGTTAAAAGTCCTCGGAAAATATCAAAATGGGATGTCTGCCGATGAAATGAGAGCAGAAGTTAAAAAGTTAGGAAATACTCAAGAAGATTACGACAAATTAAGAAAAGAAGCCAGACAAAATGGCAAACCAGACGGAGAATTATTATATAAATGCGGACTTTGGAATGCTTTAAGCGACGTTTTATCCCATCAAGCAGTTCTCAAGATTAGAGAATTCGGTAACTTTTATCATCTACTCACGGAAAATCCCAACGCGATCGAATGGATTATATGGTGGCTGAGAAGTTTGCAACCAGATGACTATTTAGTGGGAATTAAAAATGGTTCGTCAAATTTAACCAAAGCAACTCTCGAAAAACTGAATAACTTTGAAAATTTACACCTAAAACCAAAACATAAATTGATTTCAATCCATTCAGAAAATGAAGGAGTCAGACTTTGTTTTGAAGGAGAAACCCAAGAGGTGCTAGCCAAAGAAGTTATTTTAGCTATGCCCCAATACCCTTTACAAGGTTTGTCAAAATATTTACCGCAGCAGATCCAACAAGACTTAGAAACGGTTCTTGCCAAGCCGTTATTGAAAGTCTTTTTTGTCACCGACGATCCTTGGTGGGATGAGGATACCCTGCCGCAAACAGGAGCAGATCTAATTCCGACCAGAGAACTGCACTATTTTCTAGAATGTTGTTTCCAACTAAGTGAAGACAAAACAGAACAATACAAAAAAGAACTCGATCGCGGTGAAATATCTCCAGCAATGCGAGAAGAATTCCGCCAGCACGATTGCGAACTTCCTGAAGCAATTGAAGTAAAAACAAAAGAAAACGGATCTGGTTGGGTTATTTGCGATCGCGCAGAACAAGGCTCAAAGATTCGCAGTTATTATCTTAGTAAAGAAGGCTTTTTTGTTTACAACAGAAACGGACAAGGTATGGTGCTGATATATACCGATCGCCCAGCTTCAGAATATTGGCAATATTATGTCTGTGACGAACAAAATCACGATCGCGCAGAATTAAACCAAGATAAGCGACTCGCGACAAGATTTTGCCGCTTTATTTTAGCTCCCATTAAAGCAAAAATACTTGCTAAAGAGGAACAGCAACCAGTTTCTCAACCGATTAGCGACCAACAAAAACAATTAATTAAAGATCTTTTTCCGGCTTATCAAAAACGCTGCGAAAATAGCTCCCCTGAAAATCCTGTTAATGTAATAGAGGAACTGGAGCGACTAGAAAGTTCGATCGCCGAATACGGCATTCGCGCTTGGGGTTTAAAACCTTATGGTGGTGGGGCCCATGCCTGGAAACCTGAAGTAAAATCTTGGGAAGTAATAGAGCGTTTGCGATCTTTTAGTCTCCCAAATGACAGCCAAGATCGTCAAAACGTCCATATTTGTGGCGAGGCCTATTCTGACTATCAGGGCTTTATAGAAGGGGCTTTACGCACTGCTGAAGGTGTTTTAGACGTTATTGAGCGACGTGCTGGAAATTAGCCGCTCAAAAAAAGCATTTAACTGCTTGCGAGCAAAGGAAAAAGGTAACATTTATTAATCAAAAAATAATATTTCCTTCTTCCTTCATTTAATTCTTCCTTTATTTAAATATTTGTCCTATTTGCTCTCGATAAAATGATTAATAAACTGTATAAAAATTACAACTTACATGAACAGCACTGAATTAGATAATAGGATCGATAAAGATAGTCAAGAATATTTAGACGAACTTCCCGACGAAGTAGAAATGTCTTTATTCGACCATCTCGAAGAACTGCGATCGCGGATTTTTTATGCTTTGATTGCAGTTGTTTTAGCGGCGATCGCTTGCTTTATTTTTGTCAGACCGATCGTCAGCATTCTCGAAATACCTGCCGGAGATGTTAAATTTCTCCAACTAGCCCCGGGAGAATTCTTTTTTGTTTCGATTAAAGTTGCCGGATACAGTGCTTTGGTAATTTCGAGTCCTTTCATTCTCTATCAAATCATTCAATTCGTATTGCCCGGACTGACTCGCAGAGAAAGAAAATTATTAGGCCCGGTAATATTCGGCTCTAGTATATTATTCTTTGTCGGGTTATTTTTTGCTTATATTGCTTTAATTCCGGCAGCATTAAACTTCTTTATCAATTACGGAGCGGATGTCGTCGAACAATCTTGGTCGATCGACCGTTACTTTGAATTCGTTTTGTTATTGATGTTCGGGACTGGGTTAGTATTTCAAATTCCAGTTTTAATGTTAGTTTTAGGCCAATTAAAAATTGTTTCCTCCGAACAAATGCTATCTAATTGGCGTTTAGTTGTTTTAGGTGCGGCAATTTTAGGCGCGGTAATTACCCCTTCAACCGACCCTTTTACTCAATCTCTGCTCGGAGGGGCAGTTTTGTTGCTTTATTTTGGCGGAATTGGTGCAATGAAATTTTTCAAACTTTAGTTTAAAATCCATTCCGAAGCGCGATCGCCCAAAGCGATCGGAATGTTAACCACTTTACCCATTCTCGGACGTTGCTTGGTTTCTTTGAGATACTGCTCGATCTGGGATTTCCCTCCCCAAGCATTTAAATGCATCGATACGGCATTGAGATGTTCTAAATATTCTCGCTCGGAAAGGTGAAAAGATCTTTCTTCGAGATATTTCCACATAATTTGAACGAACATCCGGCCTTCGATTCTTCTCAAACGAATATCGTAAGAGCGTCCCCATTTATTTAATAAAATATTTTGTAATTCTTGTCCTGTCACGATCGCACCTCGCTTGTATTTTATTTCTTTTCAACTAGATACAAAATTTAATAAAACCTTTACGGTAAATGTACTGTTACTAAAATTTGTAACAGGAAAAGGGAAAAGTGTAAATCTTCCTAAAATCAAAACCGAACCTTCCGAGGCAGAGTTGAAACTTGAAAAACTCTAATTAATCTAGGTTTGAGCTGTTTGGGATCGCTCAGAAATCGTCACTGAAGCAGTCGAGCGAGCTAAATTGCTGAATTATATTACTTGTGGGCGAGTTTAGGAAAAAAACACAAAAACAACTATCAAAAGTCTGAAGCTCGTTTAAATTTAGCAACAGACTCGACAAAATTTCGGGCAAAAAGAACTGTGTAACAAATATTTTAATGGTTCGATCCAAACATCGAACTCGATTCAATCTTACCGCCCGAGACGACAAAGAGTAAGACAAACAAAAATGAGAAAATGCAGCCCCAACATCAAACAGGGGCAGCAAATAAAAACAGTAAACAGTAAGACAGAAGTTTAAAGATGGCTCAACTTTCTAGCTCTTCAGATGTCCCAGATATGGGACGCAGACAATTTATGAACTTCTTGACCTTCGGGACGATCTCGGGGGTTGCATTAGGCGCGCTTTATCCAGCAGTCAAATATTTCATTCCACCTTCTAGCGGGGCTGCTGGCGGTGGCGTAACAGCTAAAGATGCTCTCGGTAACGATGTAATTGCCAGTGAATTTATTGCCACTCACAACCCCGGCGATCGGGAATTAGTTCAAGGATTAAAAGGAGATCCTACCTACATCGTCCTTACAGAAGATAACGCCATTGGTGAATATGGAGTTAATGCAGTCTGTACCCATCTAGGTTGTGTTGTACCTTGGAACGCCGCTGCAAATAAGTTTATCTGTCCTTGTCACGGATCGCAATACGACGCTACAGGAAAAGTTACTCGAGGCCCCGCACCTGAATCCTTAGCCCTCGTAAGCGCAAATACTTCCGAAGATGGGAAAGTGATTCTAACTCCCTGGACAGAAAAAGATTTTCGCACCGAAAACGCTTAGGGCATCTAAATCGGTGGCGAACTCAGAAGTAACTATAATTTAATAGCGATAAAGATGATAACAGAAAACATAGTAGCAATTTGTCGCAAGGTTGGCAAAGCGATCGCCAGTTTCGGGATCGTCGCGATCGCCACACTAGCTTTTTTACTAGCAAGCGATTTAATCTTACCATCTTCGGCTGCAGCATATCCGTTTTGGGCGCAGCAAACTGCTCCAGAAACGCCAAGAGAGGCGACTGGAAGGATTGTCTGTGCTAACTGTCATTTAGCTGAAAAAGCGGCTGAAATCGAGATTCCTCACTCGGTATTGCCAGATCGAGTTTTTGATGCGGTAGTGAAAATTCCTTACGATCTTGAAGCTAAAGAAATCTACGGCGACGGATCTGAAGGCGACCTTCAAGTCGGTGCGGTTTTAATGTTGCCTGAAGGCTTTAAAATTGCTCCAGAAGATCGCATTCCTGCCGAGCTTCAAGAAAAAGTTGGTGGAATTTACTATCAAGAATACCAACAAGGTCAAGAAAATGTCGTCATGGTCGGGCCTTTACCGGGTAGCGTCTACGCAGAAGAAGGGATTCACTTCCCAATTCTTTCCCCCAACCCAGCTACCGACAAAAACGTTAATTTTGGTAAATTTTCCGTCCACGTTGGTGCTAACCGAGGTAGAGGACAAATCGGCCCTGCTGGCAATATGACCAATAACAATCAGTTTAGAGCCAGCGCAAGCGGCACGATCGCGGCTGTTACGGCTTCAGAAACTGGTGGATATGAAATTACCATCGATAAAGGAAACGCTTCTGTAGTGGAATTGATTCCCCCAGGCCCGCAATTAATTGTTGCTGAAGGAGAAGCGATCGCAGAAGGCCAACCTCTGACCGAAGATCCTAACGTTGGTGGATTCGGTCAAAAAGACACTGAAATTGTTTTGCAAAGCAGCACTCGAGTTGCTTTCTTAGTCGGATTTCTCGGTCTAATCATGTTGGCTCAACTCCTGTTAGTAATCAAGAAAAAACAGGTCGAAAGAGTTCAAGCTGCAGAAATGAACTTCTAACAATCAAGATTTCCTGACTGAATAAAAATAGGGATTGTGGCATTCGCGCGCTGTTCCTATTTTTTTTATTTGTTTTTGAGAATAGTTCAATTAAAAGATAGAAAAAGTGATTTAACGACAACAAAACAGTTTTTTTGCATCGAACTTAACAAAACCCTCATCTTTAATGTAAGATTCTTTTGCTAGATTGTTACTCGATATATCTACTCCGATCGCCATGGAATCGCGAAAACTACCGCGCAGAACTAAGATTGTTGCTACTGTCGGCCCGGCTTGCTTAAAACCAGGAATTTTACGTCAGTTAATCGAAGCAGGTGCGACAACTTTAAGGCTCAATTTCTCTCACGGTACTCAAGAAGATCATCAACGCAGCATCCGTTTAATTCGCCAAACGGCTTTTGAACTGAACCAGCCCGTAGCTATTTTACAAGATTTGCAAGGGCCGAAAATTCGTCTGGGAAAATTTGAGAACGATTCAATTTACCTCGAAAAAGGAGATCCGTTCGTTCTAACAAGCCGCAAAGAAGTAGAATGTACCCAAGAAATCAGTTACGTCAGTTACGATCGCCTGGCCGATGAAGTGCCTGAAGGTGCAACAATCTTACTCGACGACGGTAAAGTAGAAATGCGAGTAGAAAAAGTCGATCGTTCGCTGCAAAATTTACACTGTCGAGTAGTTGTCGGGGGAACTCTCTCCAATCGCAAAGGGGTTAATTTTCCTGGAGTTTGTTTATCAATTAAGGCTTTAACAACCAAAGACAGGCAAGATTTAGTCTTTGGTTTAGATCAGGGGGTAGATTGGATCGCCCTCAGTTTTGTTTGCAACCCTCAAGATATTTTAGAAATTAAAGAATTAATCGCTAATGCTGGCAAGTCAGTCCCAGTGATCGCCAAAATAGAAAAACACGAGGCGATCGAACAGATGGAAGAAATTCTCTCGCTCTGCGATGGTGTGATGGTTGCTAGGGGGGATTTGGGGGTAGAATTGCCTGCTGAACAAGTGCCGATGTTACAAAAACGCCTGATCGCGACGGCCAATCGTTTGGGCATTCCGGTAATTACTGCTACCCAAATGTTGGATAGTATGGTAGGAAATCCTCGTCCGACTCGAGCTGAAGTTTCGGATGTGGCTAATGCTATTCTCGACGGTACGGATGCTGTGATGCTATCTAACGAGACGGCAGTTGGTAAATATCCCGTTGAAGCAGTAGCAACTATGGCAACTGTAGCTGAGTGCATTGAAACCGAAAGAGACGAATTTATTGCCAGAAATAATAATAACCCCAAACAATTCATTCCTAAAGCATCGATTCCCAATGCTATTTCTGCCGCAGTAGGCCAAGTTGCAGCTCAATTAAATGCCGCCGCAATTATGACTTTAACAAAGACTGGTGCTACTGCTCGTAACGTCTCGAAATTCAGGCCTAACACGCCAATTTTAGCGATAACGCCCCACGTAGACGTATCGCGCAGGTTGCAGTTAGTTTGGGGCGTGAAGCCTTTATTAGTTTTAGATCTAGCTTCTACTTCTCAAACTTTTGAAGCGGCGATTAATGTTGCTTTGGAAAAAGATTTGCTCGCAGATGGGGATTTGGTGGTCATGACTGCTGGTACTTTGCATAAAGTATCGGGATCTACCAATTTAATGAAGGTAGAGGTTGTTAAAGCGATTCTCGGTCAAGGAGTGGGCATCGGTCAAGGCTCTGCTAGCGGTAAGGCTCGAGTTGCTCATCGTGCCAGAGAAATTCCTAATTTCGATCGCGGCGATATTTTAGTTGTGCCTTCAACTAGTGCTGAATTTGTCGAATTAATTCGCAAGGCTTCGGGAATTATCACCGAAGAGGATAGTTTGACTTCTCACGCTGCGGTGATCGGTTTGCGTTTGGGAATTCCCGTCATTGTCGGGTTTAAAGAGGCTACTAAAGCTATTCGTGAAGGATCTATACTTACTCTGGACGCTCAGAGGGGTTTGGTTTATTCTGGCGTGGAAGGACGCGTTTAATCTCGCCTTGGCAAGGGAAACGCGGGCAAATGAACACCCCTGTCTCCCTCAAAATTCTAGTCGGCGAATTTGAAGATTTGTGAACTTTGATGTTGTGGCACAAATTTTTACAGTAAATTTTATTTTAGATTGCACTTTTGTGTAATTATTTTGACGGGAAAATGAAAGACAAACAAGTTGGGTTTTTGCGAAAATTCAAACAAGTTGGGTTTTGCTTTTTCGGCAAATAATATTAATAATTAATCTCTTTTGCGATCGCTTTAAATTCGTTTTTGCATCGCCAAATCATAAATTTTTGAAACAGTTTTTTTAATTCCAAACAATAATATTATTTCAGATAAAACGATGTCTAAAAATAATAAAGATAGTTTAAATTTTTTACACCAAGATAATAGCTCTGAAGATAAATTAACTGTCAATTCTTATTTACCTTTAGAATTAGAATGTTTCAAGTTTGGTAATTATTTTCCACAAGATGAGGAACAAGAACTTACTAGATATCAAAAGAAAATTTTGACAATTCAATGGTCGCTTTTTTTAGGGATTATTTTGCTCAATCTCGGCATTCATCTACCACAAATAAATGCTTCTGTTCGCGAAGCGCGGATCAATTCGGTTCAGCAATTGGTCAATATTAATTTTCGTTAAGCTGATTTGAGAAAGCAGAGCTATTCAATTCTAAATCAATTTAGATTAGCCTGCTTTTTTTATTTAAATAAATCTGAGGATCTCCCTAAATCCAGAACCAGATAACTAAAGGATCGAGAACGTTTAAATAACTTTTTTGAATTAGTTTGAGATGCTTTTGCAGTTCTTCACCTTTTTGCTGGGAAAAAGCTCCTTTTTCTTGCCAAAGAATTTCACCTTCGGGCGTAACTAATAAGATTCGGATTTGTTGGCTGTTTTCAATTTTTAAAGCTTGGTTAAAATTTTC
>JASJCW010000346.1 GCA_030065265.1 Prochloraceae cyanobacterium
TTTTATCTAAATAAATTATATTTAAGAATGCAAAAAATAGCTTGAACTCCATCCTTCCAACCGATTTTTTTTCCTTCTTTATAAGTTCTGCCGTAATAAGATATTCCTACTTCATAGATACGACATCCAATACTGGCTACTTTAGCCGTTATTTCTGGCTCGAATCCAAAGCGTTTTTCTTCTATTTCAATAGATTGAATTATTTCCCGTCGAAAAGCCTTATAACAAGTTTCCATATCGGTTAAATTAATGTTAGTAAACATATTCGATAAAGTTGTTAAAAAAGCATTGCCAACGCTATGCCAATAATATAAAACTCTGTGAGGTTCAGAACCGAGAAATCTAGACCCATAAACCACATCAGCTTTATTATTAATAATAGGTTGAATTATGCGAGGATATTCTTGAGGATCGTATTCTAAATCCGCATCTTGAACGATACCAATATCTCCAGTAATCACTGCAAATCCAGAACTTAAAGCTGCACCTTTTCCTTGATTTTTTTGGTGATAAATAACGCGATCGACTTGAGATTCGATTTTTGATTTTAAAAGTTCTCGAGTGCCGTCGGTCGAACCATCATCGACAATAATTATTTCACAATTTTCTATTGGAGATGCTTTGACAGCTTCAACAACCTGACCGATCGTGCCGAGTTCGTTATAACAGGGTATGACTACAGAAAGTTTAACGGACATTATTTACCAACTCCTTCTCACCAACCTAAAAAATTTTTTTATTGACTAAATAATTACTAAAACTAAAATTAAAACTTTTCCTAGTTTACTGCGATCGCCTCTCAATACTCTAAAACCTGCAGTAAAAAAATTTTAGGTTATTTGAGAGCGAATCGATCGCATTATGGCCGCTTAAAAAATTTGTCGGGCTAATTTAGTAATTATACTGGAGACAAACTAAACAAATATGACACAACCAGAAGCCTTACAAATCCTGCTCCAAGCAGTTGCCAGAGGTGATTTAAGCCCCGATCTCGCTCTAGAAAAATTGAAACATTTTGATTACGAACCGATCGCCAATTTTGCCAAAATAGATCGCCACCGTCAATTGCGAACTGGTTTTCCTGAAGCTATTTGGGGCCCGGGCAAAACACCGGAACAAATTGCAACAATCATGCAAGCTATAGTAAAAAACTCTCCTCAAGCGATCGCTACGAGAATTGAAGCCGATGTTTACGAACAATTAAAAGCAAAACTCAATGGCTTAACCTACTATTCAGTTGCTAAAATCTGCGTTCTTGGCGAAATTAAACCGACAATTAACTATCAAGGCAATATTTCAATTCTCACCGCAGGAACAGCCGATTTAGCCGTAGCAGAAGAAGCAGCAGTTACAGCCGAATTATGCGGATTTAGAATCGAAAGACTTTGGGATGTCGGTGTTGCTGGGATTCATCGTCTTTTCAGCAACCGTCAAGTTATCGATCGCGCCGATGTTTTAATTGTAGTTGCGGGAATGGAAGGGGCTTTACCTAGTGTTGTTGCTGGAATAGCAGATTGTCCGGTGATAGCAGTTCCTACCAGTGTTGGTTATGGCACTAATTTTGGTGGTGTTGCTCCATTATTAACTATGCTCAATTCCTGCGCTACTGGTATCGGAGTGGTTAACATCGATAATGGTTTTGGTGCAGCTATTTTAGCCGGACAAATTTTGCGAGTTGCTAATAAATTGCAGCAAAAAAGCGATCGAGAATAAAAAAGTGACACGCATCAACACAGCGAAAGAGGGAGAAAAAATCTCCCTCCCCAATACCTTAAAAATATAATGGTGTCTTTAAAATACTTGGTATTTTTTAGTAAGCTAGACCCATACTGCGAGTAGTTTCAGCACCGAGGTAAACACGGACGCTTAGAAAGTCAGTAGGACAAGCAGTTTCGCAACGTTTGCAACCGATGCAATCTTCAGTACGAGGAGAAGAAGCAATCTGGCTAGCTTTACAACCATCCCAGGGTACCATTTCTAGTACGTCTAGAGGGCAAGCGCGAACGCATTGAGTGCAACCAATACAAGTATCGTAAATTTTTACAGCATGAGACATTAGAATATCCGCTCCTTAAAGAGTGTTCTCCTTGTTAATATTTCGCTCTCAGCAAAGAAAGCAATCGACGTGGGTTGCTGTTTTATCAAACTCTCGAGGGAGAGCGATTTGATAAGTATTTACCTTATCTTGAAACCCCAGCACCTCAAACAAATTTGTTTTTCACTCACCAATTTTCTCACAAACTGACATCTCCCTCGTCACAAATACACCAGTATTCCTATTAAACTTTTAGCAATCGGCGGTTTGTTGGTACTTTGGCAGTCAGTCCCAAAATACGATAGTTTTTTTAGTATCTTTTTAGATCTGACAAAAACTCCATCTGTTTTGAGATTATTGGTGTTTTTTGGTACTGGATTTAGCCCCTAGTGTAGCCTAGAGGTTTACTTTTTTTTGCCAAAAAAATACAGAACTTTAAATTTTGTAATAGCAAGATCCCAAATACAATTCGATTTAAAGATAACTTTTTGTTTTCAGATAAAAATTTTTAAAGCGATCGATCGAAACAATTGATAAATATGAATCTTATTTGACATGCAGTCGAAGAAACAAGTTAAATGATTAAATTGGCGTTAAAAAATTCAGAACCAAATCGCGATCGCAAATGTCAGACTCATTCAATCAAATCTCCCGTCGTCAATTAATCAAACTGGGAATAACAGGAGTAGGAATAGCTGGTACTGCTGGTATTGTTTACGGTTGCAATCAAAGCCAAGTAAATAAGCAAAAACTTCAAGCGGCGAAAATTCCACCTCTTCCAGAAAATGCACCGCAAATCAACCAAGATTACCATCCGATGAAGTTACTGCGGGATTTTGATTATGGCAAAGTTAAACAAGAAAACGGTCGTACAGTTCGCGAGTTTGAGATTGTTGCCGAGACTACTACCCTCCAGTTAAACAGTGCCGTATCCTATATTGCTTGGGATTATAATGGTCGCGTACCCGGCCCGACTCTCAGGGCTAAAGAAGGCGATCGAGTGCGGATTTTGTTTTTAAATAAGGGCGGTCACGCCCATACGATGCATTTTCATGGGGAACATCCTGTGACAATGGACGGAGTCAAAGCTGTCCACAATAACAAGGCTACCATTTACGAATTTGATGCCGAACCCTACGGAGTTCACTTATATCATTGCCACATTCCTCCAGTAACTCGTCACATTACTAAAGGTTTATATGGGATGTTTATCGTCGATCCTCCTCAAGATCGTCCTCCTGCTGATGAAATGGTTTTAGTGATGGGTGGCTATGACATTAATGACGATAATAAAAACGAATTGTATGCTTTTAATGGGATTCCAAACTATTACAAACAATATCCAATTCCTATTTATCAAAATCAATTAATTCGGCTTTATTTATTGAATATAATTGAGTTCGATGCAGCGATTACATTTCATCTTCATGCTAACTTTTTTGATGTTTATCCCACTGGAATGACTTTAAAACCTTCTGTCACTGCCGATGATATTACGATGGGGCCGACAGAAAGACATATTCTCGAATTTGCTTATCGTTACACCGGAAAATTTATGTTTCATCCCCATCAAGATTTAATTGCAGAATCTGGTTGTATGGGCTATTTTGATGTTTTGCCTCAAACAAGTTGAATATTATTTAACTTTGAGTTGACAAGAGTACATAAAAGATTAATGATAATAATATTCAGTAAGCTGTTTGACAACGAGTCTAAGATGGGAAGAATTAAGTCAATATTGCGCTACTTATTATTAAGTTTCGGAGTAGCTTTACTAATTGTTGCTTGTAATACGCCTCAACCCAATGCACAACAAGAATCTCAAACGAATCAAACTCAAAAAGTTGAGGTTAGTAACGAGAATCAAATTAACATTAATACCGCTATTTTATCAGAGTTAGATAAATTAGAATCAGAATTAAATATTCCAGCTCTTTCCGATAAAATTCAAGCCAATCGTCCCTATGGAAGTACGGAAGATCTAGTCACTAAAAATGTTATAACTTCAGAACAATTCGAGAAAATAAAAAATCAAGTTACAGTTCGAGAAATAGCCTTAACTGGAGTTGCTAAAGATGTCGATTATTTGACTAAATTGGGTTTGATGAAAGGTCATATGATGGTAGCTGAAGAATTATTAGACTTAAATAAACCCAAACAAGCAGACCCTCACCTCGGACATCCAGTAGAAGAAATATATGCAGATATAGAAGAACAATTAAACGATCGCCAAGTGACCCAATTTAGTAATGTTTTAACTGGAGTTCAAGAACTAGTTAAATCTAACCCAAAATCTCCCCAAGTTAAAACAAACTTTAATCGAGCAATGGAAGCAATAGAAAATGCGATCGCAGCTTTACCAGAGTCGGAAAGAAAGTCACCAACATTTGTTTTAAAAGCAATTAACGGCATATTAGATGTAGCAGCATACGAATATAAAGCAGCTATTCACGACGGCAAAATTGTTGAAATTATCGAATATCAAGATTCTCGCGGTTTTGTTGAATATTCCAAAGATGTTCTCTACAAAAACATCGCACCCGAATTAAGCAAAATCGATCCAAAAGCAAACGAACAGCTTAAAACCGACTTAGAAGAGCTATTCAAAGCCTGGCCCTCACCTATAGCCCCCAAACAGGCTGTTTTAAGTCCAGAAACAGTCACAGCTAAGGTTAAAAGCATCGGTAAAGTCAGTCGCTCTATTACTTAATTTAGACAGCGATCGCTAGATTCTCAGGGCGATCGCTTTTAACTTGAAAAAAAGGTAAAAACTAAAATAAATCCCTTAATATAATTAAAGTAGAATTTGACTCTAAGCTAAAATCGAATACTTTTACCTACGGAGAGAGAGGGATTCGAACCCTCGATGGTTTGACCCATAACGGTTTTCGAGACCGCCGCATTCAACCGCTCTGCCACCTCTCCACATATTTAACTCACAGGATACCATAATACTAAAATTATACTTTAACTGACATTTATTTTATATTCTTTCTTGATTTTTTGTTTTTTTTCTTTTTAAGGTTGTTGTTAATCCTAGATCTGGTGTCCATTGAATCGCACCATCCCGGCCAGTCCAATATAATTTAATCTGTTTTTTTTCAATTTGTTCTTGGGTTTTTTTGGTTACCCAAGAAGACGAAGCTATTGCTGTTTCAGGAGCGATCGTTAATAATAAGTTTTCCGATATACTTCTACTCGACCAGAGTAGAAATTCTGGTTTTTTTGGGAGCTTTTTCAATTCAATTTTTTGATTTCCTTCCATAATTAACCATTTACGATTGAGAACTTCTAATTCTAATAAAGGCTGCTCTTTACCGAGCAACTCTATTTTGGTATTTCCAATTGAAAGAGTTTTGTTTAAAACTAGTTGATTTGGGATTAAGTTTGGATTGTTTTCAAATGTCTCTGACCAATTTGAATTAATCAAAAAAGAGGCGATCGCAATATTTTTTGTGATTTCAGACCAACCATTATTTAAATCTAAATCTGAATCTGAATCCAAAGCAATCCCGCAATCAATCCGATCTATTCCTTGTTCTAATAGAAATGGTAGAATTACATATCTCACAGTATTGCGATCGCCACTGTTAATTAAAATGACTTTACCTTGATTTTGAACTACTATAATCTGTGCTTGTTTAGCTGCTAATATTGTGATTTGGACTAGCTGCGAGCGTTCGTAAAAAATAGGAATAACTATTAAAATTAAAGCAAATAAAATAGCTAAATGCGATCTTTTCTGCCAAAACTTATTTAACCAAACTAAAATAATCAATCCGTAAATTATAATTAATATACCTAAATTAATTTTACCTACAATTAAAGAACTACCTGGCAAACCGTTAAAAAACTGGATTATCTCGATTAAAAAT
>JASJCW010000347.1 GCA_030065265.1 Prochloraceae cyanobacterium
CCGTCTTTGGGGAAATGACCGGGTACCCAATCAACAATTACCCCGATACCATTTTGGTGACATTTGTCGATAAAATACATTAAGTCTTCTGGATTGCCATAGCGGGAAGTTGGGGCATAATAACCCGTGACTTGATAGCCCCAAGAACCGTCAAAAGGATGCTCTGCGATCGGCAATACTTCTATATGAGTGTATCCTAGTTCTTTAACGTAGGGAATTAATTTGTCTGCTAGTTCGTAATAGCTTAAAAAACGAGCTTCTTGCTTTAATTCCGATACTTGTACCGGATCTGATTCTCCTTTTAATAAAGGTGTTTTGTCATCGGACGAACCGTGCAACCAAGAACCGAGGTGAATTTCATATACTGAAATAGGTTCGCTGAGAGGATCGCTTTTAGCTCTATTTTCTAACCACTCGCGATCGCCCCACTCGTATTCGTCTAAGTTAGCAACTATAGAGGCTGTTTTTGGTCTTACTTCTTGTTGATAACCGTAAGGATCTGATTTTTCGTAGATATGTCCTTCCCAGTTTTTTATTTCATATTTATAAGCAGTACCGACACCAATATCGGGAATAAATATTTCCCAAACTGTATTATTTAGTTTACGCATTTGATACTGTCGGCCGTCCCAACAGTTAAAATCTCCTAAAACAGAGACGTTACGAGCGTTAGGGGCCCAAACTGCAAAGTAAACTCCTTTAACTCCATCGATTTCTACTGGATGCGCGCCAAGTTTTTCGTAAATGCTGTGATGATTACCTTCACCAAATAAATGAAGGTCAAATTCTGTAACGATCGAAGGGTCGAAAGCGTAGGGATCTGAAACTAATCGCTCGTTTTCTCCTTCTTTAACCTTTAATTTATAGCTTTTAAATTCTTCTGCTTCTATAGTACATTCAAAAAAATGAGGATCGTGAGCGGGTTGCATCGGATGCTCTTTGTTATCTTTTCCAGAAACTACCGATGCTGCTTGTGCGTTTGGTAAATATGCTCTCACTACCCAACTTTTTACTTTGCCATTCTTTTCTAGGGGATGACAACCTAAAATTTCAAAGGGATTGTGATGCAGATTATAAACGATTTGGTTAACTTGTTCTGGGGCAATTTTTGCGGACATTAATATACTTCTTTTATCAACAAAATGAATGATATACAAGGATTGCTTTAATCTTTTTCATTATAAGGATACATATCCGAAATTTTGCCGATAAAATTTTACCAATTTTAAATTAGATCGATTTTAATATTAACGATCGCACGATTTGAGAAGTTCAAGTAAATAAAAAAAAGGATTCCCTATCTTCTAGCGTAACGGAGTGGAGCTAAGTTAGGTTCGGGCGGTCAACAGCGTGAATTTATTTCACGCTTACCCCCTCAGAATTTTTTTCAGCAACACTTTATCGCGGTAGCGATACCGCTTAGTACGCTTGGTTGACAAACAATTCATTAGTTGTAAAATAATTTTATTGCTGATGAAGGTTTTTTTGATGAAGCAAGCTATTACAGCAAAACTAAAACTAGAGTTGTCTGACCACCAAAAACAATTGGTTAGACGGACGACTTTGGCTTATCGTGATGCTCTAAATCATGCTTCTAGCGTAGCTTTTGAGAACAATAAAATGTCTTCAGGAGTTGCTTTACAGAAAAAAGTCTACAACCAACTTCGTTCTATTTATGGGATGAAATCAGATTTTATCTCTATTCCCCAAAATCATGCTACAGATCTATTTTCTGAATACTATTGCCTTTTGCCTTTTGCCTTCTTGCTCCGGCTGCTTGCTCCGTCCTTATAGGCAGTGACTGCCACGGGCGGTGCGCTTTTGCCTCTTACCTATTAATATTACAAGGGCGTAATCGTCTTTAAAAATTTACGCAGTCCGAGTAAAGCAATTAAATGCTTGAGTTTGGGACTTAATTCGGGAGCAAATCCTCTTTCTGACAATCTTGCTTGAATTTCAGCATATTCAGCCGCAGTTAAAGGAGATCCGTCGTAAGGCGATCGCGCTTCAGTAATGATTTGAGTTCGTAAAATTTCTTCGGGAATGTCTTCTGGTGGTGGTAAGGCTGCTACTTTAGTAATTCCGGGTAAAATCCAAGCAATACATAGAGATAGAATTAAAACTAGTTTATGATTTTTCATAGCTAGGTAAAGTGATGGTGAAGGTCGTACCGCGACCGAGTTTACT
This sequence comes from Prochloraceae cyanobacterium, assembly GCA_030065265.1. Taxonomy (GTDB): domain Bacteria; phylum Cyanobacteriota; class Cyanobacteriia; order Cyanobacteriales; family JASJDA01; genus JASJDA01. The sequence goes on from JASJCW010000347.1 coordinate 2,188, forward strand.
ATCTACTATAATTTGGCCGCGATGATTTTCAACAATTGCCCGAGCGATCGCCAATCCTAAACCAGCTCCAGATCTGCCTCGAGTCGCTCGATTATTATTGTAGGGTTCGATGCGATAAAAGCGATCGAAAATATAGGGTAAATCTGATTCGGCAATTCCTTTACCATTATCTTTAATTTTAATTTGTAAGTGAGAAGATCTTTCTTTAACTAGAGATTTTAATTCCACTTCGACGGATAAATCGCGATCGCTTGCTGTGGGAAGAGAATACTCTATCGCATTGGCGATCGTATTAGTAAATAAACGAGCCAGTTGCTCCCAATCTCCTCGAACGGTAAAAAGCTCCATATCTTCAACCATGTTTTCATCTGGTTCGATTATTGTCAAAAATAAGGCAATTTCTTTTTGTTCGGCGATTGTTTTTTGCTCTTCAATCACTTCAATTAGTAAAGCATCTAAAGGTAATGCTTGAGCTTCAGTTTGGACAATACCGCTATCAGATCGCGCTAAAAATAAGAGATCGTCTACTAAATGACCTAATCTTTTTGCTAACCTTTGAATTACTACAAGTTGTTTTTGTTTGAGGTCTGGTTGACTCTCAGCATAAGAAAGAGCCATTTCTACATTAGTTAAGATCGTTGCGATCGGATTCCTTAATTCGTGGGAGGCATCGGCGGTAAATTGTTTTAAACTTTGATAAGAGTTTCGCACTGGTTCGATCGCAATTCCAGAAAGAAACCAGCCGATCGCTGCGGTACAAACTAACATCAGCAATACTGTCAAAGTTAGATCTAAACTTAATTGACGGATCGGTTTAGTCACTTCAAACCAAGGATGACTGACTCGCAAATAACCCAGTAAGTAACGCTCTTTTTCTACTTTTTGAATTACTTGTCTTAAGAGGCGATCGCCCGATAAATGTACTGTTTGCGCTCGAGGATGAAGCCTTAGAGGTAGATTTGCTGGATCGTCAAAAGTAGACCAAAGTAGTTTGCCACTGGCACTGAACCATTCTACATCGACGCGATCGTCGTCTACTGGATCGTTATTGTTGCGAAAACTAGCTTCGATGTTAACTCGATACTTGCCTTCTTGAGGATCTACTTTTTCAATTACTAAATATCTTTCGACTACTTGAATCGCGTGCTTTAAAGTATCATCGACTCGTTCGATTGTCAAGGTGCGGACGTAAAGATATATTCCCGTAGCAAATAGTAGTAATAGAACTGCAGTGACAACTGTGTACCATAGGGCTAGACGACGGCGAGTAGTTTGAAACATTTACAATAAATATATTCAGGTATAATGTATCGAGATCTGAAACAGTAAAAGGAACTAATATTTGAATCGATCGCTTCTAGTTTTTAGGCAATAATAAAATTCTTTAGGGAGGTTTTATGTTTAGCGATCGAGTTTGACAAGCAATTGTAATATCACCACTTGTAATCGAAAAATAAACACTCAACAATTTTTTAAATCAACTCTGAGAATGCCGGCCGAAACTCAAACCGAATTAGATATAGCCGTCGAAGGAAGACGTAATTTTGCAATTATTTCTCACCCAGACGCAGGTAAAACAACTTTAACAGAAAAGTTATTGCTTTATGGAGGAGCAATACACCAAGCAGGAGCGGTAAAAGCTCGCAGAGCGCAGCGTCAAGCTACTTCTGACTGGATGCAAATGGAGCAACAAAGAGGTATTTCGATTACTTCTACCGTCTTGCAATTTGCCTATCAAGATTTTCAGATCAATCTTTTAGATACTCCGGGACACCAAGATTTTAGCGAAGATACTTACAGAACTTTGGCCGCTGCAGATAATGCGGTAATGTTAATTGATGCTGCGAAGGGTTTAGAACCGCAAACTCGGAAATTGTTTGAAGTCTGTCGAATGCGATCGCTCCCCATTTTTACTTTTATTAACAAACTCGATCGCCCCGGTAGAGAGCCTCTAGAATTATTAGACGAGATCGAAAGCGAATTAAACTTACAAACTTATGCCGTTAACTGGCCGATCGGCATGGGGGATACTTTTCAAGGAGTGTACGATCGCCGCAAAAAACAGGTACACTTATTTGAACGTCGCTCTCACGGCTCCCAAACTGCTAAAGATACGGTCATCGATCTCGACGATCCCAAATTAGAAGAGATTTTAGACCCAGATTTATACTTACAATTGCAAGAAGATATTGAAATACTCGAAGAAATAGGTTCGGATCTCGATTTAGAATCAATTCACGCCGGTCAAATGACTCCGGTATTTTTCGGCAGTGCGATGACTAATTTTGGTGTAGAGTTATTTCTCGATGCCTTTTTAGATTATTCTCTCAAACCAGAAGGAAGAATATCTTCAGAGGGCAAAGTTGAGCCGACGTACCCAGATTTTAGCGGTTTTGTCTTTAAGTTACAAGCAAATATGGATCCCAAACACCGCGATCGCGTTGCCTTCATTCGCGTTTGTACGGGAAAATTTGAAAAAGACATGACCGTAACCCACGCTCGGACTGGTAAAACGGTACGTTTGTCAAGACCTCAAAAACTATTTGCCCGCGATCGCAGCTCGATCGAAGAGGCTTATGCTGGGGATGTAATTGGTTTAAACAATCCCGGAGTATTTGCGATCGGCGATACTATCTATCAAGGTAAAAGAATCGAATACGAAGGAATACCTTGTTTTTCCCCCGAAATGTTTGCCTACCTGAAAAATCCCAATCCTTCTAAATTCAAACAATTTCAAAAAGGGATTAAAGAATTACAAGAAGAGGGAGCGGTACAAATTATGTACTCGGCCGACGATTTCAAGCGCGATCCTATTTTAGCAGCAGTCGGTCAATTACAATTTGAAGTAGTTCAGTTCCGCTTGCAAAATGAATATGGTGTCGAAACTAAATTAGAACCTTTACCATACAGCGTAGCTCGCTGGGTAGCAGGAGGCTGGGAAGCATTAGAAAAAGCCGGCAGGTTGTTTAATACTTTTGTGGTAAAAGATAGCTGGGGAAGGCCGGTATTGCTGTTTAGAAATAGCTGGAACTTACAACAAGCAAAATCCGATTGTCCAGATCTAGTATTAAATTCTACCGCACCAGTAGGCAGTGGAATACAGCCCGGAAAGTAGGAAGAGGAGCGATCGCCTCGCTTCAGATCTTTTGATAATGAAGTCTAACAATACCCCCAGGATAAGATTGCGTATCGATCGATTTTAGTTTTAGTTCTGATATCGACTGATAAAGAGATATTCCCGAACCTAAAATAATTGGAACGATAAATTTTGTCATTTTTAAGAGAGTTTTTATTCTATCCTTACTAACTACTAACTACTCCCTACTCCCTACTTTGAAATTACCGACTTGAAAGAATACCTTTTTCGCGCAGTTGTCGGACGAAAAATTCTTCTAAAGAGAGTCTAGCGCGATCGATTCTAATAACTTGAGCTTCCATTTGACGGATCGCAGCTAAAAACTCTTCTAATTGACCTTTAAGCTGGCCGCGCCAACAATTATTATCCCAAACCAGATTGGGAATCCATTTTAACAGGCTCTCGCGATCGCCCCCTTGGATTACTACCTGATACCCTTCATTAGTGCCTAAAAGGTCGTTTAAAGAGCCAGTACAGATTAGATCGCCGCGGGCTAACAAAGCAATGCGATCGCAAATTTGCTCTACGTCGGCTAAAATATGGGAATTAAAAAAAATCGTTTTGCCCTGTTCTTTGAGAGATAAAACAATTTCCCTGACTTGATAGCGTCCGAGGGGATCT
>JASJCW010000348.1 GCA_030065265.1 Prochloraceae cyanobacterium
GAAAATTCAAGCTCGAGCTGCCATTTTTTGAGGATCTGGAGTTCCTGTTTCGATCGGCATTTTTGGATCTCTAGACCAATCATTCCAAGAACTATAATAGTTTCTAACATCTTTAAAACCAGCTTCTCTAAGGGCGATCGTCGTGTTAGCAGCTCTAGATCCTTTAAAACAATAAACATAAACCGTTTGCTCTGGTTTAAGATTGACTTCCTCACAAACCTTTAAAATCTCTTCTTTGGAGCGAAACATCGGTATTTCCGAATCAGATTTCATCATGCGATACCATTCAATCCAAACAGCACCAGGTATCCTACCCTTACGAGGACAAAAATCTTTCCCATAAGGTGAAGAACTTTCGCCAATCCATTCATCGTAATCGCGAACGTCGAGCTTAACAATATTAGGATCGTCCAAAGATTTGAGCATTTGCTCTTTCGTCACCATGATCTCGGAATTTACCTGAAGTGGAAAAGACTTTAATGTTGTGGTCGGTACTTCCGATGTAATAGGCAGATTAGCTTGTTTCCATGCTTGATATCCACCATGTAAGATAGATATTTTAGGATAGCCTAAATATTCGAGTAAAAAATAACCGCGACAAGATTGACCGTAACCTTTATTTAGGGCATCTTCGTAGATAACAACCGTTTCTTCACCAGATAAACCAGCAGCACCTAATAATCTAGCAAAATCTTCTTGCAATTTTTCTAAAGCTTCAGAAGAAGAACTATCTAAAAGATAGGTAAAAATTTCGCGCATGTTAATTGCTCCGGGAATATGTTCTATTCCATAATCTTCTGGAGCGCGAGTATCGATAATAACTAAAGGATCTCTGGCTTTTTGGATTGCCATTAATTCTTCTGGAGAGATTAAAGTTTTAATTTCCACGATCTAATTCCTGTTTTTTGCTTTTTCTTCTTTGTAATCTGCTTTTTTTTAGGAATATCAGGACTTTGTTTTTTTTTAAGGTGTTTTTATTAGATTTTAAAAAAGCGATCGCATCAAGTGAGATCGCTCTAAATATTGCCATAAATTCCGTAACTTCAAAAAACCATTAGACCGTAGCTTCTTCCTTGACTAACTTATCCCAACCCAAATCTTTTAAATTATTATTGCGGCGTAAAGGACGAGTTACCAACTCTAAAATATCGCGAGAATTGGTAAAACCGTGAATTTGAGCGAAAGTAAATTCTACAGACCATTTAGTATTAATCCCTCTTGCTTCTAAAGGATTAGCATGGGCCATTCCAGTAATTACTAAATCTGGCTGCAGATCTTTGATGCGTTGCAGTTGATTGTAATTATCTGGTTTTTCAATAATTTTTGGTACGGAAACGCCCATTTCTTGACAAGTTTTTGCTAAGAAATCTAATTCACCTTTTTGATAGCGTTTATCCATGTAAGGAATGCCAATTTCTGCCACAGTCATACCGCAACGAATTAAGAAACGAGCTAAAGATATTTCTAATAAATTATCGCCCATAAAAAAGACCGATTTGCCGCGAATTAATTTGAGATAATCTTCCAAATTTTCCCAAATTTTTGCTTCTCTTTCTGCTAAACCTTGAGGTTCGATGTTAAATACAGAACAGATTTTTTCAATCCAAGCTCGAGTTCCATCGGGGCCGATCGGAAAAGGTGCGCCAATTAATTTACATTTGCGACGACGCATTAAAGTTGTTGCAGTGCGAGTTAAGAAAGGATTGACCCCGCTGACATAATAACCTTCTTCGATTACTGGTAATTCAGTATAGCGTTTCGAGGGCATCCAGCCGGAAACTTTGACCCCTTGTTTTTTCAATTCTAAGGTCAAGTTAGTTACGACCGGATCGGGTAAAGAACCAAATAAGACTAAAGGATGGTGGTCTTTATATTCTGATGCTTGTTTTTGGATATCTTCTTTTTTGTGTCCGAAGTCGAGCAATTTTTGAATTGCGTTGCGTTCTTGTTTTTCTGCTTGTTTTACTGGAACTTGTTTAGGACAGCGTTGCACCATCGAAGCTAAGACAGTATCCTCACCTTGAGTGAAAGCATAATCTAAACCGTTAGCTCGAGCGACCACAATCGGAATGCCAATTTCAGATTCTAATTTAGGTGCTAAGCCTTCCAAATCCATTTTAATGATTTCAGTGGTGCAAGTACCGATCCAAACAATAACGCTGGGGTTGCGATCGCGCTTAATTTGCTCGCACAAACGCTTTAATTCTTCATAATCGTTTAATTTAGCCGATATATCCCCTTCTTCAAGTTCTGCCATTGCATAGCGCGGTTCGGCAAAAATCATTACTCCCATTGCATTTTGCAAGAAATAGCCGCAAGTTTTCGTCCCGATCACCAAAAAGAAACTATCTTCAATTTTCTGATACAACCAAGCGACGCAACTAATCGGGCAAAATGTATGGTAATTCCCTGTTTCGCAATCAAAATTGAGTCCGTTTTGTTCTTTTGCCAAAGTCATTTAAGATTTTCCTCGATTATTTTATTAAAATCCTTTTTTTCAGCTAGCGATCGCACACTTCTTGAGACTAGGGAGTAATTAAATCGCAATTAATCTTGCTAAACTTGAGGCTGACAAAAACTGCTCTTACTCCCAGTCGATCGCACTTGTAGTGTTTCTAGACCATCATCAAATCTAATTCTTCTTCTTGAGATGGTTGTTCTGGGTTGAGATAAAAATCCGATAGTAAGGTAAATAGATCTCTATCTTGTGCTTCTTTAGGAACTACACCTTCTGGAAGTGCGAGAATTTGATCGGCAATATTGAGATAGTAATTGCAAACATATTCTAAGGAAGGATCTGTTTCGGCCATTTCAAACAGAGTTTTGCCTTTAACCCGAGAAACGCGAATATCTTCGATTAAGGGTAAAATTTCTAAAACTGGCATCGGTACTTCAGAAATGTATTTATCGATTAGATCTCTTTTTGAAGTGCGATTGCCAATCAAACCAGCCAAACGTAAAGGATGGGTGCGCGCTTTTTCTCTAACTGATGCTGCAATTCGATTTGCTGCAAATAAAGCATCAAAACCATTATCGGTGACGATCGCACAATAATCAGAATAGTTTAATGGTGCTGCAAATCCACCGCAAACGACATCGCCGAGTACGTCAAATAAGATGACATCGTATTCGTCAAAAGCATTTAATTCTTTGAGTAGTTTTACTGTTTCTCCAACTACATAACCGCCACAACCAGCACCAGCCGGAGGGCCTCCTGCTTCTACACAGTCTACACCACCGTAACCGGTGTAAATCACATCTTCAGGCCAAATATCTTCGTAGTGAAAGTCTTTTTCTTGTAGAGTATCGATGATAGTTGGGATCAGAAATCCGGTTAGGGTAAAAGTGCTATCGTGCTTCGGATCGCAACCAATTTGCAGGACTTTTTTACCTCTTTTTGCTAAAGCTACTGAGATGTTGCAGCTTGTAGTTGACTTGCCGATTCCGCCTTTACCGTATATTGAAATTTTCACTTAGTGTTCTCCTGTGCGATCGATTAAATTTTTTTTGGTTATTTAAATATTCAGTTTTTTTACTGTTTACCAAATTGTTCGCAGATTTAACTCGAGACTCGATAGCTATTTTCGATCGGGCTTTTGTCAATTTATCGTAGCAGGACAGTTTTTAAAATCAATTGTCTTGTTGTCCTTGTCTTGAAGCAGGCTTTAATCTGGTTTCCTTAATCGCATTATGTCGAAACTGAGCTGTAATGAAAAGAGGCTTCAAGAATGAGTTTAGGCTTTAGCAAGACTATTGAATACTTTTAAATAGTTAGACCTATTTTATTCGCTATAAACTGAAATTAACCTTTTTTTAGCTGAAATTAATTATTTTGTGTTTTTATTTTCAATAAAACAAGACAAAAAACAAATAATCTAACACGATTGAGATAGCTAAAAGGCAGATCGAGCCGAAAAAACCGATTTAAAGCCTTAAAATTGGGTACAAAGTCTAGAACAATCGACGGCTAATAATTACTAATTGCCATGCGATCGGCTATACTAAAAACCGATCTATTACCTTGAAAACCTTTAATAAAAGACCTTTATAAAGAATGGTAAATTTTTTTCAAGTAACTACTTAAGTTAACCATCGAGATATTTCCACTTTTTTCTAGATTTGCAATGAGACATTTTCGCCGGTACGGAGCTTTGATTTTTGGTTCTTTGTTTGCATTTTCGCTGACACTGACTTTGCTAATATCTTTGCTGAGAGGATTTGGCTTGCTGAGAAATTTGCCAGGATCGATACTATTATTTTTTATCGTAACCGCGATCGTGGCAGGTATTATTTTTGGTATCGAACAAACAAAAACCTAATCCTTTGACTGGTAATCTTGACATAGTAGTAATCGGTGGTGGTGCAGCAGGATTTTTTGCCGCCATTAACTGCGCTAATACCTATCGGAAAGCAAAAGTAACCATTCTCGAAGCAACAAAAAAACCATTAAATAAAGTGCGGATTTCCGGTGGGGGGAGATGTAACGTGACTCACAACTGCTTCGATCCGGCCCGATTAGTACAAAATTATCCTCGGGGTGGCAAAGCTTTAAGAGGGCCGTTTAGCCGCTTTCAACCTCAAGACACTGTCGAGTGGTTTGCAAATCGAGGAGTAAAATTAAAAACTGAAGCAGATGGAAGAATGTTTCCGATTACGAATAATTCTGAAACTGTTGTTAACTGCTTGCTAAACGAAGCAAAAAAAGCAAAAGTTAACTTACAAATCGGTACTGCGGTAAAATCGGTTATTAAAAAAGAAAATAAGTTTGAAATTAATTTAAAAACAGGCAAAACTTTGAAATGCGATCGCATTTTAATCGCAACTGGTAGCAATCCTCAAGGAATTAAAATTGCGAAAAATTTAGGACATAAAATAATCCCGGCTGTACCTTCTTTATTCACTTTTAATATTAAAGATTCTCGATTAGAAAGTTTAGCAGGAGTTAGCTGCGATCGCGTATCGATTCAGCTTAATTGCTCCAATTTATCAAAAGAAATTTCCAAAAAAATGACCCAAACCGGCCCGATTTTAATTACTCATTGGGGATTGAGCGGCCCGGTAATTCTCAAACTATCTGCTTGGGGTGCGCGAGTTTTATTTGAAACTAAATATCAAAGCGAATTAATTATTAATTGGTTGCCAGAATATAATAGCGAAACTTTACGGGATTTGCTGCTAAAAACTAAATTACAAATGCCGAAAAAGAAACTCGTTAATTATTCACCCCTACCAATACCTAAAAGACTTTGGCAAAGTTTAATTCATTTTGTCGGTATTGGCGATCGCAAAATCTGGACTGAAATATCGAAAAAAGAATTGAATCGGTTAGTAGGAGAATTAGTGAGAGGAAGTTACAAAATATCGGGAAAAGGTGTATTTAAAGAAGAATTTGTTACTTGCGGGGGAGTCAGTTTAAAAGAAGTTAATTTTAAAACTATGGAGAGTAAAATATCTCCAGGAATTTATTTTGCTGGAGAAGTTTTAGATATAGATGGGGTAACTGGTGGATTTAACTTTCAGAGTGCTTGGACGACTGGATGGTTAGCCTCTCAAGCAATGGGTCAAGAGATTTTATCTCCAACCTAAAAACCTAAAGGACGTTCAATTTCTAACTCTTGACCGGGGGAAATAGTCGAACCTGGTTTATTGATAATTCTTACCGTTGTTGCTTGCAAGCCTTTTTCCCCTTCTTCAGCGACAAATTGGACACCAGTCCCGATTTCTATACTTGCAAAATCGCTATTAGAAACGCTATTTTGATGAAAATAAACTTCTAAACCCGTATCGGTTGTTTTAAAAAAACCATATCCTTTTTCAGGAAATAATTTAGTCACGATCGCAATAGTAGTTTGTTGCGGATGTTCTTTAACGCGATTATTTTGTTTATTTCCTAATTCTATCAACTGACGACGTGCAGCATCAAAAGTATCGCGAATTACCGCATCGATCGGTTCGTATTGTTTGCCAGTTGT
>JASJCW010000042.1 GCA_030065265.1 Prochloraceae cyanobacterium
GCTAGTAAAGATCCCCGCTTTCGTTTGATTAACGACGATCCTTTGCCACAAGGGTGGGTCGGTCGTCCTTGGGCTTTACATACGGGTTTTCTATCGAGTTCGCCGGCGAGTAAATGGGTTTTGGGGCTTGATGCTGACACCCAACCCCAACCTGGTTTAGTTGCCAGCCTAGTAAATGAAGCAGAAACAGAAGGTTACGATCTCGTATCCCTCTCGCCACAATTCGTGCTTAAATATCCTCTCGAATGGTGTTTGCAACCAGCTTTACTGATGACTTTGCTCTATCGCTTCGAGTCTGCTGGAGTAGATTCTACAGTTCCTGAGAGGGTAATGGCTAACGGACAGTGTTTTTTATCCCGTCGTCATGTTTTAGAGCAATTAGGAGGTTATGAAAGCGCGGCTAACTCATTTTGCGATGATGTAACTTTAGCCCGTTATGCCGCAGCGCGAGGTTTTAAAGTCGGATTTTTTGACGGTGCAAAAGTCCTCAAAGTGAGAATGTATGAAGGCGCGGCTGAAACCTGGAATGAATGGGGGCGATCGCTCGATTTGAAAGACGCAGCAAAACCTGCCCAAACTTGGGGGGATTTGTGGTTTTTGACAAGCGTTCAAGCTTTACCCCTTCCTTTATCCATTTGTTTGGGCTACTTTGTATTATCCGGTTACGATTCGATTGCGACCCTGGCCGCTACTGGATTAAATATTTTCTTGGTCTTAATTAGAATCGGAATGATGTTTGCGATCGCACCTTCCTACGATCGCCGTTCCAAATCTTCTAGTTTCGCTTGGCTATTTTGGCTGTCTCCTCTGGCAGATCCGATCGCTGTAGTGCGTATTTTCTTATCTGCCAGTCAAAGACCAAAACAATGGCGAGGGCGAGTCTACAACTTACAACCAACAGCAGATCGATAATTGTTTGCGATTGGCTTGGGGTCACAGCCAACAACACCTTTTTAAAGGCAAGTTAATCTGTGACTCTTGGTTAATCTACCCTTTCTAGTTGCCAGAGAATTTGGTTTCCTTCGCGTCTTACTCTGGATACGACCCAGTTACGCCAAGACCAGTGATCTCCTCGGCTGGTTACTGCACTGGCATTTATATCCATTAAATCGGCTAATTCCGAGCTACTGATTAAGTAACCCTTGGTAGCTATTTCGTCAGCGATACGTAAGGTTTCAATCAAATTATTTAATTGAGTCACTCGAACTTCTCGAGGTAGTTGTACTTCTTCGATCGCACTAGCAGATGATTCAATCATAGTTTTCTTAGACTTAACAGTAAAAGATTGGGCTTCTTCGTTAATTATCGTTATTTTATTTGGTAAATCTGATAATCCTGTTACTGCAGTTTGGTTTATTGGTGCGATAACATCAGAACCAACAGATGCAGAAATTTGTTTTAAGGCTGGAGGATTACCTGTAGCATATCCCCTCGCAATTTCGTCGCAACGCTCGTTGCCTTCGTTGCCACTATGACCTCGGACGTGTTTCCATTGAATTAGTTTGGAGTTCAATCGATCGAGTATTTGCCACAAATCTTGATTGACAACTGGTTTTCCGGCAGATGTTCGCCAATTTTTCTTTTTCCAACCATGAATCCATTGAGTAACGCCTTTCTTAAGGTATTCGCTATCAGTGTAAAGGGTAATTGGTTCTTTTTGCCCGCAATCGGCAAAAAATTTTAGTGCCCCGATCGCTGCGGCCATTTCCATGCGATTATTAGTTGTTTTTGCTTCTCGTTCCCCCATTTCTGCGACTGAACCGTCACTAAAATAGATTACTACTCCCCAACCACCGGGGCCGGGATTGCCGATACAAGCTCCATCGGTGTAAATTCTAGAAATTTTCATATTTTGAAGTCATTAAACTCAATTTTCTTTATTGCTGAATATTACAACGAAGGGGGCTAAAATATTTTACCCTATAAATCGAGCTTCATATTAAATACATATGTCCTATCAACCTTTGCATCATAAGTATCGACCGCAAACTTTTGCCGAATTAGTCGGTCAAGATGCGATCGCCACAACTTTAACTAATGCTGTCGAAAGCGATCGCATCGCTCCAGCATATCTGTTTGCGGGCCCGAGAGGTACGGGAAAAACATCTTCGGCGCGAATTTTAGCCAAATCTCTCAATTGTCTCGAAGCCGATCGACCTACGGCCCGACCTTGCGGAATTTGCGAAGTATGTCGGGCGATCGCGGCTGGTTCGGCAATGGACGTAATTGAAATTGATGCGGCTAGTAACACTGGAGTAGATAACATCAGAGATATTATCGAACGCTCCCAATTTGCTCCAGTACAATCTCGTTACAAAGTATATGCGATCGACGAATGTCATATGCTCTCGATCGCAGCTTTTAATGCTTTGCTTAAAACTTTAGAAGAACCCCCTCCAAGAGTGGTTTTCATCCTTGCGACTACCGATCCGCAAAGAGTTCTCCCGACGATTATCTCTCGGACGCAACGCTTTGATTTTCGTCGCATTCCCTTGGTTGAAATGGTAAATCATCTTACGAGGATCGCCGAATTAGAAAAAATTAAGATTGATTCTGAAGCTATTACTCTTGTGGGTCAAATTGCTAATGGCGGACTCAGAGACGCTCAAAGTCTTTTGGATCGCTTGAGCTTACTTTCAGGTGATATAACTAGCGATCGAGTTTGGGATCAAGTGGGAGCTGTTGCGGAAATAGATCTGTTAGCAATTTTGCGATCGATTCGCTCCGATCGCACGGATTTATTGCTGCAACAATGTCGCAATTTAATCGATCGCGGTCGCGAACCTTTAATAATTTTACAGAATTTAGCTAATTTTTATCTCAATCTGGCGATCGCCAAAACAGCTCCCGACAGTAAGGATCTTGTTGCGGTTACGACTTCAACCTGGGAACAGTTGCAGCTCGAAGCTAAAGAATGGTCGATTGCTGATATCTTGAGAGGCCAAGAACAACTTAAAGCGAGCGAATTCCAAATCAAAACCAGTAACGTTTCTCGTTTGTGGTTAGAAATAACTTTATTGGGATTGTTACCCTCAAATAATCGCGGTGAAGAGGGCGATCTAGTTAAAAATGAGGTCAAAATTACTTCTCAACCCCAAGTTACCAGTCAATTATCAGCAAAAATTGCTCCTAAATCTTCTCAAAATGGAGCAGCTCCGCCTCAACAAAAAACTAAAACAATACCGATAGACCAGTCTCAAAATAACTTCGAGCAAGTCTCTACAGCAAACAATAATTCTGTTGAAATTGCTAATAATATAGAAGATTCTAACGAACTTGTCTTACCGGAAATTTGGCAAAAGGTCGTTGCAAAAATCGAATCAGCATACACCAAAGTTTTAGCAGAAAAATATTGCAATTTAATTGCTTTTGATGGTTCTCTTGCCAAAGTAGAAATTAGTAATCAAGGATTTTACGATCAACTTTATCCTCGAATTAGAGGAGTCGAAGTTGCTTTCAATTCTGCTTGCGATCGCAAAGTAAAAGTAAATTTACAAATAGCAGCCAATCAAAATTTAAGCTCGGCCTCCGACGTAAAAAATAAAGATCTAAAAAAAAGCTCGCCCCCATTTACCGAGCCAAGAGTTTCACCAGCTAAAAAAAAAATAACTAAACCTGCTGCGATCGCTCCGGTTGCTTCAGTGCCAGAAGGAGATAGTGCCAAAAAAAAGCCAGCAAAAACAAACTCCGATTCTTTAGTTAATCTAGCTGAAGTTGCCGGTCAATTTGCTGAAGTTTTTCAAGGAGAAACCATAGATTTAGATTTGATTTTAGAAAATAATCTTGCAGAAAAATTATCTGAATCTGAATTTATTGCTAAGGGCGATCGAACAGATTTCGACTCTCATCTCATCAATGCTCCCGAACAGCCCCAAGTGAAATTAGTCGGCAAACCGGAAGATAACAACGAAGAAGATTTTTGAATCGGGGGATCTATTTCGCTCTATTGAGGATTTCTAAAATAGTAATTTATCGTTTGAGAAATCCTGGTGAAATTTTGCCTTTAAACAGTGTTTTTTTAGTGGATATAATCGTTAGAGCTAGCTTTTTGAATATCTACTTTAATTGCATCGAGATCGATATAAGAATCGGCGAAATTAATCAGACTGTCACTAGTCATCGAGCGAAGACTGACTACTTCTACTCTGACTCCTTGATAGCTCACTGCATTAACTGCATAGGCTAAATCTCCATCTCCACTGACTAAAATAGCCGTATCGTAGCAGCCGACTAAAGTCATCATATCAACGGCAATTTCTACGTCTAAATCTGCTTTTTTAGAACCATCTGGTAATTGAGTTAATTCTTTTGTAACTACTCGATAACCGTTACGACGCATCCAAAGTAGAAAACTCTGTTGCTTTTCGTTAGTCGGGTCTACTCCGGTGTAAAAAAATGCTCTCAATAATCTAGCATCGCTGGTTAAAGAACGAAGTAACTTGGTGTAATTAATCTCGATCCCTAATTGTAAAGCTGCATAAAATAAATTGGCACCGTCAATAAAAACCGCTACTCGACCTCGGTTTAAACTGTTAAATGTTTGAATGTCTTTTGTATTCTCGTCGAATCGATCGCCTGTTGAAAATTCCCTGTGAACTTTGGTTCGATCTCGACCATTATTACCTAAAATGTCCCAATAAGAAGAGTTATTCATTCTCGAGCTGTGCATAATTCTATCTCTCCAGATTATTTGTTTTTCTATGGTTTTTGTTGTAATGTTTAAGTAAAATTTGTAAAGCTATGTTAACTGAATTGTTGACAGCTATAAACCTTGACTTTGACAAAACAATTGGATTTATATTGAAGCTAAAGGGAAAAAATGAAGATCTAGTGAAGGTGTAATAGCTATTACTTAAACCAAGATTAAAACCAATAGAAACGCTATTGCTTTCTAGAAAACAATTTTGCTCGGGTCTTGTTTTGACTGGCAAAAGTTCATTTTTTCTCAAATAGATCTACTTGACTCTTTTTTGAAATTGTTAGAAGTTTCTGCTTATTTTTAGTAATATTATTTAAGTTTTTATATTACTTATTTAGCTAGAAATAAGTATTTCTCGATCGCAATTATAAATTATTTACAAAAGTTAATTAATTATAGTTATCAATTCTAAAATTGAATTAATTTACATTAACATTCAATAAAAGTTTACTTGCAATACAGGAATAGGCAATTTTTTCTGAAAGAGAAAAGTTCTATATTTATATTGGAAATCATTACACTTAACAGGATAACATCTTAAGATGGGTAAACATGACAATTCTTTAAGAGAATCACATGATTAACTTAGGTGATTTTAAGTGCTAGTAAATTGGTAACACTGGTGTAGGGAGAATAGCGATCGCTTTACTAGTGAAACTAAATTCAATTTTTTTAAGATCTTTCAAGAAAATAAACTCTTGTTGTTAATCTTGAAGAGATAGCAAAGCACCAAGACGATTTAACCCTTGAAACGAGTTGTAACCTAAAACAGGCCGGTTATTGACTCTCTTTCGGCCAAGATCTTCGACAAACGGACTTTTTCTAAACAGTTCAGAATGCGCCTCACTAATTCTGCTTCGACAATTGGCTTGCTGATATAATCATTTCCGCCAACGGCAAAAATTTGTTCTCTAATTTGCTCATCATTAGATTCGGTCAATAATAAAATTGGCAGATCGGCCTGATTTAAATCTTGACGTAAGATCTGACACAATTCTATGCCGCTCTTTCCAGCCATTTGCGCCTCTAAAATAATTAAATCGGGACGAAGATCGCTCAAAGCGGGCCAAAATTGCCAAGAATCCGTTAAAGCCCTTACTTCTATGCCCCAATGTTCGAGCAAATTACTTATTTGCCGCAATACTTGAGGATCTCGATCCAATACGATCGCTTTTGCATTTGATTTGAGGGTGAATGCGCGCTCTAATTCCTGACGTATTGCAGCAAGAAGATTTGATAAATGTTGTTTGCGATCGCCAGTTAAAGCAAGATTGCTATCAAAAATCTGTTCGACTTCTCTAGCTAAATAACTGGCTTGAAATAAGTTGCAAATACCTAAACTACCCACTAACTTGTGGGCTAGCTCGATCGCTTCTTGTTTAGATTTTTCGTCGAGGGAATTTTTCAAAGATAGATCGCTAGCTTTTTCGATCGCAGTGAGTCGATGGTTAAATTCAGCCCAAAGATGCTGCCAAAGACTAGTAGCAACGGCGACTGCTTGTTGCTCTGTTTCAGCAGTAACAAGCTTTGATTTTTTCTGTTTTACTCTAAGTCGGGGCTTAGATTGTTCGATTCTTTTCAGACGATAACCAACACCATAAACAGTTTCGATCGGATCGCCAGCTCGAGCATTTTTAAGCTTCATCCGCAACCCTTTAATATGGGCTGTGACCGTCTCTTCTGCAGGACATTCTTCAAAAGACCAAATCCGATCTAAAATCAGACTGCGGCTAAAAACGCGATGGGGATTGCGTAAAAATAACTCTAAAATCCTATACTCTTTAGGGGTTAAGCGCAGTAATTTGCCTTGATGTCTGACTTCCATCGTGCCTGGATTGAGATCTAATTGTCCCCAACTTAAAACTGGAGGTAATGACGAACTACCTCGACGCAAGAGAGCGCGTATTCTCGCTAATAATTCTTGGAGATCGAAGGGTTTAGTAATATAGTCATCAGCTCCGGCATCTAAACCGATTACTTTCTTCTTAGAACTATCGAGAGCAGTAATTAAAATAATTGGCGTTCTAATTCCTTGCGATCGCAGTTTCCGACAAAGACTAATTCCATCTAGGTGGGGCAAAATTAGATCTAGCAGAATTAGATCGTAACTGAAAGCCTCAATCAACTCCCAACCTGCTTTTCCGTCGGCGGCAAGATCGACAGTATATTCGCGAGCGGTTAAAACTTGTTTAAGTTCTCTCGATACTAAGTCGTCATCTTCAATTAATAAAATCTTCACGATCGGGAATGCTTTTATAAAAATTTAAATAGGCTGCTAACCCTATCGAGCAGAATAATTATAATTTAACTTTACTAGCTAGAAATAAATATTAATTTTGTTAGTAAATTACAATGTCTGATTAATATTTTTCAGTAAACATATACTTTACCCCTGACTATAAAATTAATTACAGTTAGGAGATAGAAAAGCCGAGATTTTGCACTATAAGTTTGCTAAAACAAACAAAAACAAAATGCAATAAAAAAAAAATAAATAGAACTCGGCGCGGTCGTCGCTCTTTGAGAGCTTTAACTTTAACTTTACTAATTGCGATCGAAATTTACGATTATGCTCAATCCGAATTTGGATGAAATTGAATTAACCAAAGAAGAGTATCAACGCTACTCTCGCCACGTTATTTTGCCGGAAGTAGGTGTAGAAGGTCAAAAACGCCTTAAAGCTGCTAGCGTTGCTTGTATCGGTACGGGAGGACTTGGTTCGCCCCTACTACTATATTTAGCTGCTGCTGGAATTGGACGGATCGGCATTGTCGATTTTGATATTGTCGATAGCTCTAACTTACAACGTCAGATAATTCACGGTACTTCTTGGGTCGATCGACCAAAAATAGAATCGGCCAAAAACCGCATTTTAGAAATTAATCCTGCTTGTCAAGTAGATTTGTACGAAACTCGTTTGAGTTCGGAAAATGCTTTAGAAATTCTCGAACCTTATGATGTTGTTGTTGACGGAACGGATAATTTTCCGACTCGCTATTTAACTAACGATGCTTGCGTTTTACTGAATAAACCGAACGTTTACGGTTCTATTTTTCGTTTTGAAGGACAAGCAACGGTATTTAATTATGAAGGAGGGCCGAATTATCGCGATTTATTCCCCGAACCTCCACCACCAGGAATGGTTCCATCTTGTGCTGAAGGTGGAGTATTAGGAGTTCTTTGCGGGATTATCGGCACGATTCAAGCTACGGAAACGATTAAAATAATCCTTGGCAAACCAAATACTCTCAGCGGTAGATTGTTGCTTTATAATGCTCTGGATATGAGTTTTCGAGAGTTAAAATTAAGACCGAACCCAGTCCGTCCGGTAATTGAAAAATTAATCGATTACGAACAATTTTGTGGCATACCCCAAGCTAAAGCACAGGAGCAACAAGCGCAGATGGAAGTACCAGAAATGACTGTAACTGAATTAAAACAATTACTCGATAGTGAAGCGAATGATTATCTTCTTATCGACGTTCGCAACCCTAACGAGTACGAAATTGCTA
Organism: Prochloraceae cyanobacterium; assembly: GCA_030065265.1. GTDB lineage: Bacteria > Cyanobacteriota > Cyanobacteriia > Cyanobacteriales > JASJDA01 > JASJDA01. Next base: position 8,212 of record JASJCW010000042.1, read on the forward strand.
AAATTCCTGGCGCGACTTTGATTCCTTTACCTGATATTGAAAATGGTTCTGGAGTTGATAAGGTTAAAAGTCTGCTCGACGGTCATCGTTTGATCGCTCATTGTAAAAAAGGCGGGCGATCGGCTAAAGCTCTAGGTATTCTCAAACAAGCTGGAATTGAGGGGATTAATGTTAAAGGGGGTATTACTGCTTGGTCGCAAGAAGTAGATCCTTCAGTACCAGAATATTAAGGCTAAGCCAGAATAATTGGTGTTAGAGACGTTCAAAAAACGTCTCTACTTTTGAAGGGAGATGAATAATTATTTTAAAACCTAGCTAAATAAGTAGAAATATGTTCTCAATGTGAGGATTTGCGGCTTGCTGAGAGCCTAATTACGATATTTAAATATAAAAAGACAATTAATGTTCTAATATCCTATAAGTTGATATTTGTTTGATTTACCACATTAAATAATGTTAAATCTTAAGGGCGATCGCGCTGTTCGTTTTATTACTCTTGCTCTAATTCCCGTAGGAATCATAGCTGCAACAGCGACACATTTTCCTGTTAAAGCTCACCATGACGCAGAATCTGAAGAAGTAGAGGAAAAGCCAAAAAAATCTAGCGGACGAAACGATTTTGATGTTTGTCTCAGAGAACTGATTGAAGTTGATATTGAAGTAAGAGAAGCAGCAGATGCTTGTGCTAGAGCTTTAGAACCAAGACAATTATCTCGTTGTGTCGTGAAAATTAACGATCGCACTCCGGTAGCAGCTGAAGATGCTCTCAAAACTTGTTTTCAAGTCAGACGACCTCCCGATCTGGCTACTTGCGTAGTTGATATTCACGGTGTAGATATGACAGTTGAAGAAGAAGTTGAAATCGAACCTTCAAGCTCCTATTCGACTCTAACTTTAGATTCTTGTCGTCGCAGTCTTTTGCCCAAACGCTATTCTAAATGTGTTTTGGCTTTAAGTCGCAACAACACTGAAATCTTGCCAACTGAAGCGATGGAAATTTGTATTAGTGCTGAAGCTTATCCCGATAGTTTATTGCCAGCTTCGATCGATAGATAATTAAAATTGACTTATTAATTCCAGTCGTAAAGCGATCGATTTTTATGTTCGTTTTGCGACTTAAATACCAATTAAAATTTGCTGATTGACAGCAAATAAAAAAGATAAATTTTACTAAAATCCTCTGATTTAATGCCAAATCTAGCTTCAATTTCAGCTCGAGCGATCGATGGGAATGAATATTTATTTTTAGCGCGACCTCGAATAAGATCGCGCCACGGTAAATTAATTAAGAAAACAATCAAGATATTAGTTGAGAGCTTCAATACCAGATGTGGGAGAAGAAGCTAACTCTTCTAAACGCTCTTGCTGATCTCGAGCGATACAAGTTTGAACGATCCGGTCGATATCGCCTTCTAAAGACCCGGCCAAAGGAAAATTCTCTCCCAATCGGTGATCGGTGACGCGATTGTCTTTGTAATTATAAGTACGGATTTTTTCCGATCGCGCTCCCGTACCAACTTGCGATCGACGCATCGAACTAACTGCTTCTTGTTGCTCGGCTAACTTAATTTCGTATAGTTTAGCCCGCAAAATTTGCATTGCTCGTTCTCTGTTTTGCAATTGCGATCGTTCTTCAGTACAAAAAATTCTAATTCCGGTCGGTTTGTGCATCAAATCTACCGCCGTCTCAACTTTGTTGACGTTTTGACCGCCAGCACCGCCGGATCGAGCTGTTTTCAGTTCGATATCGCCGGGATCTATTTTTACTTCTACATCATCGACTTCTGGCATAATTGCCACAGTTGCGGTAGAAGTATGAACCCTTCCGCCAGCTTCAGTGACGGGTACGCGCTGCACTCGATGAACTCCAGCTTCAAATTTAAGTTTGCTGTAAACGCGATCGCCTTGAATTTCGAGAATTGCTGAACTAAAGCCGCCCATATCGGCAGGAGATTCGCTAACCAATTTCACTTGCCATTTTTGAGATTCGGCGTATTTAGAATACATTCTCAATAAATCGCCAGCCCAAATACTTGCTTCGTCGCCTCCCGTACCGGCGCGAATTTCTAGCATAATGTTTTTATCATCGTTGGGATCTCTCGGTAGGAGCAAAACTTTCAGTTGTTTTTCTAAATTTTCTAACTGATTTTCTAATTCTCCAACTTCGAGGGCAGCCATTTCTTTCAATTCTAGATCGCTACCAGACTCTTTCAGAATTTGCTTAGCTCCGACTAACTCTTCGCTCGCCTCTTTCCAAGTATTGTAAGTGTTTACTGTCTCTTCGAGATCCGATCGCGCTTTGGCCACTCTTTGTAATTCTTCGGGATTAGTCGCGATATCTGGATCTCCCAAGCGACGAGTTAATTCGTGGAAAGTAGACTCTACTGATTTTAATTTTTGATGTAAATATGATTCAGCCATGGGATTTACTTGCAATGTAATGCTTCAAGAAAAAAGCCAAATAAAATTCTTGCCAAACAATACAAACCCAGCAGAAATTCTGCTGGGCTAAAACTATGCATTGAAAAGCTATTTTTCTTTGGCATCAGAAGTTTCATTTTCTTCTTCTTCTGCATCGAGCAATCCATATTTACGCAAGAAGCGATCGACCCGACCTTCAGTATCGATTATTTTCTGAGTTCCGGTATAAAAAGGATGATTACCAGACCAAATATCGACTTGAATTTCTGGTTGTGTAGAACCGACGGTCATGACAACTTCACCGTTACAGATTACTTTTGCTTCGGGATACCATTCGGGGTGAATTCCTGGCTTAGGCATGATTATTTTCCGTTTTTTATTTGTTAGTTTATTGTTATTAACAAGATTAGGGTAAGTCGAAATTTTAGAGATACAAATATCGAACTTAATCTTAAAAATCACCCAATATATTTTTAATTTAATATTAGGTTAGATTAATTCGGGAAATCGAAAACTTCCCGATTTTTTTAGTAGGGAGGATTAGTGTTATTTTTACCCTAGTTCCAATCCCAAAATTGTTATCGTTTTGAGTATTGGGGAGCTTTACGAGCTTTATGCAAGCCGTATTTTTTCCGTTCTTTTGCTCTAGGATCGCGGGTCAAATAACCTTCTTTTTTGAGTATTTGACGATTTTCTGGAGACAGTTCGCACAGTGCCCTTGCTACTCCTAGTTTAACAGCATCAGATTGTCCGGTCAGTCCGCCACCATGAGCTTTGACGAGGATATCGTACTCATTTTCTAAACCTAAAGTTTCGAGGGGAGCTTTGACATTAACTAGATAGCTGGGAATTCGATTAAAATAAGTTTCCCCGTCTTTATCGTTAACTGTCAGCGCGCCGTTACCGGGTACGAGACGAACCCTTGCTACTGAAGATTTGCGGCGACCAGTTCCCCAGTATATAGCTTTTGCTGATTCTTCTGCCTGCATTATGATTTATCTCCTGTTGGAATAGTGTTAATTTTTAATTCTTCTGGCTGTTGTGCTTGATGGGGATGGTCTGGCCCCGAATACACTTTTAATTTGGTAAATAGTTTGCGACCTAACGAATTTTTTGGTAGCATCCCTTTAACTGCTTTTTCTACAATTCTTTCAGGAATGCGATTTTGAAGCTGATTGAAAGTTTCAACCTTCATTCCTCCCGGTCTTCCTGAATGGCGACGGTAAAGTTTTTGAGCTGGTTTTTTTCCAGTTACTACTACCTTTTCGGCATTAATTACGATCACAAAATCGCCAGTATCCATATGAGGAGTATAAATAGGTTTATTTTTTCCTCTTAAGATTTTGGCAATTTCGGTAGTTAAACGTCCTAAACGTTGCTCGGCAGCATCTACAACGTACCATTTTTGATTTAAAGTTTCTTTATTAGGTAGGGGGGTTTTACTCATCATAGTGATTTGTTTCCTTTATTATTCGTTTGTTATTCTTAATAGCTAGTTATAAAGTAGAAAAGTAGGTTGAGTATCGAACCAGACCTTTTGAGAAAAAGGAAAGTGCCTATAGCCAACTCTCAACAGACAAAGTCCTTTGGCTGGAGCGGAATACTTAACTAGATCTCTTCTTTGTTCTTGCCATACCTGAGTGAAATTGTCTGGCGATCGCTGTTTGGTTCCGACTTCGACTAACATTCCAACTAACAATCTTACCATTCCATACAAAAAACCATCTGCTTGAATTTCTAGATGTAAGAATTCACCTTGTCGATAGCATTGTACTTCTTGAATATCTACCCAAGAATGTTTCCTTTCTGAACCTGCGCGCCGAAAAGCCGCTAACTCGTGTTTCCCGATCATTGGATTGAGTGCCTCTTGAATTAAGGATTCTTCCAAAGTAGCTTGGTAATAATGCCAACAAAAGGGTAAAACAAAGACGTTTGGGCGTTTTTCTGTGTAAATCGTATAGCGATAACGTCGCCATAAAGCTGAAAAGCGAGCGTGCCAATCAGAAGGGACTCGAGCCGATCCTCTAATCAATATATCCTTTGGCAACCGAGAGTTAAGAATTTTAGCCCATTTATCGGGAGGTATCGGCCCTAAATAGTTAAAATGAGCGACTTGGGCTGCTGCGTGGACTCCAGCATCGGTACGTCCTGCACCATGTAAAGTTACGGGTTGATTGATGACCTCAGCGAGTGCTTGTTCGATTTGCTCTTGTATGGTGCTTTGGTTTGGCTGTCGCTGCCAACCATGATAGTTAGCCCCTAAGTATTGTATTACTAAAGCTACTCGCTGGGGGGTTTGCTCGCAACTAATAGACACTGGTATAAAATTCGTCAGTTTGCTAGAGTGCTGGTCTGTTAAGTTTGTCAAGGAAATGAAGGTTTTAAAAGCCAACTTCCTAATTGTTTGGCAAAATATGCGCTTAAACTAGGGAAATAATTGCCATTTGAGTGTTATCTCCTCTGCGTTCTAGGGTTCTAACGATCCGAGTATAGCCACCATTGCGATCGCCGTAGCGTTCTTTTGCTCCCTCAAATAAAGCATGAACTAAATTTTTGTCATACAAATAACCCATAGCTCTACGTCTAGATGATAGAGAGCCATCTTTTGCTAAGGTAATCATTTTTTCAACTTGTTGGCGAACGGCTTTGGCTCGAACTAGGGTAGTTTTTATTTCGCCGTGACGAATCAATTCGGTTGTTAAAGATCTAAGTAGTGCTTTTCTTTGATCTGCCGGCTTTCCGAGTCTAGCTACTCGGCATCTGTGACGCATTTTAGTGTCTCCTTATGGTATGGTTTAACAATTGTTGGGTGCTATTGTCGATACATTTTTTGTCTGAGTCTCTTGTTGTTTAGATTCAGCTTCGGGCGGTAATTTTTGATTAAGCTTTAGCTGACTTTTCTCTAGGTAAAGTTATGCCTAGATGTTTATTAAGAGCTTCTATGACCTCTTCTGCAGATTTCTGGCCAAAATTTTTGATCTCCAACAAGTCTTCTTCACTGTAATCTAAGAGATCGGCAACTGTATTAATCTGCGCTCTTTTGAGACAGTTGTAGGCTCGTACGGACAATTGCAACTCTTCGATCGGAATTTGCTTGTTAGGATCGTCTTGAACTTCTTCATCTTCGGGAATTGCTTCGAGGCTCATATCCTTAATTGGATTGAACAGATCGATAATAATTCCTGCTGCTTGAGATAAAGCTTCTTCTGGTTTGAAACTGCCGTTAGTCCAGATTTCAATCGTCAATCTATCTTTGGCAGGAGCACCGTCTATTCTGGTGTCTTCAACGCTGTATTTTACTTTAGTTACGGGCATAAAGACGGCATCAATTTGCAAGAAATCGATCGAACTAGATTCATCTTTGCCTCGCTCTACGGCACGATACCCTTTGCCTTTTTCAACCCGGAACTCCATTTCTAATTGTGCCCCTTCTGTCAGGGTGGCAATATATTGATTGGGGTCGACTATTTCTATTTCTGGAGAAACTAGGAAATCCTTAGCCGTCACTGTTGCCGGCCCTGCAACTTTTAGCCTGCCAATTTGAGCTTGAGAAGTATTACTTTTGAGAGCTACCTCTTTCATATTGAGAATGATTTCAAGAACGTCTTCTCTAACTCCATCGAGGCTAGCAAATTCGTGATTTACTCCTGCTATGCGAATGGCTGTTATTGCCGCTCCTTCGAGGTTGGATAGTAAAGTTCTCCTAAGTGCGTTGCCGACTGTAATTCCTTGGCCGCGCTCGAGGGGCTCCAAGACAAATTTGCTATACTGAACTTGGTTTTTAAGTGTTTTAGATTCTACACAGTCGATTCTTACTTGCGCCACAGAGCGACCTCCCTTTTTCTTAACCCATGAGGAAAGTTTTCAATCTTATTTATTTTCCTTTCCCTTACATAATGACGATCGGCTGCGATCGTTCCGCTCGATCAGTTGTTTTTTGCAGTTGTCTAGACTCTGCGTCGCTTGGGAGGACGACAGCCATTATGGGGAATTGGAGTTACATCTCTGATTAAAGTTATTTCCAATCCAGCTCCTTGAAGTGCTCTAATTGCTGTTTCCCTACCAGCTCCTGGCCCGCTCACCATCACTTCTATTTGACGCATTCCTTGGTCTATGGCTTGACGAGCTGCATTATCTGCTGCTGTTTGCGCGGCAAAAGGCGTGCCTTTTTTTGCTCCTTTAAAACCGCTAGAACCTGCAGATGCCCAGGAAATCACATCCCCATTTGCATCTGAAATAGTGACAATTGTGTTGTTGAATGTAGATTGGATATGAGCAACTCCGTTGGGAACGTTTCGTTTTTGTTTTTTTGGGCCGCCTTTTTTAGTTGGTTTCGCCATTTTGTTTGGTTACAATTTTTTAAATTACATTGAGTATTGTTATTTTTTGCTGGGAGCTTTTTTCTTGCCTGCTACTGTTAATCTTCTACCGCGACGAGTTCTACCGTTAGTCCGAGTTCTTTGACCTCGTACTGGTAGCCCTTGATTGTGACGACGACCTCTATAGGTACCGATATCAATCAGGCGTTTGATGTTCATGGTCTCCCAACGTCTCAAATCCCCTTCAATTTGATAGTTGTTTTCAATAAAGGTACGAAGACTTATTAAATCTTCATCCGTTAAATCTTTTACTCTCGTATCTGGGTTGACTCCCGTTTTTGCGATTATTTCTTGAGATCTAGCTAAACCAATCCCATAAATGTAAGTTAAACCGATTTCCACGCGTTTATCGCGAGGTAGATCGATACCAGCAATCCTTGCCACTGCTTGTCCCTCTTTTGAATTATTCTGTTTTTATTGTTGACAACTAAATTTTGCTTAACCCTGACGCTGTTTGTGTTTTGGGTTAGAGCAAATTACCATTACTCGTCCGCGACGACGAATGACTCGACATTTTTCACAGATTTTTTTTACTGATGCTCTGACCTTCATGATTTTTAATTTACACTGCAAGCTTATTATTATATCAATATAATGTATTTTTGTCAGTTTCTATTTGAGTTTGCCAAACTCAAACTAAGCTTACTTTTTACGCAAACGATAAGTAATTCTTCCTTTGGTCAGATCGTACGGAGTAAGTTCAACTTTAACCCGATCGCCTGGTAAAATTTTGATGTAATTACGCCGAATTTTACCGGAAATATGAGCTAAGACGTTAAACCCATTATCGAGGTCGACTCGAAACATGGCATTAGGAAGAGATTCTGTCACGGTGCCTTCCATTTCAATCAAATCTTGTTTAGACAAGGTTAATATCCTCAATTGAGTAGTGTATTTGTTTCTAGGAGATAAAGTTAAATTAAGCTCGCTCGATCTGGAAAATTGTTAACATCAAAACGAATTAGTTTTACTCGTCTCCCTTACCTTTAGAAATCTTATCAAAATTTATCTTTGGCCTGGGATTGGAAGGTGTTGGCCCTGAATTAAATTCCAGATTGAGCGGGAGTGACAATTTGCTCGATCGATTTAGTAACTTCCTCCTGAGAACGATCGCCATCGATTGAATATAATTTATTGCGATCGCGATAGAAGTCGATCACCGGCTCTGTTGCTTCTTTATGCACTTGCAAACGACGGCTGAGGGTTTCAGGGGTATCATCTTTCCTGCCTCGCTCTAGCAAACGCTCCATTAAAACTTGTTCGGGAACTTCGAGATTGACCACATATATGGTATAAGAGCGGTCGAGCTTGGCTAAAAGTTCTTCTAAAAAAAGAGCTTGTTTGACGTTACGAGGAAACCCGTCTAGAATCCATCCTTTTTTTGCATCTGGTTGCTGAATGCGATCGTTAATTAAATCTAGAATCAAGCGATCGGGAACTAATTCTCCTCGATCTACGTATTGCTGAAATTCTTTACCAATTGGAGTTTGGTCTGCGATCGCTTCTCTTAGGATGTCTCCGATAGCAATATGAGGAACGTCAATTGCTTCGGCTAAAAGCTTAGCTTGAGTTCCTTTTCCTGCTCCGGGAGGGCCTAAAAAGATTAATCCAGTATCGTGAGTCATTAGTTTTAAGATTGCTACTTTTTGTTAGGGGGTCATCAGTCGTTCATACTCCGATTAGATCGATCGATCGTACAAAGCGACTATGACCTATATTTGGTTTTCGCTTTACCGATCTCAAGAGAATGAAGAGGAAAGATATCGAGCGAGGGTCAATCGACTTTATCGAAAACAACAAAAATCGAAAAAGTTTTTTTAATTCTTCTCGCTCGAAACTCTTTGGCAACAAAGCTTGTTGGCAAGCTTTATTGTTTAACCATCTTTTCATAACTTTGAGAGATGACATAAGTTTGAATTTGCTTGGCAGTGTCGATAGCAACACCAACCAAAATCAAAAGAGAGGTTGCCCCTATGCCTCTAAAAGTTGCTATTTGAGTAATATTTTCCACTACAGTCGGTACGATCGCGACAACTCCCAAAAATATTGCTCCTAAAAAAGTAAGACGGTTAGTTACTTTCTCTAAGTATTCGCTGGTTGATTTACCAGGACGAATTCCAGGAATGCTCGATCCCATCTTTTTCAAATTTTGGGATACATCTAAAGGATTGACAATTAAAGAAGAGTAGAAAAAACTAAATGCAACAATCAGGACTAAGTATAATACCAAATAAGCCCAGTGTCCGGGGGTGAGATAACTTAATATTCGCTGCAGAATTGGTGTTCCTTGAATAAATGGCAAGCCAGATAAAAAGGAAGGTAAAACTAATACTGAAGAAGCAAAAATAATTGGCATTACCCCGCCTTGAACCAATCTCAGGGGTAGATAACTTTTTCTTTCCCTCCGAAATCTTTTACCAACTTGAACTTTGGCAGAAACAATCGGAATGCGACGAGTTCCTTCTTGAACGAAGACGATACCCACGATAGTTACTAAAAATACCAGCAACAAAATTACGATTTGCGCTAATACGGCTCGATTTCCTCTTTGCAAGTTATCGTTGGCTAATTCAATCGTACTGCCTAACGTACTGGGCAAGACAGCAACAATGTTAACAAAAATTAGTAAAGATGCTCCGTTGCCGATGCCTCGTTCGGTAATTAATTCAGAAATCCACATCACAAACATAGATCCGGCAGTTAAAGCCAAAATGGTTTCAGCAACAAAAGCAAATCCAGGATTGGTGGCAATTTCTGGTCTGTTGAGTAAAGTGGTTGTTAATGCTGTACTCTGGATTATTGCGCCCCCTAGAGCCACATAGCGAGTAATTTGGGAAATTTTCCTTCTTCCGGCTTCCCCTTCATTTTTTTGGAGGTCTTCTAGTTTGGGAATAGCAGCAGTTAGTAACTGCATGATGATGGAGGCGTTAATAAATGGTAGAATTCCCAAGGCAAAAATCCCTAGGGCAGATACCCCTCCGCCAGTGAATATATCTAAAAAGCCCAATCCGGGGATGTTTTCAATTGCTCGTGCGAAATTTTCTCTATTTATTCCAGGTATGGGAATAAAAATTCCAAAGCGTACTAAAAGAAGCAGGCCCAGAGTTACGAGCACTCTACCCCTGAGTCCTGCTGCTTGAGCCATCTGCACGAATGTTTCTTGAGCAGTTGGCGTTTTACCTCGACTTACGTCCATTAATAAATTACCTCAAAAAGAAAAGGATAATTATCCTCTTATCAGCTTATTATTTTATAAGTTTTATATTTGTCTCCCCATACAGAGTAACCCGAGTTTCAGTTTTAGCTGGCAATTATTTCGCAGCTACCGCCGGCGGCTTCAATTTTTTCTTTGGCACTTTTGGTAAAAGCTGCTGCTTTGACTTGAAGGGGAACGTTTAATTCGCCTTTGCCAAGAATTTTCAGAGGGCCGTCATCGGTAGTAATGATGCCTGCAGAAATTAAAGAGTCGAGGGTTACTTCCGTATTAGCGGGTAAAGATGCTAATTTTTCGACGTTGATTATAGTGTAATAACTGGGATTAACTAGGGTAAAGTGTTTTAATTTAGGGACGCGACGATAAAGAGGCATTTGTCCTCCTTCAAAACCTGCTTTCGTTCCCGTACCCGATCGCGATTTTTGTCCTCGCATACCGAAGCCGCAACTAGCCCCTTGACCGGCAGATATGCCTCGTCCTACTCTTCTCCTGCGCCGTTTAGAACCTTCTTTAGGTACGGCATCGTTTAATTTCATCAGTTATTATCTCCTAACTTAAGTATAGATTTGTTCTAAAGCAATGCCTCTGTCTCGAGCTACTTGAGAGAAAGTTCTGATTTGTTCGAGGGCATTGATAGCTGCTCTGGCGTTGTTGAGGGGATTGTTAGAACCTAATTGCTTCGCTAAGATATTTTTAATTCCAGATAGTTCTAAGACGGTACGAACTGCACCGCCAGCAATTACCCCAGTACCTGGTGCTGCTGGGCGCATGAATACTTTTGCTCCTCCAGAAATGCCGTTAGCGACATGAGAAATCGAATTAGATTTATTAATAGATACTTCGATTAAATGCTTTTTGGCATCAACCACCCCTTTGCGGACTGCGCCAATTACATCTCCGGCTTTACCTACGCCGACTCCAACTTGCCCTTTTTCGTTGCCAACGACAACGATCGCCCGAAAGCTTAATTTTTTACCGCCTTTAACAACTTTGCTGACGCGACGGATCTGAATGACTCGTTCTTGCCAGTTGCTATCTTTTTCTTTAGCGCGATTACTTTTACGACGTTTTGCCACGATCGATACTTTGCTCCTTTGTTTGACTTTAAAAGTTTAATCCGGCTTCGCGAGCTGCTTCAGCTAAAGCTTTGATGCGACCGTGATAGAGGTTTCCGCCGCGATCGAAAACTACTTTTTCAATACCTTTTTCTCTGCTGCGCTCGGCAATTAATTTCCCGACTGCTTCTGAAGCGGTACAGGTAGCACCGGATGAGATCTGAGATTTCAAATCTGGCTCGAGTGTTGATGCTGCAGCTAAAGTGTGTTGAGCAACATCATCGATTACTTGAGCGTAAATATGTTTGTTAGAGCGAAAAACAGCTAGTCTGGGACGTTCTGGAGTACCGCTGACTTTACCGCGCAAGCTGCGGTGACGACGCTGAATTAGTTGTTTGCGAGTTAATTTCATAGCCTATTTATTTTTTACCTGCTTTACCAGCCTTACGTCTGACGAATTCGCCTAGATAGCGAATTCCTTTACCTTTGTATGGTTCTGGAGGACGAACGGCACGAATTTTAGCAGCTATATTGCCAACAATTTCTTTATCAATGCCGCTGACGATTACTTGGGTATTGCTTTCTACTTTGACCTCTATTCCTTGAGGCATTTGCATTTCAACGGGTTTACTGTAACCGACGTTGAGGGTTAACTTGCTTCCTTGTGCTTGCGCTCTGTAGCCAACTCCTTGGATTTGCAAGCGTTTTTGAAAGCCTGAAGATACTCCTTCTACCATGTTAGAAACTAAGGTACGACACAAACCGTGTCTTTGACGGGCTAAGCGAGATTCGTCTTCTCTTTTGACTAAGAGATTTTCCTCGCTTTGTTCTACGATTATTTTTGTGGGTAAAACCCGTTCTAATTCGCCTTTAGGCCCTTTGACAACAATGTGTTGTCGATCGATTTTAATTTCGACTTTTTTAGGAATGGGGATTGGGCGTTTGCCAATACGAGACACGATCGCTTCTACTCCTATTATTTATTAAAAAGAATTTTTTTATTTACCAAACGTAGCAAAGTATTTCACCACCTACGCCCTGGTTGCGAGCTTCTCGATCGCTCATAACTCCTTTAGATGTGGAGATAATCGCTATGCCAATTCCTCCGAGAACTCGAGGTAATTCTTTACGATTTGAATATACTCTCAATCCAGGTTTGCTGACCCTTTTTAAGGTTTGAATGATAGGTTGACGATTTTTACCTTTATATTTCAGGGTAATTATCAAGTGTTTTTTGATCCCTTCACCATTTTCTTCGTAGCTATCGATAAAGCCTTCTTGTTTGAGCACTTTAGCTATACTGCGAGTCATTCTGGTGGTAGGTACTACTGTAGTTGTATGACGCACTAAACAGGAATTACGAATGCGCGTCAGCATATCTGAAACTGTATCTGTTGAGGACATTCTTGGTTTTACTCCCTCCATTGATGTAAGGATTGTTTAATTGGTGCGGAACGGCATCCCCATTTCTTTGAGTAAGGCGCGGCCTTCTTCGTCAGTATTGGCTGTAGTGATAATCGATACGTCCATACCGCGAATTTGTTCGATACTGTCGTATTCGATTTCGGGAAAGATTAGTTGCTCTTTAATACCGAGAGTATAGTTACCTCTACCGTCGAAACTTTTCGCACTGATGCCTCGAAAGTCTCGAATTCTGGGCAATGCCAAACTAATTAGGCGATCTAAGAAAGCATACATTCGTTCCGATCGCAGCGTTACCATTACTCCAACGGGCATGCCTTGACGCAGTTTGAAGCCTGCGATCGCTTTTTTGGCTCTAGTAACGACTGGTTTTTGTCCGGTGATAGTTGCTAATTCTGCGATCGAAGATTCTAGAGCTTTGGCATTTTGGGATGCTTCTCCTAAACCTCGGTTAACGGTTATTTTGACAACCTTGGGTACTTGATGGATGTTAGTGTAACCGAACTGCTCTTTAAGTTTAGGAACTATGGTTTCTAGATATACAGTTTTGAGTCGTTGCGTCATAGTTTTTGCTGCTTTATTATCCTGGGCTTTGTCAGGAATAGTTAATTTTAAACTTTAACTTTTTGAAGTGGAAAGAGTCTGAAAATAGGCTTGAAGATGATGAGCGAGCGAATTTTTTTTAGCGATAATTCAATCGATTACTTCTCCGGTTTTTTTAAGCATCCGAACTTTACGACCGTCTTCGGTAAAAGTGTAACAGACCCGACTAGCTATTTTCTTTTTCTCAGAATAAAGCATAACGTTGGAGCTGTGAATTGGAGCTTCAAAGGTAACAATTTGACCGGATTCGCCTTCTTGTTTGGGCTTCATGTGTTTTGTTTTCACATTCACCCCTTTAACAACTACTTTACTTTCTTTAGGTAAAGAAACTGTTACTTCGCCGATTTTACCTTTATCTGCGCCGGAAATTATTTGTACGGTATCCCCTTTTTTAACGTGCATTTTGTAACGTTTTGGGGAACTTTTTTTTTGTTTTTGAGCCATTTTAAATTACCTCTGGAGCAAGAGATACTATCTTAGTGAAGTTTCGTTCTCGCAATTCTCTAGCTACCGGGCCGAAAACGCGAGTACCTTTAGGATTGCCGTCGTTATTAATAATTACGGCAGCATTATCATCAAAGCGAATGCTCATGCCACTATCTCTACGGAGAGAATGTTTAGTACGAACTATTACGGCTCTGACAACATCAGATTTTTTAATTGGCATATTGGGGATGGCTTCTTTTACGACGGCGATAATTACGTCGCCAATTTTGCCGTAGCGGCAATTTCCAGTCCCTAAGACGCGCAGACACATTAGTTTGCGCGCGCCGCTATTGTCAGCCACATTGAGAAATGTCTGTTGTTGAATCACGGATTTAATAGTTGGTGGTTAATATTTAGTAATAGATAAGGAGCTATTTTATTGAGTCGCACTCGATTCGAGTATTTCTGCGATCGCCCATCGCTTGGTGCGGCTTAGGGGCCTGGTTTCTTTGATGCGGACGCGATCGCCGGCTTTGCATTGATTTTCTTCGTCGTGAGCTTTGTATTTTTTAGTTCTGACGACGATTTTGCCGTATTTTGGATGAGGAACGCGGCTTTCAACGGCGACGACTACGGTTTTATCCATTTTGTCGCTGACGACCATTCCTTCTCTTTCTTTAATTGGCATTGGAGCTTATTCCTGTTCTGGTTGGGTTTCTGTTTGGCTTGCTTCTGATTCTGCTTGCTCGGTGGATTCCGATTCTGCTTCTGCTGTTGCTGGCTTGGTTACTCCTTTTAGTTCTGCCAATTGTCTTTCCCGCTCTACGGTCATCAATTGGGCTAAACGATGGCGATTATGTTTGAATTGATGGGTTTTTTCTAAATTGCCAGTCGCTTTTTGAAAGCGCAGATCGAATAATTCTCGTTTGACGGAGATAATTTCACTGGCAAGTTCTTCGTCGTTTAATTTCCGGGCATCTTCTATTTTGGGAAATGGCATAATTTTCTAACCGATCTCGTCTTCACGTCTAATAAATTTAGTTTTAATTGGTAATTTCTGGGCTGCTAAACGCATTGCTTCGCGAGCGACTTCTTCAGAAATTCCGGCAATTTCAAACATAATCCGACCTGGTTTGACTACTGCTACCCAAAATTCTGGAGATCCTTTACCAGAACCCATCCTGGTTTCTGCCGGTCGCATAGTTACGGGTTTGTCTGGGAAAATGCGAATCCAAATTTTACCGCCACGACGAACGTAGCGAGTCATTGCCCTTCTTGCGGCTTCAATTTGACGGGAAGTGATCCAACAGGGTTCGATCGCTTGCAAGGCAAAATCACCAAAATCGATTTTGTTACCTCGGTTGGCATTACCTTTCATTCTGCCGCGTTGCTGTTTGCGGAATTTCGTTCTTCTGGGGCTGAGCATGATAAATACCCTATCTTAATTAATTTTTCTAACTATTCTTTATTGGAACGATCTTCAAATTTTTGTTTCCGTTTCTGACGGCGAGGTAATCGCTCGGGAACGGGTGCTGGAATGTCTTCCTGTCCTGGAATAATTTCTCCTTTAAAGATCCAAACTTTTATCCCTAAAATTCCGTAAATGGTTTTTGCGGTGCGATAGGAATAGTCGATGTCGGCACGTAAAGTATGGAGGGGAACTCTTCCTTCTCTTGTCCATTCGGAGCGGGCAATTTCAGCTCCATTGAGCCGACCGCTAACTTGAACTTTAATTCCTTTTACTTCGGCTTTTTGCGCTCTTTGAATTGCTTGGCGCACTACACGACGAAAGGAGACTCTGCGCTCGAGTTGTTGAGCGATGTATTCGGCAATTAGAGCTGCGTCTGCATCTACTCTGGCAACTTCAATCACATTAATGCGAATTTGTCGCTGGCTGCCTAATTCATTTTGGAGTGAGGTACGGAGAGCTTCAATACCGCTACCGCCACGACCTACTACTACGCCAGGTCTTGCTGTATGGATTTGTAAGTCTACCTGATCTGCTTTGCGTTCGATCCGAATATGAGATATACCGGCATTACTTAATTGTTTTTGCACGAATTCCCTAATTTTGCGATCTTCTTGAAGCAGATAGGGGTATTGTTTGCTGTCGGCGTACCAACAGGATTGGTGTTCTTTAGTAATTCCGAGGCGAAAACCGACCGGATGTATTTTTTGTCCCACGCTTGTTTCCTTTGTGCTTTGAGATGATTGATGCTTGGATGGTTAGCTATTTTTCTATTTGGGGGGCTACTGCAACGGTGATGTGACAGGTTGGCTTGCGAATTTGATAGGCGCGACCTTGTGCTCTGGGTCGGTAGCGTTTTAAGGAAGGGCCGCCATCGGCATATGCTTTACTGACTACTAGAGTAGTCGGATCTAAACCTGCGTTGTGTTCTGCGTTAGCGACTGCCGATCGCAACACTTTGAGAATTGGTTCGCAGGCTCGATAGGGCATAAATTCTAAAATAATTAAGGCTTCCCGATAGGAGCGACCGCGAATTTGATCGAGAACTCGCCGTACTTTGTAAGGAGACATTCTGATATAACGGGCGATCGCTTTTACTTCTTCTTTAGTATCTACTGCCATTGGATATCTCCGAATCTTAATCGATGTTTTTTATTATCTGCGTCCAGCTTTTTTATCGCTTTTGGCGTGTCCTTTAAAGGTTCTTGTCGGAGCAAATTCTCCTAATTTATGTCCGACCATTTGTTCGGAAACGTAAACTGGAACGTGCTGTCTGCCGTTGTGCACTGCGATCGTATGACCGACCATTTGGGGTAAAATTGTCGATGCTCTCGACCAGGTTTTAATTACTTGTTTGTCACCTTTTGCGTTGAGTTTTTCGATTTTTTTCAGCAGACTGTCGGCGACAAAAGGGCCTTTTTTTAAGGAACGAGCCATAAATCTTTCTCTCTTTTCGATCGATTATTATTTTCTATCTTTTATTGCGACGACGTACTATGAGGCGATCGCTTTGTTTTTTGGCTTTACGGGTTTTTGCACCTAAAGCTGGTTTACCCCAAGGTGAAACGGGGCCGCTTCTTCCGATTGGTGCTCTACCTTCACCACCGCCATGGGGGTGATCGCAGGGGTTCATCGCGCTTCCTCTGACGTGGGGTCTTCTGCCGAGGCGACGGGTTCTTCCTGCTTTGCCGAGTTTGACGTTTCTTGCTTCGGAGTTACCTACTTTGCCGATGGTGGCATAGCATTCTTTGCGGAACATCCGTACTTCTTTGGATGGAAGTTTGAGGGTGACGTAGTTACCTTCTTTGGCGACTAGTTGGGCAAATGCTCCGGCTGCTCTAACGACTTGTCCGCCTTTTCCTGCTTTTAATTCGATGTTATGGACTTCCGTACCGAGAGGAATTCTCTCGAGGGGTAAAGCGTTACCGATTTCGTAGGGGGCATCAACACCGGAGACTACTTTATCGCCAACATCTAGTCCTGCTGGGGCAATGATGTAGCGTTTTTCGCCGTCTTGATAGAACAATAAGGCGATTCTACAGTTACGATGAGGATCGTATTCTATAGCTGCTACTTTAGCGGGGATGTTGTGTTTGTCGCGACGGAAGTCGATTTGACGGTAAAGTTTTTTATGTCCGCCACCGCGATGGCGAGAGGTGATCACACCGCGATTGTTGCGTCCTTTGGGGTTGTGCTTGTATTTTGTAAGTGATTTTTCCGGCTTGGTTTTGGTGATTTCCGCGAAGTCTTGGACGCTGGCTTGACGAGTTCCCGGAGTTAAGGGCCGATAAGTTCTAATACCCATAATCTTTTATGTGGTTTTTTGTTGTATTTTGCCTGTATTTAAAATGCGATCGCTGCTCTTTTATACATCTGGGAATAAGGTAATTGAATCCCCTTCTGCTAAGGTGACGATCGCTCTTTTATATCTAGTTTTGTAACCGATAAATCTCCCCACTCTTCTTTGTTTGCGGGGTGGGTTAATAGTATTTACTTTGGTTACTTTGACTTCAAATAAAGCTTCGATCGCTGCTTTTATTTCTGGCTTAGTTGCTTTGGGTAAAACATCGAATACGTACTTATTTTGCTCTAATAGTAGAGTTGCTTTTTCGGTAACAATTGGTTTTACTACCAGATCTGCTAATTCTCGAACGTTATATTCAGCCACCATAAACCTCCTTGATTTTTTCTAGTGCGTCGGAGGTAGCAACAATTTTATCTGCGTGTAATAAGTCGTAAACGTTTAAGCTGGTTGCTTTAATTATTTTCAACTTTTCTATGTTGCGACCGGAGCGATAAACGTTATCTGCTATTTCCGACAAAATTAATAATACTTTGTCGCCTTTTTTGCCGAAATCGACTCCCCAACGGCTTAAAGCCTCAATTAATTCTTTGGTTTTTGGCTGTGGCAGTTGAGATGCAAAATCTTCTACGATGATTAAATTTTCTGCTTTGGAACTAAAAGCGGTTCTAATTGCTAGACGACGCTCTTTTTTGTTCATTTTAATGTTGAAATCTCTCGGTTTTGGCCCGAAGATTACACCACCTCCACGCCACAATGGAGAACGTGTCGAACCAGCTCTTGCCCTACCCGTACCTTTTTGCCGCCAGGGCTTTCGTCCCCCACCTCTAACTTCAGATCTGGTTTTGCTTGACGCGCTGCCTTGACGAGAGTTGGTCATTTGCCTGACGAGGGCGCGATGCACGATGTGAGCGGCGTTTTCTTCTTTTGCTACTTTTAGCTCGAAAGATGCCTCTCCTACTTGCTCTCCTTCCCAGTTTTTAACTACACAGTTAACCATCTTTATTAGTGTTTAATTCTTGATTGCAATCTCTAAAGAGTTTGATTGTTTTTGGCGATCGCCGTGGTTATTTCTGACCTACTATATTCGCCGGGCTAATACTCAATAACGTCCCTGGTTTTCCTGGTAACGCTCCTTTGATCAGCAAGATGTTTCGCTCGGCATCTACTCGCACCACCTGCAATTTGCGAATGGTTACTTTTGTATGGCCGTAACGTCCTGCCATTTTCTTGCCTGGATAAACCCTTCCTGGAGTCGTTCCGGGCCCGATCGAACCTGGTAGTCGATGATTTTTAGAACCGTGAGACATCGAACCTCTTCTAAAGTTATGTCTCTTTTGGTATCCGGCAAAACCACGACCGATGGTTTTTCCACTCACGTCTACGAGTTGCCCGTCGCTGAATAGATCTGCTTTGAGGGTTTGACCGGCTTCGTATCCCGAAACATCCTCAACTCGATATTCTTTGAGATGACGCAAGGGGGGTACGTTTTCTCCTGCTTTTTTCAAATGACCCAATTCTGGCTTATTGAGTGCTTTTGGTTTTACTTCTTCGTAACCTATTTGTATGGATTTATATCCGTCTGTTTCTTTAGTTTTAATTTGGGTAACCGTGCAAGGCCCTGCTTGAACTACTGTAACGGGAATAGCTGCTCCCGTTTTTTGTTCAAAAATTTGGGTCATGCCAAGTTTTGTGCCAAGGATGCCGACAGACACTGCTTTAGCCTCTTCTTTTACTAGACAACTATTTAATCGATCGACCCCGATCGCGACTGTTAACTCACTCAGCCTTTATTTTTTCAGGAACTATTGATACTGTAAATCTTATCTACAGTCCTGAAACCTTATATATTACTCAATAATTTAGCTTTGTTAAATTTTCCTTCTAACAGTTTAAAAAGCTGATTTAGTTGCCTTGTTTCCTTAAGACTTAAGTGAATTAATCCTCAGTATCTTAAAGAGGCAAAGAAATAAAGGAAGCGCGCGGTACTTTTGTTCCAGTTGCTATTTTTATTGAGTGAGTTAGACCGAAATTATAATTTGAATTAGCTTTTATTTAAGGCTAAAAGCACGACAAATAATAACTTTGGTTGCTTTACAATCGTTATTTGGGTCACAATCGTCAATTATAGATTATCCAGTGTCATAAAATCAAGTATATTTTTTTTAAAATTAAGAGCCGTAGAAAATCGCCAGTGTTGTCGGGCTAGAAACAAGCTTGCGAGCATTAAAAATTCTGGAGTCAAAATCAATTTAGTTAGTTAATTACTAATTGAAATTAATTATTGTTTTCGGTTTTGCTATCGTACCGAGCTTGAAATGATTTTCTAGTCTAAAAAAAACTGAAAAAATGACAAAAGAATAAAAATCAGCTTGCTCGATAAATTGCTCAAAACTTATATTTTTTGGTAATTTTGTTTCTTTTACTATTAATTTCAATTTTGACAACCGATTAAATTGGGAGTGTTTATCTCGGTTCAATTGTAGATTTAAAGCCAATTAAAATTAGCTGCAATTATTAATTCAAATCTAAAAATTCAAATAAAAATTATTTTTAGCGATCGAAAATTAAGACTGTTGAGTCGTTTAAATATGCTCCTCAGCTCGTGCCATTGAGGGCACGCGGTGGATTATAATCGATACGAGAATTGTTAATAAAATTTAAGGCAATTATGGCATTACTTACCACTGGCAAAGGATTTATTCGCGAGGTCGAAAAATCGGGAGCTGTAGCGGTTTACGCGCCCCTTGAAGGTGGCTATGAAGGTCGCTATCAAAGACGCTTGCGCGCTTCTGGTTATCAAAGTCTCAGTCTGACCGCTAGAGGAATGGGCGATCTAGCAGCATATTTAACTCAAGTACACGGGGTTCGTCCTCCTCACTTGGGCAAAAAGAATATTGCTCAAGATGCACAAGTCGGCCCGAGATATTATGTAGCTCCGATCGCCAGCTATCAATTAGATTATCTGCCAGCGAGATCTAAAGGTTTATTATTGTGGATTATTGAAGGATTTATTCTTTCTAAAACAGAATTGCAATATTTAGTAAATTTACCTAAAGAAGAACCTCGTCTTAAAATAGTTGTCGAAATGGGGGGAGAGCGATATTTTCGCTGGCAACCTTTAGAAAAATGTTTAACTGCGGCTTAATTACTTTTAAGCAAATCTTAGAATAATTCAATTCGAGCAGGGTATAACATAGCTGAAATAAGCCAAAGATTTGCTTTTTGATAAGCTTTTAATTCTATTGCTAAATTCTGCTAAAGTGATTCCTTGCTCGATATTCTTGTTAGGATTGGAGATGAAGAGAAAGTTTATAGAATTTAGAAGCAATCTCAATTCTTTGTCGATCGCTGATGAGAAGCACAGATGAATGAAGTAGACCGACTTTTGTCTCAATTTAAAACAGAATATCAAAATAAGCAGCAAACAAACGATAAAAATTCGCTCGACCCTAAAAAATCAAAATCAGTTGAAGCAAAAAAGGTTAATTCTGCGACCGATAATGCCTTAGAGCAATTAAAGTCTCAATATCAGCAGCCAGCAGATCGTACCAAGTCAGAGCAAAGCACAAAAGATGTCTTTGCTAACATCAAATCTCAGTTCGATCGCAAAGCCAGTTCTTCTGCTCGCTCCTCATCCCTACATTCAAAAAAATCAGTCGAAGCAAAAGAGGCTAATTCTGCGACTGATAATGCCTTAGAGCAATTAAAGTCTCAATATCAGCAGCCAGCAGATAATGCCAAGTCAGATCGAGGGACAAAAGATGTCTTTGCTAATATTAAATCTCAGTTCGATCGCAAAGCCAGTTCTTCTGCTCGCTCCTCATCCCTACATTCAAAGAAGTCAAAAGTAAGAGATAATTTAATCGAACAAATGCGATCGGACTATCGCACTAAACAGAAACAGCAAAGAAAAAATCACAATTTGCACAATTTAGAAGAGATTCAGCAACAAGAGTTAAACAGACAGCGTCAAAGAAAAGCACTAACTCGTCAAGCTCGATCGTGGCTCGATAATCTAGATCCAAGGTCTGATGAAGGTCTCTGGTTTGAAGAATTTGCTTATACTTACGAATCGAAATTAGAAGCGGCGATCGATTATTTAGCAGCTTTACAAGAAAGCGGGTTAAAAGACTAAGCTCGATTTTATTGAAAAATATCTTGTCAAGTTTTTCTAATTATGATATAATCAATGTCATTGCAAAAGGTTAGATATACCTTTATGCGGGTGTAGTTTAGTGGTAAAACCTTAGCCTTCCAAGCTAATGATGGGGGTTCGATTCCCCCCACCCGCTCTTTTTCAAGCAAGGCTGAGAGGTCAAATCCTAGCTCTCATGAAAATTTTTGTTTTAACAGAGAGATGAGGTAATTTTGCCAAACTCTATTTAAATCAAATTAACAAAATATCAAAGTATAAACCTCGCTCCTCAATCAAGCAATTTTCAAGCAACCTTTCTATCTTCAACGTAAAAGTCTTTATAAATGTAAGGAGAATCAGGATCTAGTGTGAGCAAATGTTGAATATTCTTCACTAAACCGTTACAAATAAAATCTAGAGGTAAATCGTTAGGATCGCGACCGAATGGTTCTTCAATCTCAGTACCGATTTCATTGATGCTAAGTATGATTAAACTGATGAAAACCATTGCCGGGCCAGTCCACCAATTAATCCCTTGAACTAAACTAAAAGGTAACAATACAAAATAAACCGCAAGTAAAATTTTAAAAACGATCGCATAAACAATTGGAACTGGTGTTTTCAGGATTCTTTCGCAGGCCCCAAGAATATCCACCATTCGATCTACATCTGCTTGCAAACTTTCTAATTGAAAGATACTTAGTTTATTATTTTTGTACTGTTCTTGTAAATAGTCGGAAAGCCAAAAAGCAATTTCTAAAGGAGGATGATCTACTTGTTTTATTCTCCTATAGCGAGTTACTGACATTAGATTTCCTAATTCGGGATTGACTCTTTCTCGCCGCAAATGATATTTCATGGCAACTGCAAAAGCTGGAACTAGTAAAGCGGCCGCTCTTTTTTTCATTCTGTCTCTGGCATCGTGTTCGTCAATTTTGACCCAAATTCCCCGAACTAAGTTACGAGATACGTTAACCATTGCACCCCATTGTTTTCTTCCTTCCCAAAACCTTCCGTGAGCGGTATTAGTCCGAAAAGCCAATAACAAACTAAGAACGAAGTTTAGAGTTAGGGCTATTTTAGGCAAAGATTTAATGTCATTTACTTGGGATAATAAACCATAATGATTGGCTAAAGCAACTAGAAATCCGTACATTCCGCAAAAGACAATCCAGGTTAAAACTCCTTGAAGTATACTGTTTTTAAGTGATAAGATAACGTCTAATGCTGTTTTGTTTTCTCCGCTATAAATACTATATTTTTCCTGAAAAGATCTTGATGTCAGAATTTGTTTGTTGTTTTGAGAATTACTTAGTTTCGACATAGTTAAATTCTTATTAAACCTTAATAATTTTGATTTTCTCTCCCTAATAACTGGTAAAATGCCAGATTAGAGATTAGAGATTAGAGATTAGAGATTAGAGATTAGAGATTAGTTAAAATCATTTTTAATTTTTTCAGGAATACATTCTTTAAGATTCACAAAAGTGAAAAAAAGTTTACTCCATCTTAATATTAGGTGATTTTCTTACAAAAAATTCATAAATATTATTAGTATTTTAAATGACCGATCGCTTCTTAGAGAGCAAATTGCTGTGAACCTTCAGTATAAAAGCGGATCGCCAGTTTGATTTTAACTAACGGCTATGGAGAATATTGTGATATGGCTCAGAAATATTCCCTTGTCAATTATGCCGATTTATAGAAAAGACTTATAGTGAAAATCTATTTTCTTTATCAATACTAATTAAACTTGTTTTCGAGAAAAAGTAAATTAGAACAAATGCTGAATTTAATTTCAGATTGAAACGAGATTCGATCGCTTTGGTCTCGATCGTCTGAAGCAACCAAAGATCGATCGCGCAACTAAATCTTAAAACGAATTGAGTAATAGTTTGCCCGGTATTTTAACCCCGGACAAAACAGATAGCTTAATTAAGGAAAATTATGCTTCATCAAGAGCAACAATTCCTGGTAACTCTTTACCTTCGAGTAATTCAAGGCTAGCACCACCACCAGTAGAAATATGGCTCATTTTCTCAGCAACACCAACTTTTTCGACAGCAGCTACAGAGTCACCACCACCAATAATAGTAGTAACACCATTTCCAGTTAAATCTGCTAAGCTATTGGCGATCGCCTCAGTACCGACAGCAAACTTATCGAATTCAAAAACACCCATCGGCCCGTTCCAAATAACGGCCTTACATTCAGATAAAGCAGATTGGAATTTTTGAACGGAGTCGGGGCCGATATCTAAACCCATCCAACCATCGGGGATACTTTCAACTGCTACGGTGCGATCGTTGGCATCGGGAGCAAAATTATCAGCAACTACAACATCGGTGGGTAAAAGCAAATCTACGCCTTTTTCTTTTGCTTTAGCTTCTAGAGACTTAGCCAAGTCTAGTTTATCTTCTTCAACTAGAGACTTACCAACGCTCAAACCTCTTGCCTTATAGAAGGTAAAAATCATACCGCCGCCGATTAAGAGTTTATCGCATTTATCTAATAAAGTATCGATTACACCGATTTTGCTAGATACTTTAGAACCACCAATAATAGCCGCTAAAGGACGTTGGGGATTTTCGATCGCATTTTGAAGATATTTAAGTTCTTTTTCAATTAAATATCCAGCAACGCTGGGACTGAGGTAATGAGTTACCCCTTCAGTTGAAGCATGAGCGCGGTGAGCCGTACCAAAAGCATCATTTACGTATAAATCGGCATTAGCTGCTAATTTCTTCGCAAAATCGGCTTCATTTTTTTCTTCTTCAGCGTGAAAGCGCAGATTTTCTAATAAGATAACTTCACCGTTTTGCATTGCGTTGACCGTTGCAGTTACGGAATCGCCAATACAATCATCGCAAATCTTAACATCTTGACCCAACAACTCGCCGAGTCTTTTTGCTACTGGAGTTAAACGGAGGTTTTCTTTTACTTGTCCTTTGGGACGGCCCATATGGCTGCAAGCAATAACTTTAGCACCTTTTTTAATTAAATCTTGAATTGTGGGTAATGCGGCACGAATTCGAGTATCGTCAGTAATATTGCAACTTTCATCTAGTGGTACGTTAAAATCAGCTCTGAGTAAAACTCTTTTTCCGCTTAAATCTGCTTCTGATAAATTAGCTATGGTTTTTTTGGCCATAATCTATTGCCTCCTGATTGCTTTTTTCTTGTGAATTATTAAATCATTTTGTTGCTATTTATCAAACTTTATTCCTTAATATTGAAATAAATTCAAGTTAGAAACAGTTTATTATAGCTCTCAAAGCAGATTGTAGCTGAGTAGACGTACTATAGGTAGGTCGTATTATGTTTAAAGTCGTTTTATTTCCACTCGACCAAAGTCGAGAATCCCGCGAAGCAGCCGAAGTTGTGATTAATTTGGTTCAAACTTACGGTAGCCGTTTGATCTTGCTATCTGTGGTTAAAAAAACTGCCGAACAAGAAAGTACAGAAGGGGTGATGAGTTCTGAAGAAGCTGTAGCTAAATTACTTCAAGAAGCTAAAACCTTTTTTGCCGATCGCAATATTAAGGCTGAAGTTATCGAACGAGAAGGGATTCCTTCTTTTACTATTTGCGATGTTGCTGATGAAATTGGGGCTAATTTAATTGTGATGGGTTGTCGCGGTTTGGGTTTAACTGAAGAAGGAGCATCTGACAGCGTGACTAATAAGGTGGTTAATCTTTCTCCCTGTCCGGTTCTGATCGTACCTTAATTAATTAAATTGATTCTCTTTTGAATTTTCCCTTTTTAGATCGCTTGGCTTTGGGTCGAGCATTTAGAAAGGGATTAAATTATTTTTGCCAGATTCAAAATCCCAAAGCGGTTTCTTGAAATCAAAAATTGTTTGCTCTGTTTGGCTCTTTTCTCGATAGAATAAATTATCTTCAGTAAAAATACTTGTATTAATCTTATTATTTAATAACTATGAATCGCTCGAGTCAAGAAGATGGGAAAAAACAACCTATTAAACTCAATAAAAATAAATTTTTTAAGTAAATTAAGAGCTAAAAAATATTGTTCGCTTTATTGGTTGGGTATTATTTTTGTTGTTACGATTGTTGCGATCGCTTGGCACGATCCAGTTTTAGCCCGAGATAATAATGTCGTGCCAACTAATGCAGAACTTCAAGGTACTCTCGATGCAATTTGGGTATTAGTTGCAGCAATTTTAGTGATTTTTATGAATGCTGGATTCAGTATGCTCGAAACTGGATTTTGTCGCCATAAAAATGCGGTTAACATACTTGCTAAAAATGCGATTGTTTTTGTCTTAGCAACTCTAGCTTACTGGGCAGTTGGCTACTCTTTAATGTTTGGAGAAGGGGATATCTTTAGTTTAGACAAGGGCTGGTTTCTCAGCAGCGAAGTCCCGCAAACTTACGGATTAGAGGCTTTTCCGACTGGATTGCCAATTTCGGTTCATTTTCTCTTTCACGCTGCTTTTGCTGGTACTGCAGCTACGATTGTTTCTGGTGCGGTAGCAGAAAGAATTAAGTTTATCGATTTTTTAATTTATAGTTTTTTACTTTGTGCGATTTCTTACCCAATTACGGGTAATTGGGTTTGGGGAAATAACGGTTGGTTGCAAAATTTGGGTTTTATTGATTTTGCCGGATCTACAGCAGTTCACTCTGT
>JASJCW010000349.1 GCA_030065265.1 Prochloraceae cyanobacterium
GCCTTACTCAAATCAGCTTGTTTAAAACTACTGTTAACAAGATTAGCACTGTAGAAATTAATTCCATTGAGATCGGCAAAGCTAAATTGAGCCGATCTTGCATCGCTTTCGCTAAAATTAGCATCGGTTAAATTGGAAAAACTCAGATCGGCATCGTGGAGATCTGCAAAGCTAAAATTAGCCTTAGAAAGATAAGCAGCACTGATATTTGCGCCTTCAAGATTGGCAAAACTCAGATCGGTTTCTGCTAGATAAGTAAAACTTAAATTTGCTCTAACAAGCCGTGCAAAACTGAGATTTGCACCCGCAAGATAAGCACCAGTAAAATTGACTTCAGAAAGTTCGGCACTGATTAATTTAGCTCCAGACAAGTCCACGTTAGCAAGATTTGCACCGCGAAGATTCATTTCACTGAGATCGGCTTCAATAAGATTGACTTCAATTTCGGGATTGTTTTTTCTCCACTCATTCCAAATATTTAAATTTTGTTTGAGTAAGTAAAGATGTTGTCGATCTGCCATAAAAGTTAACTATACAAATAATCCCTTAAATCTACAGGAAACCGAGCTGAAGGTTGCCAAATACGGCTAGCTTTTGTTTTCACAACAGACCAATATCATTGACAAAGCCGATCCAGTCAGAATAAATTAGCGCGCGCTCAGAATTGCTTTTTCTAAGATGGACATACCGCGATCTATTTCTGCTTCAGAAACAATTAGAGGTGGCACAAAACGCAGCACTTTCGGGCCAGCAGGAGCAATTAATAACCCTTCTGCCATAGCTGCTTTAACAATCTCGATCGAAGTTAATTCTAGATCTGGGTTTAGCTCCATACCATTTATTAAACCCCAACCGCGAACATCTACAAACAAATCGGGATATTTCGCCGCGATCGCCCTTAATTTTGTCCTTAACTGCTCTCCTCTAGCAATAACATTATTCAATATATTATCTCGCTCTAAAACTCGAGCCACGCACAAACCAGCAGCAGTTGCTAAAGGATTGCCGCCAAAAGTGCTAGCATGATTGCCTGGCTTGAAAAGAGCGCAAAATTGCTTACTCATCATCGCGCCGATCGGAATACCTCCAGCCAAACCTTTAGCTGCGGTAAAGATATCGGGTTCGATGCCCAAATTTTCATAGCCCCAAAACTTGCCAGTACGCCCCATGCCGACTTGTACTTCATCTAAAATTAGCAGGATGCCGGTTTCGTCGCAGATTTTCCGCACTTCCAAGAAATACTCTAAATCACCCGGACGCACCCCGCCCTCACCTTGTAGCGGTTCTAACATGATAGCAGCCACCCGACGATAAGAACCCTCATCGATATCGCCGATCGCATCTTCGAGGGCAATTAAATCGTTATAGGGAACGTATTCAAATCCGGGCACTAAAGGCTCAAAACCTTTCTGATATTTTGGTTGTCCGGTAGCAGTAATTGTCGCTAAAGTCCGACCGTGAAAGCTAGCTTTTGCAGTTAAAATTACTGGCTCATCTATTTCCAAAACTTGATGGCCGTACAACCGTGCTAATTTAATTGCCGCTTCGTTTGCTTCGGCACCAGAATTGCAGAAAAACACTCGATCCGCACAAGAATTTTCGACGATCCAACGTGCTAAATCTCCCTGTTCTGGAATGTAATAGAAATTGGAAACGTGATGTAATTTTTTGATTTGCTGCGTTATCGTTTCAATTAAATCGGGGTGAGCGTGTCCTAGAGTACAAGTAGCAATTCCAGCGACAAAATCTAGATACTCTTTACCTTCAGTATCGATTAGTTTACAACCTGCTCCTCTTTCTATAGCAATAGGAAAGCGGCCGTAAGTATTCATCACATAGGCATTAAAATTATCTTGGTCAAAACCAATTGAGGATGACGATGTTGAATTAACAACCGGGGCAGAATTTTCAACTAGCGTTTGCTCGCTTGCCATTTAGTTAACTCCTGAAAAACAAATTGATTGCTAAGAGATTTCTAAGGGAAATGTTAATCACAATTTTAGTCAAACTCCCGTTCGATCGGATTTAAACAATATTTTTTTGAGCTTACAGTAATTTGAATTTTGCGAAACTGTTTTGTATAGCATTGAAGAAAAAGAGCGACGGCTGCGACAACAACTAATATTAGGTGCTTTTGTACTGGGTGGAATTTTCTTGCTCGGAACTCTTTGGTACAGGGTAGTTGAAGGATGGAGTTGGTTAAATTCGGCTTACATGACGATTATTACCCTATCTACGGTAGGGTTTGGGGAAATTTTTCCCCTTAAAGAAGAATCCCGTCTCTTTACTATTGTTTTAATTTTGATGGGAGTAATTACCATTGGTTACATTGTCAATCGGTTTACCGAGGCAATTATTGAAGGTTACTTCCAACAAAGAATTAGACTGCGACAGGAGAAACAAGTGATAGAAAGCCTAGAACAACATTATATAGTCTGTGGCTTCGGACGGATGGGCCGTCAAGTCGCTACGGAATTTCAATCAGAAAAGATTCCTTTTGCGATCGTCGATACCGATCCTCAACAGATCGAAGCTGCTAAACAAATCGGTTATGTCGGTTTTCAAGGGGATGCGACGTTAGATGAAACTCTTTTAGGCGTTAAAATCTCTAAAGCTGTTTGTTTGGTGGCTGCTTTGGGTTCGGATGCAGAAAATCTCTACACTATCCTCTCTGCTAAAACCCTCAATCCAGAAATTCGCGCGATCGCTCGAGCTTCTTCAGAAGAAGCGGTGCAAAAATTACAGCGAGCCGGCGCAGATGCGGTAATATCTCCTTATATTACGGGTGGAAGGCGTTTGGCTGCAGCCGCACTGAGGCCTCTAGTGATGGATTTTGTTGACGGTATTTTAAGCGGTACCGATCGCTCTTTTTATATGGAAGAATTCATGCTCGATCCTAATATTTGTACCTGCGTCGGGCAAACTCTGAGGGAAGCTAGATTGCGATCGCAGTCTGGGGCTTTGGTTTTGGCGATTCGTCGCGCTGATGGTAATCTAGTTGCAGGGCCGACTGGAGAGACTCGTTTAATGTCGAAAGATCTGCTAATTTGCATGGGTACGGCCGAACAATTACGCTCTCTTAACCGCATTCTCAGTCCTCTTCCCACCAAAAAACAGCGATCGCCTCGAGTTCCCAAACAAAAGTAATTTCTCGAACTACCTCGGAACAATGTCTCATATTTTAGTTGTCGAAGACGAAACCAAATTAGCTCGATTTATTGAGTTAGAGCTTAAATATGAAGGCTATCAAGTAACCGTTACTAATGATGGTTTTAGCGGTTTGACAACTGCTAGAGAATTGGATCTCGATCTGATTTTGCTCGATTGGATGTTACCGGGAATTTCGGGGCCGGAAATCTGCAAGCGTTTGCGTCAAACTGGCTCGAAAATACCGATTATTTTGTTAACTGCTAAAGATGAAATTAGCGATCGCGTTACTGGTTTGGATGCTGGTGCTGACGATTATTTGGTTAAACCTTTTAGTATTGAAGAGTTACTTGCGAGAATTCGCGCTCATTTACGTCGCGATCGCTCGGAGCAAAGCGAAGTTCTCGAATTTTCAGATCTTCGTTTAAATCGCAGCACTCGCGAAGTTTATCGCGGCGATCGCGCGATCGAATTTACTGCTAAAGAATTCGATCTGCTCGAATATTTACTATCTCATCCCCGTCAAGTTCTCACTCGCGACCAAATTTTAGAACGAGTTTGGGGTTACGATTTTATGGGCGATTCTAATATTATCGAAGTCTATATTCGCTATTTACGCCTCAAATTAGAAGCCAATGATGAAAAGCGTTTAATTCAGACCGTACGCGGTGTCGGCTATGTTTTGCGCGAGTAATTTTTTCATAATTTTCAACTCAATTAAATTCCGATCGCCAAAATCCTATATTTACCAAATCAATTTTGAGTCAGTTGACCGATTTTTTTGTCTGATTTTCCAGTCATAATTGAATAGAAAGGATTTAATTCAAGAAAAATTTAAATCGTTTCATCCTTATACCATTTCTGAAAAATGAGGCTACAGATACGATTAGTTATTCTCAAGACCCGTTAATTGTTATCCTGACCTCCTACCTAAACCGACTGACATTCCAACTGTAACAATATTAAATAGAAATGGTATTACTATATTCATTTATAAAATCAGGAATTTTTTTAAATGTCTATTAATTCGACGATCGATCTTGTCTCTAATAAACTATCTCAACAGTTATCTTTTTTGAAAGAACAACAATTTAACGGTGAATTGCAAGTAACTTCTTCTCGCGGAATTGTTTGGAAATTATACTTTTGTTTGGGAAGATTGTTCTGGGTTGATGGTGGTGAAGCCGATCGCCAATCTTGGCGCAGATATTTGCAGAAATATTTCTGGCAACTAGATAAAAAAGATTTTACTGTTTTAGATCGTAGTTCTTGTGGGTGCGATCGGCATTTAATTCTGGCAGATTATGCCAACAAAAATTTAATCGACCTCCAACAAGTCAAAGAATTAATTCACACTAAAGTAGCAGAAATTTTATTTGATATCTTGCAACAAGAAACTTACTCCTCTTTAGATTACACTAGGGATTATATTTGTTGTAATTCCGATAAGATCCAATCTATGCTGTCCAAGCCTTTAACACTAATCAATCCCGAAGAAGCTTTGAAAGAGACTAAACTTGTTTGGCAAGATTGGATTGCAAAAGGTTTAGGATTGTGGTCAGCCAATTCTTTAGTCACTATGACTTCCCCTGAAGTTTCTGCTAATAATTTATATCCAGAGCTATTAAAGCTAATAAATGGCAAAAATACTTTGCGAGATATAGCTTTTGCTACTGAAATTAATGTCATTGAATTAGCTAGTTATCTGTTAACTTATGTAAATCAAGGCATACTTCAATTTATTGAATTGGAAACTTTTAAGGAGCTGCAAGATCGAGAAACAAAATGCGAACAAATATCGAGCGGAGCATGCGAGATTGAATTCAATTCAAATGCAGATCGTCAATTACCTTTAATCATTGCGGTGAATAATAATCAAGAAGTATCCCAATCTTTAGCAACAAGTATTAAAGAACTTGGCTGTCATGTTGTTAGTATAAAAGAGAGTTGGCAGGCTTTACCTAAATTAGTTTCTTATCAGCCAGATCTTATTTTATTAGCTGCAAATATGCCGGTTGTGAATGGCTATCAAATAATAGCTCAATTACGCCGAGTTCCTCATCTAAAAAACACTCCAATTATACTCATTGCAGATAGTATAGCGGATCGGTTAAGAGCTAAATTATTAGGGATACCAACAATAAACCTCGATGAAAACAAGGACTATATCTTACTTTTTAAAATTCTCAAAAAGATATTTTCAGAAAACAATATTAATAAAAAAAATAATTCAGTTATGAAATATCGAGGAGTTGTTTATGCGAAAAGCACAAATCAGTTTAAGTCATCTAGATTAAAATCTTTTTCTCAAAAAAGAACAGCAAAACAGCCTAAAACAACCAATAATATTATTGGTGATAGTTGTCAATCTTTCGACCGTGATTCTGAAAGCGATTTATTCAGCAAAAAATACGACACAGTCAATTATAAAGTTTAAAATATTAACAGTCTTAAATTAGACTATTTCAAATATAAATTTTTAATTTTATCAAAAGCCTTGATTATGTATGAATTAGGGTTTAATCTAAATGGAATCGCTTTAATTTGAGATTGATACTTAGGTTTGCGATCGAAAAAATCATTAATTTCTTCTAGAATTACTTTGGCTCTCTTTAAAATATTTGTAGTTCTATACTCGTCAATCAAAGCATCTGAAATATTATTATTCTGCCAAGATTCTAGAACTTTTAAAATTCGATACACATCGTATTCTCGAGAATATCCAGCAATTTTATAACTGTTAAAACCCGGATCTAAATAATCAGATAAGCCACCATTAATACTAGAAAATACTTGACAGCCGCAAGCCATTGCTTCAAGAGGTTGCAAACCAAAACCTTCACTTAC
>JASJCW010000350.1 GCA_030065265.1 Prochloraceae cyanobacterium
CACATTTTCATACCAAACCGTCTAGTATGACCGATGGGGGTGAGATTAGGGATTCGCAAGCGCATCCCTAATCTCGTAATTACTGTTAGTTTTGCAAATTAAGTTCGGTAGAACCCAAAATTTTTGAAACTAGTAACTTTTTACCTCAAAATACTTTAGAATATGAACTAGGAATATTCGCCGCTAATCTCATTCTCTTTTTGAGTTTATTCCTGCTAATAAAAGCTTCACTAAAATCTTTTTTCTTCAAACAATACTCCGATTTAAAATGGCAAAAATTTATCAAATGCATAATAGCAATCGCCGGACTAATAACAATAAACCTATCCTTAAGCCAGGCAAGATTTTAAACCACAAACAGAACTCAATGAATACATTTACACATACCAAACCTGAAAAAGAGGTGATTGTAAAAGAGATAAATGAGATTCGCTTTTATACTAGAAAAAAAGATGGCGAAGCAGGAATGTCCCTCAGCAGTTTGCCAATCTGTTGCGATACCAGCAGAGGAACAATTTTAAGGATTGTTGGCATCTTAGAAGATCGCTCACCAACTATCCTTAAAATACGCAATCGGATTGATATCAAATGGCTCGAAACAGACACCAGTAAAACTGAAAATCAAGCAAAAGTTTTGCATTACACTACTTGCGCTCAAATCATTTCTTATTTTGCTGAGACAGGTTCAATCCGAGCTAAAGAGGTTTTAGCTAAATTTTCTCAATTTGGAACGAAAGAGTTTATCAATGAAATGAGCGGGTATAATACTTATATTAAGGAGCAAGAACAATTGGCTCTAAGAGAACAATTAAAGCAAGAAATATTCACAGAACATCATCTTAATTCCGAGCGATTGCTCAATCGATTGTTAACTAATTTTGAACAGATTATCGACAGTCATAAAAATTTAGTCCAACACCAAGTTACTTTGCTCGAGCAAAATAACAAACTAATGGCTAAACATCAAGAAATGAGTCAGGAAATCTTTAGTTTTTTAAGTAGCCAGCAAGAAATTATTCAATTAAAATCAGAAGTGACTGAAGAAAAGTTATCTTTACCCCCTGAACTAGAGGCTCAAAAACGTCGCTCTCAAATGCGATTGGTTTCTACTCCTTCAACTAGAAAGAAACGAGAGGCTGTATTATTCTTTCCAAAAAAAAATTATAATGTTGAAACAGATCTGATTCCCCTTCAATATTTAGCTGAAACTTTTAAATTAGAACTCTATGATACTCGTCTTTCTTTAGGTCGTAATAGATTCTATGAAATTCTTCGACTTGAGGGTGTGATGTGGCCTCACAACTGCGAAATAGATCGGGATTTTTTCGAGCGAGATTACTTCACTATTAAAACAGTTACTATGCCAAGTGATCGCATCAGAACTATTCAATTTTGTACTCCCAAAGGTTGGCATTGGTTAAATCAAAAACTTCGTACTGACTGGAAAAAATATTTTGTTTAACCGCCGCATGCCTTCGACAATATTTAACTACAACATCGATTCAATCGAGTTTTACCTATTCCACCTTCAGAAATCATCTCAGAATTACTTGCACAACCAAATTCTTAGCCATTATGAATTAATTTCAATCTCAAGGAGATAATCTTTCAATAATGAGCGAACAGCATTGCTTTTGCAAAATACCCACCTTAGATGTAGAATTGAGTCAAAAACTGTTTGCACTTATTCGTAAATCTCAACACTATCAACTCTATTTTGATTTTTTAGCAGCGCAAACAATTAAACAGTATTTGAATTGTTCCGAAATCGAGACCGAGGTAATGGAATTTAAAGATTTAGTTCGACCCGCAATCGTTTTAGTTTTACCAAACCAAAAGCGCATTCTCTGCCAAGGTGCTAGCCGCCAATTAAATTTTAATTTTCATCTCTTTAACAATATTTTTGGAGTAGCTTTGGTCGATTTCAAAGAAGAGTATAATCGCGCTCAAATACTCCCTTTTATCTCTTGCCAACCTATCAAAAAAGACCATTTCCTAGATCCAATTCTTAGCAAATTATTCAATATTTAATTTCAAAAATCATGACTCACTTTCAACAACGATCGATTCTACTTTCGATAACCCCCGTACCCGGATCTCAAACAATGCTGCAATCGGATTACCAAGTAAAGATAGATAGGAAAACTTTCGACCTAATGTTAGATTGTCTGATTGCTAATGCTGGTGGCGATGCTGCTTGTAAACTGCTTCTCGATCGATTAGAAAAACTTGGTTTGTCTCCACCACAAGATCGATTTAAGGAGGTCGAAATCTCTCAAAGCCAACTTACTGATGTAATTTTTCTGTATCAACAAACAGAAGATAATCATCCAACGAAATCTTACTCTTTACTAGATCGTTTGGCTGCTTAATTACGATTGCGTAAATAAGCGATCGTTGTGACATGATTCATAGTATCATTGCTAAATGGTCTATCTGTATCTTGAGACAAGAAACCCGGACATAAATATCGTTTTAAAACGCGAATACCCCCGGCAGTCGGCAAACTTCGAGGGTATCCAAAGCAAAACTGATATTTCTGTTATTTTCTGTCCGATGCACTAGCCCCTAAACAATTTAGGAAAGAAGGAGAAGAAGGAGGTTTTTATGACCTGACCCTAAAAATTAAAAATACGAGATAGAACTCGGTTGAATAGGGTATCTTACCTAATTGAAATTTGTCAGCGTTGACAAACAGAGGGACTTTTTTGTCCAGTAACTCCAATCATACAGATTGCGAGAAACTTTGTCAAACCCACAAAAACGACAAATTTTGCCGAATTTCACTCGAAAATCAACATTATCTCGTCAAAGCTTCCAGATAAGAATTACCAGAATTTTTTCAAAATTATTTAGTTGAGAAATAAGAAAAGCTGGTGATTCCGGTTGTCAAAGCGATCGATCTAATCTTCAAATACAAGATGTTATCTTACTTCAGAAAGATTTAGCATCAAATCAACATTTAACCAAGCTGGTGATAACGCTTATTCCGAATCACTTAGCTAAACACACTAAATTAGACTAATTGTCTCGCATTGAAGAGGAAATCGATCGCTAGTTTCTTTAGCAGTAAAGCCCAAAACTGAAGCAGTCAGAGAGGTTGAGCCAATTATTAGTTTTTTAAATTTAAGGAAAACTTTATATTTTTCCTGATAGAAAGAAAAAACAATTGCTGACTCGAAGATAGCTTAAACAACCGGAATCTCCAGTAGTCAACCACTACCGGAGAAAAAAATGACAAAATGGATCAGATTAAACGGAAGGACTGTCGATACCACTTGTGATATATGTAAAAATTTACTCAGAAACGATTGTCGTAAAAAGGAACTAATACATTGCCGCGACTTAAGCGTAAATCCGATTGATTGGATCTTCCGAGGCTACGACAAAAAAGGCTTTGCCATGTGGCAGCACAAAGATGATGCCGCAGCCTGGTCGAACCTTAAAGCTGAAGAAAGACGAAAGCGATGGTTAGAGGAACGAGATCGCATCAAAAGACAAAAACAGAAGCAAAAAGAGTTTGCCCTCTCGATAGAGGAACGAGATCGCATAATTAGAGAAATTATTGACCAACTAGATCTTTCACCCTCCGATAGAGCCAAATTAAAGCGCGATCGACACTTATCCGACCATCAGATCGATTTGAAGGGATATCGAAGCTTAAAGCAGTGGCAAAAGCTCTCTAAAGCGGTAGACGACCGCCTAGCGGGAGTCAAATTAGGCGGTCGGAGTCTTCTAAACTTTGCCAAGGGGATTTTCTGCCCGATCCAAAATTCTCATGGACTTTATGTCGGGTTTCAGTGGAGGCCCGACAATCCCATCCCAGGTAAAGGTAAATATCTTTGGCCGGCCGGAGAAAGCAAGCGAGATCCGCGACCTAGCTCTAATCTGGCTAACGGCGAATTACCCCTCAGCGTCAACTATCCCGAAAGATATTCCGATTTATATTTAATCGAAGGTGCGATTGGCTTTTGCGATAGCGTAGCCTTCAAGGGGCATACGGCAGCTAATTTTCTCGGCATTCCTATGGTAGGAGCATCAGGAGGACATTTCGCAACCAGTTCGGAAACTCTACGCATTGAGTTGCAAAATCTCAAAGCAAAAGAAATAATTCTTTACCCAGATGCGGGCGATATCCAAAATCCCTTAATGATGACCGCAATCAATAAGGCGATCGAGCTACTGCATCAATGGGGATATCCGGTTAAAATCGCTTGGTGGAATCAAGTCGAGAAATCAGTCGGCGACATTGACGAGATAGACCAAGATAAATTAAAGGAGATCGAATATCTAAGTTGGAATGAGTTTATAGCTAAGGGCAATCAAGAGATTCGATCCACTTTAAGACTAAAAGCAGTTATTGCCAGTAGCATTGCCGAACAGAAAAGATTAGAAGGCATTGCCAGAAGAAAATCTAAGAATAATAATGAACCGGAAAAAATAACTAGTAAAAATGGGATTAAACTATATAATACCCATCGATTAACCTATAAGATAGACCATTTAATTCATGATAAAAGGCTGCCAAATTTATTGCCATTATTGCCAAAGAATGGCATATTAAACTTGAAAAGTGCCAAAGGTTCAGGGAAATCTCATCAAATCCGAGGCACAATAGGATCGGCAAGAGAGGAAGGCAGAAAAGTCATTTCAATTACGCCAAGAATCGGATTGGGAAGGGAACAAGCAGTCAATTGGAGTATTAATTGGATCGACGATAACGGTTACACTTATTGGGTAGAAATAGAAGAAGAATTAACCGTAGAAAGTCATCGCCAGAAAGGATTATTCGACAAAGATAAAATAACTTTCAAAAAAGTTCGAGTCACGAAAAAGGTAGAGAAAAAGACCAAGCGAGTAGAAGAAGCTGAAGCGATCGGCGTATGTTGGGATAGTTTACATAAGTTATTTAATTCGAGCTGGTCAGATATCTTAGTAATCGTAGATGAAGCCGAATCTGGAGTAAAACATTTACTAACTTCTTCTACTCTCAAAGGCAAGCGATCGATGATTTTAGCTGGTCTAGAAGAAAAACTAGCCGAGACTTTAGCCAGTGAGGACGGAATGGTCTTACTCGCCGATGCAGATTTAAGTGACATCTCAGTCGATTATTTTAAATCCTTCTATCCCGAAACCAAGATAACAACAATAGTCAATACTCATAAAGCACCATCACCTTGGAATGTAGAGTTATATATCTCCGAAAAAGCTAAGGATAAAGTCTACGGTAAATTGGTAAAGTTAATAGCTAAAGGCAAGAGAATAGCGATTCCGGTAGACTCTCAAAAAGAAGGGAGAGCCTTAGAAATTAAACTCAAAAAAATCTTCCCGAAAAAGAAAATTAAGGTAGTAGATAGACTGTACACCCAAACTAAAGATGGTAAAGAATTTGTTGAAAATATTAATGCTAAGCTAATTGAAGAACAACTAGATATTCTCATCTATACTCCATCGATAAGTATGGGAGTAAGTATCGATGAAAAAGCATTTGATTGGGTAGTAGGCTTTTATTATGGAGTCTTAGAACCATCAGAAATCAGACAATCATTAGCAAGGTATCGTCCAGCAGCTCCCCGCTTAGTCTGGTGTAATCCTAGAGGATTATTCCCTGATTCATGTACTCTAACTAATGCTAAAGCAATTGGAAGCTATATATTTAAATATAATAAAGAGGCACTAGAACAACTAGCAAGGTACAAAAAACAGAAAGAGTTAAATCGAGACCCAGATGATGACGAACTCTTAGCAGCACTGGGGGAAATGCGCGATTTTGAGAATAAAGAATGGCGCGATATCCATCTGAAAACATACTGTAGAATAATCGCTAGACGCAATTACAGTTTTTACAATTTAGCAGCTTTATTAGAGCATCAATTGAAAGAAGAAGGACATCGAGTTACTCTCAAAAATTCAGAGGAAAAGAATGGTATAGGTGAGAGTATTAGAGATATCAAAAAAGAACTAAACGATGCTTATATCCATAAATTTACAACAGCTAAAGCCATTAGCATGATGG
>JASJCW010000351.1 GCA_030065265.1 Prochloraceae cyanobacterium
GGTATTGTCCCTCTTGTCATCAAAAAGTCCCCAATCTCTCTTCAAGACCTCTAGTTAAATTGGCACAAGAAGATTTTCTTAAGCAATTAAATCCTACTTTAAAAGATTTAATCTACGCCTAGATCTTGGTCACAGAAATATTTCTTAATCTCTTCATTTAACCAGCCCAAAAAATTCAGCAATTAAGCTATTTTTATCAAACTTTAATATTTATCTCAGAACAAGCTGGAGGTGAAATACATGGCAATTTCTCAAAAAGCCTATTGCTTGTCAGCTTTATCCTTATTCTGCTTCTACACGAGCGATCGCCTTGATCTCGACAAAACCCACGCCGCTTTATTTTTTGGAAATGTAAATTTTTCGTTGATGGCACAAGGCTCGGTTTATCAGGGATTAGATTGAGTTTTCAAACTGTACTTAAATAATTTGCATAGCTCTATAAATTTAGCTTTGAGAAACAGTATTGAACCCCAAAAAATTGACATGAATAACCTACTTCTAGAACCATTAAGTTTTACAATTGAAAATTGGCTGACTGATAAGAAAGTTACACTAGAGAGCCAACCACTTTTTTCACTCTCATTACCCTTAATACCAGTTATCTTGGTTAATAATTCCACTCAGGCAAATCTTAGCTTTATTGATGGGGAGAGAAAGGAGGGAGTAGATAAGTTGGCTGATCTTAATCCTTCTGATTTTTTTTCTAACTCGTTGAAAATTAACTTTTTTAGGAGTTTAGATAGAGCTGAAAAAAATTCTCTTGTGTTTTTGAGGCAATTGACTCAGTCAAATCAATTATATGAAGAGAATGACGATGTTGATGATGGGACTTCTGAACTTTGTGAAGAACTGAGACTAGTAACTCACAGAGCTGCTTTGAAAGCCAATGACCTTCTTGATTGGTCTAGTTTAGGTAAAGTGTTCGACCCCTGGGTGAGCGATCCAACTGTTTTTTTACCTAACCCCATTGAGGCTCAATCATTGAAAGGGCTGGGAATTACAGTAGAGATCCCCCCCTCTCCTATTAGCGAGATTACTCCACCATTTGTTTTTCAAACCTCCTCTGAGGGAATTCCCACTAACTTTGCTGAGGATGACTATATTCTCTTCAGCGGATTTATTCCTGGAGGATTTCCTGCGATCGGCAATCCAGGGCCTTTAAGTATTATCTTCGATCGGCCCGTCAAAGCAGCTGGAACTCAGCTTGCCGTAGACGATACTTTTAACTTTACGATCTTTGTTGAAGCTTTTGATAGTGAAGATGATTCTCTCGGTTTATTCGCAGTACCTGGAACTGCCTCGGCCGAAGTAGATAATTCCGCTCAGTTTGTTGGTCTTGTCAGTGAAGAAGCTAATATCAAAAAGCTGGTTTATGGCTACAGCACCACTCCTTTTCCTGAATTTAACCCCTCTTTAGAACAGAGAGCTTTTGGCATCAATCAGCTCAGTATCTTCGCTCCCGATCTTCTCTGGGAATCTCAAGAATTATTCATTCACGACAATGAAACTTCATTGGCTTCGAGCGATTTTAATTCTGTTGAAGCCAATACAGGCCAAAATGCTTTTGAGAAATACATTGATAACTATTCCAGCCCAGGAAGTTTAGTTAATGCCCCTCAAGATCAACCTTGGAACTTTGAATTGACAAATATTTCAAATTCGTCAGACTACACTCACTTATCTCGACTTTAGGAATGCGATCGATCCTATTTTCACTTGCCTTGGAATCACCACCAAATTATTGACTAAGATTGTTAAATTAAAGCGACTATTTTCGCATCGCAGGTCTAGGAGGCATCCTTCTTTCTAAGGGAACTATCGGTTCCCCCACTATAAAATTATCTAAATTAGCTAGAAGACGCTCTTTTTGAACCTCACTTAATTCTGCTATTTCTAAAACCTCTTCAACTTTTTGATAGGGACTATGAGTAACAATCAATTTGGCTAAAATCGGGTAAAACCCTGGGCAATCCGCAAAAGCAATCAAATTAGCGTTATTTAAATCAATTTTCTCCTCATCAATCTCGCATAAACTTAGATCTTTTCGAGAGTCTTCTACTATTAAGATCTGCGGTGATTGTAAGGAGAGCGGGGAAGCAATTATTGGTCGGGCAGATCCTAATATTCCCCAGCCGCTGATAAATATACCTACTAATAGGATTAACCAATAGGGACTTAATTGTTCGAGCCAATTATTCATTTGCAGCTTAAACCTCAATATTAGTAATGATTTCAATCTATTGCTTTAAAGGAGTAATTCTTAACAGAGGAAAATCTCCCTGATTATTGATAATTATGCCGACAAATTAATCTTGAGATCCTTAGCAAGTTATTTATGTTTGCTATCTTACATCTATCGGAAATTCATAAGAATAAGTAACTCAACTTAACCCTCTGTTACTGAATACTTTGAGCAGAAAGATATTTTCCCAATCGCTTAATGATGTTGACTGCGCTCGAAAACTATGCCCAAAAGCAGAAATATAAAGGGACTCACCAGACCATAACCAATAATTCCGATATTTCGCAGTTGCATATCTGCCAGTGGCACACCAATCAACCCAGCCAAACTCAGAACACCACTAACAACCATGAGATTTCGCACCGTTATCTCGACTCTACCTACTGCAAATACAGGCGCAGCGAAAAACATTGAGAGGGGAAAGAACCAATCCCATGCTAGGATATCTAACCCATATGCCACAGATGGCCATTTAAAAGAAAACAGAAAAGAAACCCACTCCGATGCTGTAGGTTCAATCTGACGGCTTACTGTCAAGATAACAAAGTGGACGCTAGATGTAATCCCCGCCAAAAGGAGCATAAAAATAAGTGCGGTCAAACTATATACCTTGACCGACATTGAAGCGTAAGCGTGAACTACAATCATAACTACGACCATCAATGGTGTCATCAGGAGGATAAGTAGTTCCATAATGGTGAAAAAAGGGTCACTGATTGGGTCTTGAGGCGATTTGAGACAAAGCAATCCAACAATTGTTGTGGCAGCATATATCACCCCAAGAAAGAATACCCCCCAAGCTGCGAATTTCCCGATTCTGCGATGTTGAAATGTGAAACTTTCGTGGAGCATCCTACTCCCCTTTTAATTCTTGTGTTACTCATTTTATCGATTTACCAGTTCCGATCTTCCCACAAAAGAATACTCAGCCTAATTCTTAAGCGGCTAAATCTTCTATCAATTGCTGTTTGTCTCGTTTTAGCCATTGAGCAAAAATCAGATCTCGTCCATCAGCGTTGAGTTTACAGCCAGAATAGATGCGATGCTTGTTTTTCCTGCCTCCAGTAGAACCAATACATTCGAGCTTTAAACCCAGCAGCTTTAAAATGCGATTGGCAACCGCAATCGGCGTATCTTTGAGAGGATTTATTTTTATGCCCAAAATGGTCTTGATTTGCCCTCGCGTCATCGGATTATTGAGGCGTTCAAACCAATCTTTGAGCGTAAATTTACTGAAAATCCCGTTCGCATCAAAAAACTGCTCTATATTTAATAATTTCAGTGCGTACACGATCGCACTTAAACTTTGCTGATTAATATCCGGTTTAAAAGCTTTACCCGTATCCTCCATCAAAGAGATTATCTTTTTCTGGTCACGCTGTGCTAAAAACTGTTCGCCAACAGTGAGATAATAATGCAGCCGCAGTTTAGCATACCAACCCTGATCGTCTCTTTCTACCAGTTCGGGGGT
This sequence comes from Prochloraceae cyanobacterium, assembly GCA_030065265.1. Classification (GTDB taxonomy): domain Bacteria; phylum Cyanobacteriota; class Cyanobacteriia; order Cyanobacteriales; family JASJDA01; genus JASJDA01. The sequence goes on from JASJCW010000351.1 coordinate 3,714, forward strand.
AACTTCGACATCGTATCGCTGTTTTAAATTTCCTTTTCGTTCGGCTAATCGTTCTGTTTCAGTTTTAGATCGCTTCTGTCTTAGTTCAACCAATTCCGACTCGCTCACTTCTTCAGCTTGAGAAACGCGATCGCAATATTGACGATAACCAGCTTTTTTATTGGCCGAGATTTCTGCTTTTGTTTGTTTAAATTGCTCTTGTTGAAGTTCTCTTAATTCTGGATCTCGATCTGGGTCGAAAGGAACGATCTTGTACCCTTCAACTTTAAGTTTTTCTAAAATTGATTGGCGATATTTTTTCATCCCAGCGTTAACAATAATTGCTCGTCTGGCCCATGCTTCGAGATGAGCTTTTTGCCAATTCCAGTCTAGTCCATCAAAATCGGTAATTCCGGCTCTTTGGAGTAAACCAATATTAGCGATGGCTAACTTATGAGTTGAAGCTAGTAACTGTTTAAGATCGACTGCACCGTTGCCAACAAACGAACTATTTAAGCCTACTCTTCTGGCCCAAATATGGCGAGGTACGTCGTCTCTAAGTCGCTCCAATGCTTGACATACTGCATCTACTGTTTGCACTCCCCAGGCGATGCACCAAACCGAATCGAAATGATTCTTAATATCAATTGAAACTCCAGTTTCTAATACTGGAGATGCCAAAACAATGTCATACAACGGCAGAATTTTATTTAATTCATTCATACAGCCATAAGCTGGATGTTGCGGGTCTGCGACTGTTTCAGCGTCAATTCTGAGGATTTTTAGTTGCGGGTAAAGCTTTTTAAAATAACCTTCTAAGTTAATCGTTCCCCACCCGCTTCTCTGCTTTTGTCCTGAAGTATGAATTAATGGTTTTTCACCCCGAACGATCGCCTTTTTTAATTGAGTCACTAACTCTCGCGGATCTCCACCATCATAGACAACTAATTTTCTTTTGCCTCGATTGGAATTATATTTATTTTGAACGATCCAACGTTCGATCTCATCTGGGATCAGTTTTTCAATATAGGCGATCGCAATTGGAGACAAATCGGCATCCGAGAGATATATTTTCCCTCCAGTCGCGATCGCCACCCTCACTAACTCCTGAAAAGTTTCGAGAATTGTGACCCGTCGGGACTGGCAAGTTTGTGAATTTAATTGATGCCAAATCACTTGCTCGCATTCATCAATAATGATGTGCGCCCCTTCCCAATCGGTAGGATCGAACCTGGCTTGGGATTTGGGATGGACTGAATCGATACATAGAGCAAAACCAAATACGCCACCAATCCCAGATCGCCTCATCTCCTCAATATGATCGATGCCAAACCTTTGCGCCAGAGCTTTGGCTAATTGTATCCGGTGCGTGATGACTAAGGTTTTAATTCCTTTTTTCCGGTTACGATCGACCCGCCAAGAGAGCCATTCGGTTTTTCCCGTTCCTTTAGGAGAGGATAAACCAATTAATTGCGCTGTCTCCGGTGGTTTTAAACTTTCGGACAAATAACGCTGATTCAGTTTTAAATTGATATATGGGGATAAATCAATTAGATCTGCTAGCTCAAAATTCAAAAGGGGCAAACGAACTTCATAGCGATCGTGGAAATAGTCTACATCGGTCGCAGCTATGAGATCGTCAACTCCCTTCGCTCGATGATTCCAAGTGATTACCTTAACTGTACACCCTTTGGCTTCAAATAATTTACCTGTTTTGACGATCGCCCTTCTGAGATTTTGTTTTGTCTTTGGTTTAAGATCGCGGTCGAAACAAAAATTTATTTCTCTCCCTTCTACAGCAAAGACTTCAAGCTGAGGAATTAGTTCAGGTTGCCCAACAACTTTACCAAAGCGATCTTTTTCCTGCCGATAACCGTTGTATATTCCAGGTAAAGCGATCGCTACATACCCAGCAGTTAGCAAACATCCGGCTTTTTTTGCTCCTTCGGTGATTGCAATTGGTATTTTTGGGGTTTGAAGCACCCAAGCCCAGAAATTCCTAGCTTCACCCGTTTGCTCATCTATCTCAATATTTTGCGGCATCGGCACGTTATTTAATTGTGCGATCTCTTGCCAGATCTCTAAAGTAATTCTCAAAGCATAAATTTCGGTCTTGGCTTTTGGCGGCGATTCATATTTAATTGTTTTAGTTTTGGTTTGTCCGAAACCTTTTTTTTCTTGATATGTTCGGGGGGAATCTGGTTTAAACTGTCCCCAATCACTTTCTGCTCCAGTTACAATATCAACCCCACTACACCACCAACCACCAGTTTCACAATGACGGTAGCGATCTAGCCATTTATCTGTTAGCCTGCCATCGTTTCTGAGTATTCCTTTTCCTTTGATCCCTAAATTGATTAAATG
>JASJCW010000043.1 GCA_030065265.1 Prochloraceae cyanobacterium
ATAAGCTTCGACTTCTTTGGGAGTGCTTTCGGCAATAGTAATAGCTCGATCTAGAGAACCGGCTTGAAATTGTGCTTCGCCCAAATCGAGGATTTTTTCAGCCCAGCCTTCGATTTTACGATTGATTTCAGCGCGTAGCGGATGTCTTACTGGTAAATTTTCTACCATCGCGATCGCAGAAAGCAAACTATCGGCATTTTCTTCTTTAGCGACTAGTTCGGCACAATAAAGACGTAGGGATGCCGAAGCCAAAGGCAAGTAAACGCGATCGCAATCTGCTACTTCTGGTATTTTCAATAAAAATGATGTGGCTGTAAATCCAATCCCCCCAAAAATCATTACCAGTGCTGCTGCTCCTATTTGCCAAGCCAGCCAGGGTTGAGGAATACTAGCTAGGGAAAATCCTCCTTTACTTGCTCGAGCAAAGTTTTGTTTTTCGGAGTAAACTTCGGCTTTTAATACTTGTGGCTTTTTTCTGCCTTGAAAGGAATTCTGTTTTTTCCTTTGTGGGGATGGGATGCGATCGCCAGCAGGGTAAACTTCGTGCTTGGGAGGAAGGGGGGGCAAGGATACGACACGTTCCTTTTCTATGCTGCCGGATTTTCCAGTTTCGTTGTTTTCCTCAATCGATTTTCCTGGTTGTAATTTTTTATCAACTTGCTCGACAAGATCGAAAGCCTGGGCTTCTGGTTTGGAGTCTGGTTGTTCTGGATTTGTCTTCATGAGAATACCTGGGAACGTGGAAACCGCGATGCTAATAGCTATTTTTTGAGGACAAGCCTCCGAATCTAATTCGGAGGTTAGTGACAATCCACCACATCATGCTTTTTCAAGCGCAGTTGTAACTAGTTAGTAATTCGGCCCAATCTTAGCGCATCTTGGTTTATATTTACTTGTTTCTGTTTTTTCTGCTACTTAATTGGAACTAGACGCACGCAGATCTTCAATTAATTGACTTAGTTGTGCTTCGCTGGCTTGATAAACTTCTCCGCAAAATTCACAAGTTGCCTCTGCACCATTATCTTTTTCAATCATATCTTTAAGTTCTGCTTCTCCCAACATCTTCAAAGCTCCCAAAACTCGTTTCATCGAGCAACGGCAGTCAAAGCGGAGCATTTGAATTTCTGGAAGAATTACTAAGTTTAAATCTCCTAGTAATTCTGTCATAATATCGGGCAAAGTTTTCCCAGATCGCAATAACGGTGTAAATCCAGACAATTGACCGACGCGAGATTCTAAAGTGGCAACTAATGCTTCATCTCTGGCTGCTTTGGGCATTACTTGCAATAATAAGCCTCCAGAAGCTATCACTCCTTCAGCACTAACAAATACACCTACGAGCAAAGCGGATGGGGTTTGTTCGGAAGTAACTAAGTAATTAGCTACGTCTTCCCCTATTTCCCCTGAAATTAACTCTACCGTACTCGAATAAGGATATCCATAACCCAAGTCTCGCACTACGTACAAAAATCCAGTTTTACCTACAGCAGCACCTACGTCTAATTTACCGCGCTCGTTGGGAGGTAATTCTACTTGAGGATTGTTGACGTAGCCTCTAACCGTTCCATTGACTCCTGCATCTACCAAAATTCCTCCTAAAGGGCCGTTGCCTTTAACCCGAATATTGACTCGAGCTGCTTCTTTTTTCATGCTCGATGCTAGGAGCAAACCTGAAGACATGGTGCGGCCTAACGCTGCCGTAGCTACATAGGAAAGTTTGTGGCGAATTCGCGCTTCTTCGGTAAGACGGGTCGTGATTGCTCCTACGACTCTAATTCCACCATCTGCTGCTGTTCCACGAATTAATCGATCGCTCATGAATATCCTTACATTTCTTTACAAACTCTTTTTTTATCTTAATTGGCTCTAACAAGATTGGATTTGTTCTGAGGAGCTTACTATACTATCGGAAGCAAAAACAAAAATTTTTGCAAAGAATCGATCGCAAAATTTCAATAGATCTAATGACACAGATTAAATTAATACATGCTAAACTGCATCGAGTGCGGGTAACTCAAACCAATGTAAATTATGTTGGCAGTTTGAGTATCGACCCAGATTTAATGGATCGAGTAGGTTTACTTCCTTTAGAAGAAATAGATGCGATCGATCTCAATAATGGCAAACGCTGGTCTACTTATGTCATTCCTGGAAAGCGAGGTTCTGGGGAGATTTGTCCGAATGGGGGTGCAGCTTTATTGTGCGAACCGGGTGATATTTTGATTATTTATGCGTACGAATTTCGCGATCGCTCGGTTGTTTTGCGAGAGGGGCATCAGGCTAAAATTTTAATCGCTGACGAGCACAACCGTTGCCAAGAGTTTTTTTATCAAACTTTGCAACCTCAAGGGGATGGCGTAGAATTTAAATCTTCTCAAAAATTAACTTAAAATCGCAATTTTAGCCCAACCAAAATAAACCGCCAAAAACAGCAACAATAGCCAACATTGCCACCCAAATAAATCGATTATCCTGATTATTGACTCGATCGAGATCGAAGGGTTCGCTTTGAGTAAAAGATTTTGGTTCTTGTCGAGCTTTCTTTGGAACGATATTCTTGCCAAAATTACTAGCGTAATTTTCTTCGGCAATATTACTAGTATCTTCTGGCATTTCTACCGTCCACTCTCGCGGTCTGCGAAGTTTGGGGGCTTCGATAATATAAAGTAGACGCTGGCTTTGTTGGCGAATTTTCAGATTGGGATGAGCGCAAAGTTTTCCTGCTAGAGCGATCGCTTCGCTGAGTTTGCCAGCCGCTTGATAAGTTGTCACTAACCAGATCCGAGCATCTCCCCCTTGACGAGAGGATAGGGGTGCTAATTGACAAGCTGCTTCTAAATGTTGTAATGCTAAGCGATACTCGCCTCGCTCGAAGGCATCTTTGCCAGTATTGTATTCTGCTTGGAACTTTTCTTGTATTTTTGAGTCCACTATAATAAACTACCTAACTTTCTTATCTTTAAATTAGACAAATTCTAATAAACTTTCATTAATTGTAATCGAGTAAAAAAATATGAATAAAACTATCAGAAACCTCTCAATTTGTCTGGGTTTAATCTTAGGCGGATTGAGTTTGGATGCTAATGTCGTACGAGCTGATAGCGTAATCTCACAACGAGAATCTTATTTAATTGCCGATCGCTATCGCGACTACAGACGGAACTACGAAGACGAAGAAGATTACGATCGTCGCGATCGCCGCAGAAATAGACGGGAATATTACAATCGCCGAGATCGCGATCGCCGCAGAAATAGATGGGAATATTACGATCCCTACTATCGAAACAGTCGTCAAGTACAAAGATGGTGCGATCGTCAAGCACGTAAATACGATCGCGGTAGAAGAGTGGGTCGAGAATGGGATCGAAACGGGATGTATGCCACTTATCGCCGAATCTGTGGCGATTGGCGCAGAAACGGGCCTTATCGCTACTACTAAAAATCGAATCAAATCAGTTTCGCAATCTCCTGAGCCTAATTTCCAGGAGATTTTTTTTCTGTTTAAGCGACGATCATCGAACCGATTCCTTCGTTAGTAAATATTTCTAACAATAAAGCGTGGGCAATGCGACCGTCGATAATATGAGCGGCCCTAACGCCTTGAGCGAGCGATCGCACGCAACACTCTACTTTAGGAATCATGCCACCACCGACAATGCCTCGATCGATCAATTTTCGAGCTTGCTGGATCTGTAGTTTAGTTAAAAGTGTCGTCGGATCGCGATAATCTTCTAATATGCCGGGAGTATCGGTCAATAAAATTAACTTCTCTGCATCTAATGCTGCCGCTATTTCCCCAGCCGCAGTATCGGCATTAATATTATGAGCTTGTCCGTTTTCATCGGCCGCAACGCTAGAAATAATTGGCACGTAGCCACTTTGGACTAAGGATTTAACCAACTTAATATTGACGCTGCTAACCTCACCGACAAAACCAATTCCTTCTTTACCGACTTGTCTTGCTGTGATTAGGTTGCCATCTTTACCGCACAAACCTACGGCTAAAGCTCCAGCACGATTAATTAAAGCGACTAATTCTTTATTGACCCTACCAACTAAGACCATTTCTACTACGTCCATAGTCGCTGCATCGGTAACACGCAAACCGTCTTTAAATTGGGGTTCGATGCCTAATCTTTCCAACCAGCTATTAATTTCCGGGCCGCCGCCATGAACTACTACCGGACGCAGGCCAACAGAATATAAAAATACTATATCCCGAATTACTCCCTCTTTGAGATTAGTATCTTTCATTGCTGCGCCGCCATATTTAATTACTACGGTGCGACCCGCAAATTTTTGAATGTAGGGGAGTGCTTCGCTGAGTACCCGCACTCTAGTTAAATTAGCTTGTTTGAGATTTTCTCGATCGCTATCCATGCATTCACTGCCCTTTTTCTTTCGTTATTTATTATTAGCGATCGCACCGGCGCAATATGATTCTCTTAATCTCAATCTAGTATTTTCAGCAATTTTTCTCGGATCTTGAAAATTTTTTGACTTACTATCTTCTTTTACCTTTCTTTGGCAGCTCAATCCCCAAAAAAACAACCAATTGGGTAATGAAATATCTAGTTTTGTAAATTTTTTAGCGGGAAATACCTAATTTAAACAATATGAATGTTATTTTAACTACTATCTAATTATTAATTTTATAGCAAGCAGACCCCGCAAGGGATCTTGACGATCGCATAATTAATTAGTTAAATTCAGGCAAAGTAGATTTATTCTTTAATACTGAAGGAATGCGATCTACGATTTGTGAAGCTATCTGTGTGGGAGTGTGGTGCGGTTCGATTTCAATGTGGAGGTCGGCCCTAGCGTAGAGAGAGCGTCTCGAATTTAAAAGAGATTTCAATTTTTGAGCAGGATCGGGATCTTTTAAAAGGGGCCTGGTGTTGTCATCGGCTAAGCGGGCCAGCAGCAATTCTGGGGGAGCATCCAACCAAACAATTAAACCATTACTGAGATAACTCCAGTTTTCTTGCTTGATAACTACACCTCCTCCAGTTGCGATCGCGCTTCTGGTACAGGCCGATAATTCAGCAATTACTTTTGTTTCTAAAATTCTAAAATTGTTTTCTCCTTCCTCAGCAAAAATTTGATTGATGGTTTTACCGCTAACTCGTTCGATCAAAACATCCGTATCGAAAAAACGATAGTTTAATTGCCGAGCTAATTGTTCTCCTACAGTAGTTTTTCCCGTTCCCATCATGCCAATGAGAAATATACTTATTCCTTCGAGCAAATCTTCCATTTTTTTCGATCTTTAAGATTATTCTGCTGGATATTTTACTCCTGTGGTGAAGATACAGCACAATTGCGACGGGTTTCAAGTTAAATTTGAAAAAATTTTAAGTTTTTTGGATCTAAAAGTTTACAAAAACTTTATAATCTAAAAGTAATCCCGATCTACGTATCTGCTTTAAAAGCCGATCGAGCATAACAAGAAACTTTTAGAAAAAAATAAGTCTTTGTATTTTGAGCCTTTAACCGAGGAAAAGAAAATGAATTTAATCAGTCAATTAGTAGAACAAGCTTTAGCGACGGGGTATTTGACCATAGAAGCAGAAGAAAGATTGAGAAAGATGCTGAGAAAAAAATACGGTCAAGAGGATTTTGAAGCCTTTATGAAGCTACAACAGGAAGCTATGGCAGGGCGAGTTAGACAAGAATCGCGCGAGTTACTTTCTACTTAGTTACTTCAGTTTTATTTTATATTTGCTGCGATGAGATTGCAGGTAGTGAAATTAAACTTAACACAGCCAAGATCGGTTCATTCAATCCAATCTGCGTCATCTTCGTCATCGTTGAGAGGTTCGTAAGGCAGATCTCGGTATGGTGGGGTAATTACCCTGTATTGAGCGTCGTAAATGCGATCGCGCGGTTGAGGTGGTTTATATTCTTTCCTTAAAGTTTCTGAAGGTATCTTTGTTTTGCCAAGATCGGGATCGGGAGGATTTTCTGAGCTGGTAGCTTTTATGTCAATAGTTTGTGGCTCGCTTTTAGGTTTAGACTCGCTCTTGCGGTAAGTATAAGAGTAGATCGAACCAGAACGAGAAACATTTTTCAGTTCTTGGGGTGCTTCAAAGACAGTAGATTGAGATCTGGCAACAGTTGGATCTGGTTGTTCGACTCGAGTTGGTTCGCTGGGAGGTTCGACAATATCCCATTCTTTATCTTGTTCGAGAATGTCATCTTCGATCGCATCAGTTGAATTCGATACAGTCTCTTGAGGGTTGGGTGGAGCAGTAGCGAATGGTTCTGTAATTGGCTTTCTTTTGGGAAATTCCCGCTCTGGTTTAGGAGCAGATCTAAATTCTGCTTCTGGTTGGGAGGGGGGAGGGGGAGCAGGAGGAGAATAAGATTTTTGCGATCGAGTCTTAGTGCTAGTTGGCACTGAAGTAGAATTAATTAGTTGCAGTAGAAGACTAGTCAAAGCTCCTGCGGCAATAAATAAGAAAATCCAGATCGATAAAGGTAATTCCCAAGGAATCTTAAAGCCAAAAAACACTACAGCAATCGGCTGAGAATTTTGAACGATCGCGATCGCAAATAAAGTCAATCCTAGCAATAATAAGATTCGCTGCATAAATTTATCTATCCTCATCGATCCGCTATCTCGATCTTAGCTCCTTGCCCCCCGCAACTATGTTTTAGTGACCTTGCCAACGATTGAGGGGTACGCAATCGATCGAGAGGCGATCTAAACTGCGAGCAACTACAAAATCGACTAAATCGTCGATCGTTTGTGGTTTGTGATACCAAGCTGGTATTGCGGGTACGATGCCTACTCCTGCTTCTGCTAGGGTCGTTAAATTGCGTAAATGAATCACACTCAAAGGCGTTTCGCGGGGCACTAAAATCAGAGGCCGGCCTTCCTTAATTTGAACGTCAGCAGCTCGCTCTAGTAGATCCGAACTCAAACCGCCAGCAATTTTCGCAACCGTACTCATGCTACAAGGAATGACGATCATTCCTAAAGTGCGGAAAGAACCGCTAGCAATGGTAGCACCAACATCGCTCCAACGATGGCATCGCAGTTTACCGAGTTGTTCTACTCCTGCGCGATCGCGCCAAAAAAATTCCTGTTCGTCTGGATCTGGGGGCATTTTGATATTATCTTCAGCTTGCCAAACCATATAGGCTGCTTTAGAAGCTACCAGATCGATCGTGTAGTCAGCTTCGAGGAGAAATTTTACTGTACGTACGGCATAAATTAAGCCAGAAGCACCACTAACCCCTAAAATCAAAGGTTTATTCTTTTTTTCTTGCGAGTTCAAATCACTCCTTCCATTTCTAATTCTTCAATCATTTGTAAACCTCTGGGGTCGCCTACTCTTAGTATGGCGGCTTTTGCGTCTTCTTGTACGCCAACATCTTCATCTTCTACCAGAGATTCGATCAAAGCATCTATAGCAGTAGCATAAACTACGTTTGAGGGTAATTCTCGACATAATTGTCCTAGTGCCCAAGCACAATTACTTCTGACTGGGGCTGTAGCATCTCGCCGCAAGCCTTCAATTAGGGGGGGAATAGCTAATAATACGTCTTCGTATTCTAATTTGGCAATTTGAGCCAAACTGCTTGCAGCCCAAAGACGTACCGCACCAATATCGGTTCTGAGGGCGCGAATTAAAGGTTGCAAACAACGGCGATCGCTGCTATTTCCTAATGCCCAAACTACTCCTTTACGGACGTATCCGTTTAAATCTCGTTCTAATCGATCGATTAATTGCTCTACTGCGTCTGGACTGGTGTTGCGCCCTAGGGCATAAGCAACGCTAACCCTAATTAAGGGACAATCGTCTTGAAGCAGTTCGATCAGATGAGGAATTGCTCGGTTGTCTTTTAATTCGCAAAAAGCCCTTGCTGCCAGCATTCTTTGCGGCGGTTCTGGATGAGATAATAAGGCCAGCATTTCATCTGCGTCGGGTAGTTGAGTTTGAGACTCTTCATCTACTGGCGCGATTTCATCTAGGGGGCTTTCAAATTGCTCCTCTGAATCTAGGATACTTAGGTCGTCACTATCTTGCATATTATATATTTTTATCGTATCCCGTCTTATTTAACCACTATTTATTGTTTCTTACTAAGATAAGGATTTAATCTTTAATTGGAATGAGTTTTCAAAGCCAAGATTGTTATATAAATTGAGAGCTGGTTGATTGTTACTAGATACCATTAAACCGATTTGCCGATCGCCTCTGGATCTGGCCCAATTTTGGGCGCGATCTATCAATGCTGATGCTATTCCTTTACGTCGATGGGGTCGATCTACGTAAACTAAGAATATTTGAGCGTAACGATCGCCTTTAACGGGGTCGATGGCGTTACCTACCCAACAGACTGCGATAGATCTTGGTTCTGTTTCTGCTACTTCTGTTGTCTCTGCAAACCAGAGTGGTGTTGCCGAACTAAAATAGGTATCGACTGTTGCACTCAAATAAGAAAAATTTTCCAGAGTCGGAAAAAGTTCTTGATAAGCTAGATATGTAAACTTTAGCAGGATCGGGCGATCGGATCTAGAACCTTCTCGGATTTGATAACCATTCGGTAACAACACTTTAATTTAATTTACTAAATTATTTGGCAATAAATAACTGACATTATTGACATCTTCTGTTGGTGCTGGCGCGGCCATATCGGCTGGTAAAAATATGCGCGCGCTGACTGCAACTAATGCGATTAAGAAGATTATTAGGGTGAGTAAAGGGGCTATATATTGACGAAAGATTGGCATCGTATTTTATTGAAAAGCTTTTTTATCTCTCTAGTTTAGCGATTTTTAATCTCTTTGTTGTTAGGAATCGATCTGAGTTAAAAGAGGGTCAGATTGGCGATCGATCTAAAACCACTCTTCATCGCTCAAACCCGGCCTGGGAACGGGTAAAGCTGTTCTTTTATTTAATTGTCGCAACCAAAAACCTGCACTCACTGCGATCGCTAGACCGATCCAGCCAGTTAAAGAATCTAAGAGTAGAAATCCGCCTATTGCTAACATCGAGCTAAATAATAGGGCGATCGCTACGAGGGCTTTTAAAATATCTTTACTTAAGTTTTGTGCTGGTTGAATGCCGGTTCTCTCTCTTTGTCGTTTCCATCCCATACCACCGGGTCGGACTCGGCGATAAAATCGCTCTAGGGTTGCTTCTGATTCTGCTGGGGTTAAAAGCATGGTTGCGATCCAAATTGCGGAAACAATTACTGTTACTACAGTGACTTTAATGCCGTAAATTTTTAAAGGGGCGATCGCGTTATTTGCCAGCCACAAATTAAATTGCGGATTCAACCAAGTCAATCGCTCGGGGTCGAGACTGCTTAAAATAGTCACCCCAGAACCAACTACAAAACTGGCGACGATCGCGGCTAATTCTGCAGCAGCATTGACTCGCCACCAAAACCATCTTAAAACTAAAATTAAACCCGAACCGGTGCCAATAATGAGGACAAATCTAAACACCGAGGCCACATCTTTGGTTGCAAAAGCTGTCATCGCGCCTAAAAAGGTAACAATTACTGAAGATATGCGCCCGACTAAAACTAATTCTGGTTGGTTAGCGTTGGGTTTGATAAAGCGTTTGTAAAGGTCGTTAGTAATAAAAGATGCGCCCCAGTTAATTGAAGTAGAAACCGTACTCATAAAAGCGGCGACTAACGATGCAACGACCAAGCCTAAAATTCCTGGGGGTAAGAATTCTAACATTAATTTTGGATAGCCCATTTCGCGATCGCTTAATTCGGGATAAATTACCAAAGCGGCTAAAGCGACTATAATCCAGGGCCAAGTCCGAATAATATAATGCATAATATTAAACGTCCAAGCTGCTTTTTCTGCTTCGGCTTCGTCTTTAGCGGCGACAAATCTTTGCACGAATTCGCCACCTCCGTCGCTGCGTCGCCAAGACCACCATTGTATGAATACGTAGGCAAAAAATGTGCTGGCCGTAATGCCTGCGGTTTGGCTGAATTGAATTAATGCCCCGCCTTGGGTATTGAGATTCAGGGGAATTAAGGATAAAATGTCTTTATCTGCTAGTTGGGGAACTAATTGAACTCGTTCGATTAACTGATGAATGCCGCCGACGTTGCCTAAAGCAAATCCAGCAACGATTAAAGCCCCAAATAAGGCAAGAAAGAACTGAAAAAAGTCGGTAGAAACCACTCCCCACAAACCCGATAACCCAGCATATATTAAAACAAAAATACTGACACCGATGACGCTAATCAGTTTAATTTGAGTTGCATTTTCAGCAATACCGAGATTTTGCCAAATTTCGAGGGCTTCGACCACTTTTACCATCGCTAACATCGCATAGCCGATCGCAATACAATTAATCGGTACGGCAAAAAGAAAGGCTTTTGTTCCCCTCAGTATGGCTGCCATTTTACCGCCGTAGCGCAGTTCAGTTAATTCTGCATCGGTAATGACTTGCGATCGCCGCCACATTCGTGCAAAAATATAGACCATGATTAAATGGGATATGCCAAAAGACCACCATTCCCAATTGCCGCTAATGCCTCGATTGCCCACCACTCCACAAATATAAAGGGGGGTGTCGATTGAAAAAGTAGTCGCAGCCATGCTGATTCCAGCCAGCCACCAAGGTAGCGATCGCCCGGAGACAAAAAAATCGGTTAAACTCTTGGAAGCTTTGCGAGATAAATATATACCCAATCCCATTGTCAAAATTAGGTACGATAAAACAATCAGCCAATCTATTGTTGCCATTAATAGTTATTTTGTTATCTTCGCGATTAAATTGGCTTTAGTTTATCTTCTCGGCTGCGATCGCTTCTTAAAATATAATTTTTCCTTTATTTAGAGCTTTAAAGTTTAGATTTATTTTAGGTCAATTGCGTGTAAGCTACGCCGCGGTACTTCTTCGGTTTTTCTACAGCGTATTTACATTTTTGCTTTTTTAAACATACATTTTGGACGGTTCTCAGCAATTCAAAAGCATTGATTGGTTTGGCAATAGATGCTTCGCTGCCAATCAATTGCGATCGAATGCGGTCTAATAAGGCATAAAATTTTGTCATCATAACTACTGGAGTATCTTGCAAAGAATCGATGCGTCGCATTTGAGTGATTATTTCGTAACCGTCAACAATCGGCATATCGGTATCGATTAAAATTAAATTTGGTTGATAGCGAACTAGTTTAGGCAGAGCTTCCCAACTGTTTTCAATCCCGATATATTTGTAACCTGCTCTAGTCAGTATTTCCGATAAATAATTACATATTTCGCGATCGTCATCTATACCTACAATTAGGGGTAATTCCTCTCCTTGAAGAATTACTGACTGCAAATTGCGATCGGAGCCGAGATCTTTGCTTGTGAAGTTATTAGTTTGGTTTATTTTATCTGGTACTGAAGTGAATTTAATTACTTCTTGATATAAATAAGGAACTAACAATTCTACCAAATCTTGCTGTTTTTCTTGGCAGAGAACCGCCAAATCTCTGATAGTGTTCTCTCCGTTCAATAGTTCGATTAATTGAGGTGGAATTTTGGGTAAATCTTGACAATTGAGCTGTTCGGGCCGGATCTTCTTCACTGCTTGGTTGGGAGACCAAAAACCTAAACCTTTTTTAACCCATTGCGACCAAGAATTTCTCGTTTCATTTAACACTTCTTCTGTGCTGATTAACACCGGAGTATTTTCTAGCATTAATGCCAGTTCGGCAGAATGCATCGCACCTTTGGCGGAATATTTTAATTGAGAAATAGTTTCTTCTTGAAAAATATCGAAAAGCTGCTCTTTAATTTTGCTTTGAATTAAGGCTTTTAATTGTTCTCTTGAGATTGTTTTATTTTGGAAATTTAAGATTAAAGTTTGATACTGAGAAGATTCCCACTGTTTAAAATTATCTGGATATAAGGGCTTTAAATTTATTTGAGGACAATATTTAGCTTGATGTCTGTACCAAGATCTCTGAGGGTGTTTTCCCCCATCGGCCCAGATCAATCGACCCAAGCGAAAGTATAATACCGAAGTATTATTTCCTTTAGAAGTTATTTCAAGTTTGCCATTAAATTGCTCTTGATTTAGGTAAGATAGCCGCTTTTCTATTTGCGTAGTTATTAGATCTGAAGTCATTTCTCTCATCGCAAAATTATTCGGGTGGATTTATTTAAGTAGAACAAATAATTGAATTTAGATATTATTTTTTAGTTGGACTTGCTTAAATGCTCTTATCTAAATTATGTTGTTTATACTACTCAAATTTTATCCGTAATTTCACTCATTTTTATTATTAATTTTAGTTAAAGAAGGTTTAAGAAAAGGTTATATAAAATTTTAGTTAAAAATACACTTAAATACAGTCTAAAAACGGACAAGAAAATGAAGTTAAAATTTTATTTTAAAACAAAATAAAACCCGCTCTCGAGATCGGTTAAATCAGAACGGGTTAGGTTAAAAACTCGGATGCGATTGATTCACGATCGCGACACGATTGATTCTTGGGGTTTAGCAAAGATCATTCTTCCGGCCGACGTTTGTAAAGCAGAAGTTACGATTACTTTCAACTCGCCACCGACATAAGATTGTCCTTCTTCGACCACTACCATAGTGCCATCTTCGAGATAGCCGATTCCTTGAGCTGGTTCTTTACCTTGTTTGAGAATTTTTAGCTCTAAACTATCTCCAGGTAAATAGATCGGTCGCATCGATCGCGCCAGATCGTTAAGATTGAGAATCATTACTTTTTGCAAATTAGCAACTTTACTCAAGTTATAATCGTTGGTTAGGAGAGTCGCATTAATTTCTTGAGCTAAATGAACTAATTTAGCGTCAACTGTGACAATATCGTCGTAGTCAGCAGGATGAATTGCAATGCGATCGGGAAAAGACTCTTGCATTCTGTTGAGAATATCTAAGCCCCTACGTCCCCGCATTCTTTTAAGATCGTTAGTCGAATCAGCTAGCTGCTGTAATTCTTGAAGGATAAAATGGGGAATCAGCATTTGTCCTTCTAAAAAACCAGTATTGAGCATTTCTTCGATGCGCCCGTCAATAATACAGCTAGTATCGACTAGTTTGGTGGAAGCTGGTTTGAGAGTTCCTTCTGCGACTAACATTGCTTCGATTCGGTTCGGATCTATCAAGCGCAAAAAGGATCGACCGTGAGTATCGGCTAAACTGATTCCTAAATAACTGAACATGACGCTACCTAAAATCGCCATCATTGGCTTGATAAAACCCAATACCTTGGGAATAGGCAATAAGGTAATAGGAGCTAAAATTAGGTTAGCAATTAACAGTCCGATCACGATACCGATCGCCCGAGTCAATATAATATCAATTGGCGTACTGCGAACTTGCTTTTCTAAACGGCGATAGTTAGTTTGGACGAACAGACCAACTGCCATGCCGATAATAGCCGAAAATCCGGCAAATACTAGTCGCAAAGCTTCGAGATTGGAAACTTGTTCTAGAACAGATGGAGATAATAAATTTATTCCTTGATAACCAATCCCGGCTGCGGCGAAGATGAATATACTAATTATGATTGCATCTAACATTATTTTCGATCCGATCGCTTTTGTCGGTATTTAATCCAGTCAATAGACTATTACTTAAGGTTAAGATTAGTCTTTAAGATCGACTTAGTTGGTGAGCTAAGTCTCATCTGTAAATTGTTCTTCAAGCACTTGTAAAGTGCAATTGATGTCAGAACTAGCTCAAAACGCATACTCGTTAAGGTTCTGACGTTAGTTCCAATTTAAGACATTCTTTTTTCCTTATTATATCTTTGAGTTCTTCCTCCTTTAAGAATTATCTGTATTTAGGGACAGAAAAAATTCAGATTTACAAAGATTTTGACGAGGATCTCTATCTCTAGATATATTGTTTGATTTGAACCAATACTAATTTGAGGATAGTGCGATCGCTCTAATAAAATAAAAGATAGTTATAATTTCTCAAGCTTTAACTTCAAGTTTGAAGATATTAATTTTTGCGATCGCCCCGAGCTTAATTGCGATGTTTTCTGAGAAATTTTCTTTTGAATATTAATTTCATTAAAAATAATTAATACAATTAGTATCGATCCCATCTGCAATTGCGAGTAAATTTATGTCTGGAAGAGACGATCGCCCTACTTCTGCTTACGTTCACATTCCTTTTTGTCGCAGACGTTGTTATTATTGCGATTTTCCGATTACTGTAGTTGGCGATCGCCCGGGATCGGGAATTTTTGATTGGATGGCTGAGTACGTTCGGGCAATTTGTCAAGAAATTAATACCGCACCTCAATTTGGCGCACCGTTGAAAACGATTTTTTTCGGGGGTGGAACTCCTTCTTTATTACCAGTTGCAGAATTAGCGCAGATTATTGCTACTTTGAATAGATATTTTGGGATCGATCGCAATGCAGAAATCTCGATCGAGATCGATCCGGGTACTTTCGATTTAAAACAACTTAAAGATTATCGTTCTTTAGGAATAAATCGCGTCAGTTTAGGGGTACAATCTTTTGATGAGGAATTATTAAAGATTTGCGGGCGATCTCACTCATTAAATGACATTTTTGTCGCGATCGATTTAATTAATAAAGCAAATATTACCAATTTTAGCCTCGATTTAATCTCTGGTTTGCCCCATCAAAGCCTCGAAATTTGGCAAGATTCTTTAAATCGCGCGACCGCTTTTGGCCCCAAACATATTTCTTGTTACGATTTAGTTCTCGAACCTGTAACTGCTTTTGGTCGCAAATATCGAGGAGAAAATACTCCTTTACCTGCGGATAAGATCGCCGCAAAAATGTATCGAACAGCACGAGAAATCCTTGAAAATGCTGGATACGAACATTACGAAATCTCTAATTATGCTAAAACTGGATTTCAATGCGCTCACAATCGAGTTTATTGGGAAAATAAATCTTACTATGGTTTTGGTATGGGTGCAGCTAGCTACGTCGATCGCCAAAGATTGACTCGTCCTCGCACCAGAAAAGAATATTATCTTTGGGTAGAAAATTTAATCGCAAATAACGGGGCGATCGATTATCCTCACGATACTGAAAACGATCTTATTTTAGATACTTTAATGTTAGGATTGCGTTTGGCTGATGGAGTGAGCCTATCTGAAATACATAGCAATTTTGGTAAAGCTGTTTTAGAGCGAATTTGGTCTTGTTTGCAAAAGTATTGGGATCTCGCAGAGCAAGGAAAAGAAGCGCGGGACTTAATAATATTAATAGATAAAGATGGCAAAGCGATCGCACCGCAGAATCTCAAGAATTTATTAGAAGTGGAAAGATTGAGGCTGAGCGATCCCGAAGGATTCTTATTTTCTAATATTATCTTAACGGATTTATTCGCTCTATTTTAGCTAAGCTATTGAATCGAGACAAGGGTTTTATTGACAATAGACTTGGTTCTACCGAGCTAATTTTAAAACAAAATAAGGATATATATGCTCTCTCAAAAAATGACTGACTATCTCAATCAACAAATCAATTTAGAGATGTATTCTTCTAATTTGTATTTGCAGATGGGTTCTTGGTGTGCTTATAAAGGGCTTGATGGCTGCGCTAATTTCTTAATTAAACACGCTGATGAAGAAATGGGTCATATGCGTAGATTGCTAGCTTATGTTAACGAAACCGGATCTTTGGCTACTTTAGGAGCGATCGAAGCACCAGAAACGAGTTTCAATTCCGTTGGAGATATTTTTCAAAAAACTTACAAGCACGAACAATTAGTTACCAGTAAAATCAACGAATTGGTGCATTTAGCTCATGCAGAAAAAGATTATGCTACTCTCCAATTTTTGCAATGGTATATAGCAGAACAACATCAAGAAGAATTTTTGTTTAAAGGTATTCTCGATAAAATCGAAATTATCGGAACTGACGGACAGGGAATGTTCTTTATCGATCGCGAGATTGGAGAATTGGCAACTAAAAAAGGCATGGAAGCTACGACAATGACTAGCCCTGACAATGCCGATATCGCTGTTTAAACAGAAGCAAAAATTTCGAGGCTAAAGGGCAGAAAGGAATCAGTAGAGGAAAAAGATCGAGCAATCAGCTTGAATTCTCAGATTGCATCCTTCTACCCTTTACTTTACGAGATATGAGCCTTGTTAACTCCAAATTGAGGCATTATCCGCCGCAGCTAATTATTCTTCAATTGGTAAATCTGCTTCAGTCGTGCCTTCACCACCTGCTGCAACTTGAACCCCTTCTTTAAACGATCTCAAAACTGTTCTAAATTGTCCGGCATTTTCAGGAGAAAGAGTCAAGAGAACGGTTTGGTCTATATCCGTAGGTAATCCAGCAACGGTAATGGGGCGTTTTAGATTGCTTGTATAATTCAACTGTCGATCGCTTGCAACTAAAATTTGCTCGTTGATATATTCGCGGAAAGCGTTAACTCCAAAAGCTCGAGTAGACTGACTCACTGCTTCTAATGCTTCTAGTGCTTTAGTGTAGCTTTCTTCGTTACTAATAGTTTCATCTCGATCGCGATAGTAAGCAGCCAGCGCGCTAGTCATGTTAGTTAAACGATTGCTAACCGTCTGACAGCGAGAGTCAGGAGGGAATTGGTCGTTACTACCTAAAAATTTATTCCAAGTAATTAATGGACGATCGGATTCGACAATTAGATATTGGTTAACAACTGTATTTTTATATCTTGTATATCTTTCTTGTTCGACAAATTGCGGCCTTGTTTCTAATTGCCCTGCATCATCTTTTCTGCATTCAAAAACTACTCTACGCTCTGTGTATGTCTCCATAGATTCTGCGTTAGCAGTTTTATTAATACTAAATAAACTAGCTGATAAAAAAGCAGCCGCGCCCAATAATTGTAAATACTTTTTCATTATTCAGATTCCTATTTTAATTTACTATTTATTGAGAACTTAATTTGTTCTTAAGATTTAATTTAGCTGCAAATTTAAGTGAATGTAAATAAGAGAAAACTAGGAGCGTAATTTGCAGCGGAATCGATCTTGAATTGATTAAATCTGAAAAATTACTGAGGCGATCGCTGCAGCAAGTTTGTTTTTTTATTAAAGTATCGATGAAGCTAGAAGATAAATAAGTAGAAATACTGAAAAAAGTAGTATTTTTGAACTCTAACCTCGAACCCAAAGTAAAATTTTATTTTCTTCTATTTACTCAACAAATTGTGATTTTTTTTGGAGCGGTCAGAAATAATTATATTAATTTTTATAAAAGAATAATAATCCTTAAACATAAAATGTTTTGGCGATTGGCGATCGATTCTCTTAACAATCAACCAGCCAATGATAACTCGAACAGTGAATGACTGTTCGAGATCTAGATATTATTCTTCAATCGGAGTTGGTAAAGATGAACCAGGAATTCTCTCGCCACCTGTTGCAAATCGAAGATTATTTTTGAAGTTTATCAGCACACTTCTAAATTTTCTAGCGTTTTCAGGAGAAAGAGTAACAATTATAGATTGGTCGGGATCTGTCATTCTTCCAGCAACAGTAATATTTTGTTTTAACCAACTTGAAAAGTTTAATCTTTGGTCGCTTGCAACTAAAATTTGCTCGTCTACAAATTGTCCGAAACGATTAGTTCCATAAACATTTGTAGAACGACTTACTGCTTCTAAAGTTTCTAAAGCTTGAATGTAGCGTTCTCCTGTTTTTCTGTAACTTTCTCGATAATCAACATCATCTTGATAGCGAGAATAAGCGACAAGCGCGCTGAGCATATTAGTTAAACGCGCACTAACTGTCATACAGCGAGATTCGGGGGTATATTGCCCCATATTGCCTAAATAATTATTCCAAGTGAAGATAGGTTCGTCTGCTTCTGCCCTAACATCGTCTTCTTCTGCTTTAACGCTGGGATATCTTTTATAAGTTGTTTCTGCTACGAGTTGGAGCATTGTTTGATATTCACCATCATGTTTTTCACATTTGAAAACCACTTTAGGATTGGTGACTGTCTTCATAGATTCTGCTTTAGCCGTTTTATTAATAGTAAATAAACTAGCTGTTAATAAAGCAGCAGCTCCAAATATTTGGATGAACTTTTTCATTATTAGATTCCTGGTTTAGATATTCTTTATGCAGAACTTATCTCGTTCTTTATATTCAAACTAACTTTAAATTTAGGTGAGTGTAAATAAGAGAAAACTACCAATTAAATCTACTATAAAAGAAGTTTTTAATTGTTTTAATGTGAATAAATACTTAAGAGATAGCCTCTTTTAATTTGTTTTTTGATTAAAGTTTCGGTTTAGATCGAGCAAAAATAAGTAAAAAAGCCTAAAAAAAATAATAGTTGTAAGCCGCACTACCTAAATTGAAATACGATTTATGTTAAACAAATTGCTAATTTAAGTAATATTGATTTTTGTAAAAATAACTAGCCAAATACCGACCCCAGGGAATATTAACTGGACTTTAGGGAATCTAGATCGAATTAGTCTCGCCGAAGGACTGCTGCGAGAGATCGATCGCCCTAATTAAAAAATTGTATCGATAATAACGATCTTGAAGCAAAAATTCTTGATGAATTCTTGGATGCCAACTATCGTCACCGCCAACACCCATTTGTTTGTAGTCGATATTAAAGGTAATTTTACCAGCGTCTTTGAGATCGTAAGTATGTTTGGCGTTAGTTAAATTCTCCAAAGAATAGCGATGTACGCTGACATTGATTAATTTATCTCGAGCATTAACTAAAAATCCTCTCCCGCGATCGTTGGTTAAAGCAGCCCATCTCACATCAGTTTTGTTACCATTCTCTTGAGGTTTAATATAGGGCCAATAGTTATCGGCAACTTTATTAGCATAAACGCCAACAAATGCACTTTGTTTTTTATCTTGATAAGATTGATGAAGTCCTCTTCCATACCATTGAAAGTTATCCATTGCTTGGGGAACAATTAAATTCATGCCGATTCTCGGGATAGAAATTAATTGCTTGTTGTTATTTTCGATCTCGTTACTTACAAGAACTTCTCCATTTCCAAAAATAGTATAAGCAGTAATAAAATCGAATTTCATTGGTTTGTCAGAACCTAAAATTCCCGCGATCGTAATTTTGACTACTTTACCTCGATACAGCGATCTAATTGTATATTTTAAGTCTCTATATTCCATTTTATTAAGACCATTTTTATACCACTGAGTTGCGTACATAAGTTCGTTTTCTTGGGAATTAATCGCCCGATCGCACGGGTCAAATATTGCACCGCGATCGTTATCGGTAGGTGCGCGCCAGAGGTTTAATTTAAGTCCTCTTGCGATTGTTTCTTCGCCGCGATAAATCCAAGAGGTAAAAAACCCTTTTCTTTTATCTAAAGTAATAGCAAATGTCGTGCCAATTATTGATATATTTGTTGCAGTTTTTTTGAGTTGAATTTTATCGAAGGCGATCGCTTGAACCCTCGGCTTAGCAATTGGCTTAAACGGTAATTTAAACTGTTCTTTAGCTATTTCAAAATCTTTGTCAGCCCAAGGTTTTGCTTGTTTCAATTGAAAGCTAAAGTTTAACCAATACTCTTTACCTGCTTTTAAAAACGGCTTGCTGAAAGGAATAGTAATTGACCGGGGAACGCCGGTCACCGCAGGCACGGTCGTTTCACGGCGGTGTAACGGTGACTGTTTGGATAATGGGGGAATATCTAAGTTACTAACTTCTCCAGTTTGGAGAATCTTCCCCTCTTCCAATAAAGTCCATTTGAGAGTAACAAAGTTTAAGTTAGTGAAGTGATACTTATTATTAATAGTTACTTTGCCTGCTAAAATATCTTCGGGAATAATATCAATAAATTCTTGAACTTTTTTAACTTCTAGTAAAGCAGGAGAAGGAGTGCGATCGGGCAAGACTAAACCGTTAATACAGAAATTTTTATCATTAGGAATATCGCCAAAATCGCCACCGTAAGCAAAATATTTAACGCCATTTTCGGTTGTTTTTCTAAGTCCGCGATCGACCCACTCCCAAATAAAACCTCCTTGCAATCTAGGATATTTTGGGTTTTCAATTAAATCCCAGTATTTGTAAAAGTTACCTGTAGAATTTCCCATAGAATGAGCGTATTCGTTTAAAATAACAGGTCTAGTCGGGTCTAATTCAGTTAAGTAAACTAGATCTTCAATGCCAGCATACATATTAGAAATAAAATCAAATTTAGGTAAAGTTCTCATCTGATAAGGTTCTCTACCTTCATAGTGAATCGGACGGCTATCATCGATTTTTTTAATTTCTGTTGCCAGATCGATAATTGCTTGACCGATACCCGCTTCATTTCCTAGCGACCAAATAATAATAGAAGGGTGATTTTTATCTCGTTCTACCATCGCAATACCGCGATCGATAAACGAATTATAATAATCGGGATTGTCAGCTAAAATTATATTTTTACACTGCCACAGTTCATGACTTTCAATATTAGCTTCATCCATGACATAAATACCGTATCGATCGCAAAGTTCGTACCAAAGTGGAACGTTTGGATAATGACAAGTTCTGACAGCATTAAAGTTATGCTGTTTTAAAAGTTTCAGATCCCGAATCATATTTTTAACCTTCATGACTCTACCTAGATCGGGATCGAATTCGGCACGATTTACCCCTTTTATTAGTACGGGAACTCCATTAATTAATAATTGACCGTTTTTAATTTCTACAGTTCGGAAACCAATTTTTTTGCTGACTGCATTAGTTATTTCCCCTTTTTGATTTACTAAGCTTAAAGTTAAGTGATATAAGTTAGGTTGTTCCGCGCTCCAAGGTTTGACGCGATCGCACTTTTTATTTAAAGTTAATTTGACTTCACTCTGAGGATGAATTTGCTCGGGTACATTTACTATTTCCGAAAATAATAATTGATTATTAGCTTGATAAAGACTTATTTTAACTTGATATTCTTCAGCTAATTCTAATTGATAATTACGAATATAAATCGCTAAATCTAATATTCCATTTTGATAAGAACTATCTAAAGTAGCTTTAGCAAAAAAATCTCTAATAGCTACTTGAGGAGTTGCAAATAAAAATACATCTCTATAAATACCGCTCAATCTCCAAAAATCGAGATCTTCTAAATAAGAACCATCCGACCAGCGAATTACTTCTACTGCTATTTGATTTTTTCCTTGTTTCAAATAAGAATTTAATTTAAATTCAGCCGGAGTCATACTACCTTGGCTGTAACCAACTTTTTTACCATTTATCCAGAGATAAAAAGCAGATTCAACTCCCTCAAAATGGATAAATACTTGTCGATCGCTCCACTCAATAGGTAATATAAATTCTCGGCGATAAAGACCAGTTTCGTTATTATCGATGGGTACGCGAGGCGGATTAGCTGGAAAAGGATGCTTAATATTAGTATAAATTGGCGTTCCGTATCCTTTTAATTGCCAGTTAGAAGGCACTTCAATTTTTGACCAACCATCTTTTTGATTATAAAATTCAGGATTTACTTGCAGGGGACTTGCTTTAAATTGGAAATCCCACTGACCGTTTAAAAGGATAAAATTGCCCGATTTATTGCGATCGCAGCTCAAAGCATCTCGTTCGTTATTAAAGGGGATCGAGGTTGAGCGAGCTGGTTCTTGGTTAATTCCAATTATTCTTGGATTTTGCCACTCTAATTGTTCAGTAGCGATTCTCACGAGCGATCTATTTAGAAAACCTTACATCTTCAGTTTAGCGAGGAACAGCAATCTATTGTTAATAAATTAGTTTATTATTGAAGTATGAGATCTTTGGTTAGTACCTTTTCATACCAATTTCTTTGTTATTTACTACAGAGCGAGGGTCGCAAATCTGAGGTCAAAGCTGTTTTAAATCGATCTACATTATCCTATCTGTAGCCAATTTTGAGAAAATCGGTATCAACTAAAATACATCACAAAAAGTAAGTATTAGTTTTGCTGGTTAGCAGGATCTTCGAGTTATCAATCGCTTCAGCAAAGAAGATATTAACCAGCCAACTCTAGGAAAAAAGGGTTTGAGGCTCTACTATTTTGAAATAATCCTTGCTTAAGCCAATACAAACAGAATAGATTGCAAGCCTTTCGCCCCCATCGCAACGGAAACAAAGAAGATGAAAACAGTTCGGGAACGATCTAGCCAGCGAGGGAAGATTTGCCAACCCACTTCAAATACGCTGCCCATTTTTAAAAGATACGATCGCAAACAAGACGGTCGCGATCTGTTTATTTATGGAACAAAATGTCATAATTTACCTTGGCAAAAGGAGTTACCACCGCTCTCAGATAAGCCCCAATCCCATCTGAGATGGCATCCTTTACGTCAAGAATGGGTTTGCTATGCAGTTCATCGCCAAAATCGCACCTTCAAGCCACCAGCAGCTTATTGTCCCTTTTGTCCGACACGCACCGATATCTTGCCTACAGAAATACCGTATCGCGATTTTGAGGTTGCCGTATTTGAAAATCGTTTTAGCGCGTTTGCGGCACAAGCAAAAACTATCCCTCAATTATCTATCGACAGTGCTCCAGCGATCGGAAGATGCGAAATAATTGTTTATAGTTCCGTTCACGAAGGATCTTTAGGTACTTTACCTTTGAAGCATCTAGAACTGATTGTTAGAGTTTGGCGCGATCGCTATCAAGATTTAATGGCCCGCGAATCGATTCAATTTGTGATGCCTTTTGAAAATCGAGGGGAAGAAGTTGGCGTTACTTTACACCATCCTCACGGTCAAATATACGCTTTCTCTTACATTCCGCCCGTAGTTGCCAAAATGCAGCAAGCTTTTAGAGAAAAGCCAATTTTGCAAGAATTGCGGCAAACAATGGGTCGAGAATACTATCTTTTTAATGACGATCGGGTGTTAGCCTTCGTGCCGCCTTTTCAACGCTATCCTTACGAAGTTTGGCTGACAACCCACCAGTTTCATCCCGGTTTGTGGACGTTTTCTGAAGCAGAAATTACCTCTTTAGCTAACACTTTGAGTCAGGTAGTCAGATTGTACGATCGCCTGTTCGATCGCCCTTTTCCTTATATCATGCTGCTCTATGCTGCACCTAAAGGGGAAGAAAGCTACTTCCAATTCCACATCCAATTTTTGCCTTGCCTCAGAACTGCCGATAAACTCAAATATCTAGCTGGATGCGAAACGGGAGCGGGAACATTTTTAGCAGATCTTTTACCAGAGGAGACAGCAGCCAGACTGCGTCAGCTTCGCGATGAAGAAAAACTTTGAGACTATTTTCGGACTTGCAGCGCAAGTATCGGCTAGTGCTCCCGGACGAGTTAATTTGATGGGGGAACATACCGATTACAATCAAGGATTCGTTTTACCAACTATTTTGCCTCTAAAAACTACAATTTCGATTGCGATCGATCCCTCAGTTGAAGGAAAAATAGATTTATTTAGTGTCAATTATCAGGAGCGAATCAATCGCTATCTGGAGAGTCAAAAATCAAAACACTGGAGCGAATATCTTGTCGCGTGCCTGCAACAACTCAAACAGCGTCAGATTGTCATACCTGGTTTAAAAGTTTTAGTCGAGAGCGACATCCCGATCGGTGCTGGTGTTGCCAGTTCAGCAGCTTTAGAAGTTGCCCTGCTTAAAGCCGTTGCCAGATTATTGGAACTTAATTTGAGCGATTTAGAAATTGCTAGGCTCGCTCAAAAAGCCGAAAGTGAAGGTGTAGGAATGCCCTGCGGGATTATGGATCAGATGGTAGTCTCTTTGGGTAGAAACAACCAGGCTCTTTTTTTAGACACGAAAAATTTATCTTTTGAATATGTCGATCTGCCAATTAATTATCATTTTGCTGTTATCCATAGCGGTCGAACTCATACTTTGACTAAAAGTGCTTACAAACAAAGAAGGCAAGAATGCGAAACAGCCGCAAAGCTGCTCAAAGTTGCTAGCTTGCGCGAAGTTTCTTTGTCAGATCTTAACTTTTTAGAACTACCCGATACCCTAAGAAAAAGAGTATTACACGTAGTCACCGAAAATCAGAGAGTTTTGGATACTGTTGCCGCACTTAAAGAAAACCGATTTGCGGATTTGGGTCAATTAATGAATGCCAGTCACCTATCTCAAAAAAATCAATTTGAAGTGACAATTAAAGAGACAGATTTACTTTGGCAAAAAGCCCTTAATTCAGGTGCGCTCGGTGCTCGTCAAACAGGAGGTGGTTTCGGCGGTGCAATTGTTGCTTTAGTCCCATCTCACGTTCTAAAAAGTTGGTGGCACTCTCTTGCTCGCGATTTACCTCAAGCGACTCCGATCTCTTTGAATTGGTCTGCTGACACGGCACGAAAAATTGCAATCTCATAGCGATCGTTCAATTATCATTTGGGTCTTGTTGTCTTCTTTTATAGCAAGCAAGGCTACACCTTCGATGTCTTACGATCGCACTGAGTTTGTTTCTTGAAAGAGAGTTAATTAATACCAATTCCGTAAAATAATACTACAGATTACTTTCCTCTCTTGCCTTCTGCCTTTTGCCTTCTGCCTTCTGCCTTTTGCCTTCTGCCTTTTGCCTTCTGCCTTTTGCCTTTTGCCTTTTGCCTCTTGCCTCTTGCCTTTCTTCCACAAACTGTAGCAACCTTAAACAGAATTGATATAAGTTGGAAAAATTGCTCGTGAAAAGTCTTATTAAAATATTTAGCTTAACTTTAATACTACTATCATTACCGTTAATATTATCGCCATTTAATCTAGTGTTGCTAACGGAAATAATTATTATGGGACTATTTGCCCTAAGTTTTAATCTTCTGTTTGGCTACGCGGGTTTACTAAGTTTCGGACACGCTGCTTTTTTTGCTACGGGGGCTTATGTTTGCGCTTATTTAGTTAAAGCAAATATCTCTTTACTTTTAGCTGCGATCGCAGCAGTAATTACTGCTTTTATCGTAGCGGTAGTGCTGGGCTATTTCAGCGTGCGCTTGAACGAAATTTATTTTGCAATGCTAACCTTAGCCTTTGGCATGATGGTATTTACAATTATTTTCCAGTGGCGAGAAGTAACTGGAGGAAGCGATGGTATTACCGGAGTAATAGTAGATCGTTTAGACATACTCGGTTTATCGATCGAAATTCAAAATTTTCGCAATTATTATTATCTTTGCGTCTTGATTGCAAGCATAGCTAGTTACTTAATCTGGCGAGTTGTCAACAGTCCTTTTGGAGAAGTGTTAAAAGCCAGTCGAGAAAATTCAGAACGCTTAATCTTTGTTGGAGTCAATTTGCATCGGCTACGCTGGATTAGTTTTATTATCGCCGGAACTGTTGCCGGAGTGGCAGGAGCTTTATGGTCACCGTTTCAAAGGGTAGCAAATCCCGAAATAGCTCATTGGACTTTTAGTGCGATGCCAGTGTTAATGACAATTTTAGGCGGTGCCGATAGTTTTTTTGGCCCTTGGCTTGGTGCGACAATATTCTTATTATTAGAGCATCTGATTCAGTCAAATCAACGCTACTTTTGGGGATGGGTAGCAAACTGGCCTGTATTTCCTCCTAATTGGGGCGCAGGGCAATTAGATTTATGGAATTTCTTTCTCGGTTTGTTATTGATTCCGATAATTTTACGATTTCGGGGCGGTTTCCTAGTATATATTCAGAA
This sequence comes from Prochloraceae cyanobacterium, assembly GCA_030065265.1. Lineage (GTDB taxonomy): Bacteria > Cyanobacteriota > Cyanobacteriia > Cyanobacteriales > JASJDA01 > JASJDA01. The sequence goes on from JASJCW010000043.1 coordinate 25,565, forward strand.
AATAGTAGCAAGCAGCATTTTAAAAAATAAATATTTAAAGAAGTAGTGGCAGCAAAAATTCTCGAAGTTAAAAACTTAGTTAAAAATTTTAGCGGTAATAAAGTTGTCGATAACGTTAGTTTTAGTTTGGAAAATGGCACGATTACTGCGGTTATCGGGCCCAATGGTGCGGGTAAAACGACTCTTTACAAACTAATTAGCGGGCAATTATTGCCAACATCCGGCACGATCGAGCTGAAAGGTAAAAAAATTACAGGTTTAGCACCCCATCAAATAGTCAAGGCTGGAATCGGAAGAAGTTTTCAAATTACTAGCGTTTTTGAAGGGCTGACAGTAAAACAAAACGTCCGGGTGGCGATCGCCGCTCGAGTGGGACAACAGTTCGATTTGTGGCATTCCCTCGAGGGAAACCGTCGTCTCAATCGATCTGTCACTGAAATTTTAGCAGCGGTGGGCATTCTAGATCTGGCCGATATTTTAGTTCGTAACCTCAGTTATGGCGAACGAGCTTTAGTAGAAATTGCGATCGTACTGGCTTGCAAACCGAGTTTAATTTTATTAGACGAACCAACGGCAGGAATGAGCCATGTTGAAACAACTCGCGTAGTCAAACTAATTAAGGATTTACAACAAAAAACCAGAGCTACTTTTTTAATGACCGAACACGATATGGAAGTTGTTTTTAACCTGGCTGAAAATATAATAGTCATGTCTCGAGGTAAAATTCTTGCAGCAGGTCAACCAGAAGAGATTCGTAACAATTCAGATGTTCGTCGTGCTTATTTAGGAACGGCATGAAAAATCCTTTACTCGCAGTTAATAACATCCATACTTACTACGATCGCAGCCACATCCTTCAAGGCATTAACTTAGAAATATATTCTGGAGAAGTAGTAATCTTAATCGGCAGACAAGGTGCGGGAAAAACAACCACCTTGCTGAGTATTATGGGGATTCAACCGTCTAAAAATGGCAGCATTTTATTTGCTGGCAAAGAAATTGCCGGTAAACCTAGCTGGGAAATTGCTCGTCTGGGGATCGGTTTAATCCCCGAAAATAGACGAATCTTTCCCGATCTTACTGTCGCAGAAAATTTAGAAGTGGCAATGAAATCTGCGATCGGCGGCTATAACAAACGATCGGCTTACGGCGATTTTCCCGAACTATACCCCCTACGCGATCGCCCTGCACAAAATCTTTCGGGAGGAGAACAACAAATGCTTACTATCGCTCGTACTTTAATGGGCAATCCAAAACTGTTATTGATGGACGAACCTACTGAAGGGTTAGCACCGTTGTTAGTCAAAAGAATTGCAGAATCGATGGTTCGTTTGCGCGATCGAGGACAAACTCTTTTAATTACCGGACATAATATTACTTTTGCTTTCGATTTAGGCGATCGCGCTTACATTATCGATACCGGAACGATCGAATGGTCTGGAGAGATGAAACAATTGCGCGAACAACCGGAAATTCTAGAACGTTATTTAGCTCTATCAAATTGAAATTAAGATCGCGACTTGCCAAATAAACCGCGAGGACGCAATAAAAGCACGATCGTCATTAAAATAAACGGGAAGGCAACTTGCGCCCTTTGTGCGATTAAAATACCAAAAGAATTGACCTGACCGATTGTTAAAGCCCCTACTAGCGAGCCGGGTAAATTGCCCAATCCGCCGATGACAACGACGATAAAGCTCTCAATAATTATATTGTCTCCCATAGCTGGATTGATAGTACGTAGAGGGGCGGCTAAAACTCCGGCTACTCCGGCCAACCAAGTCCCCAAAATAAAAACCAGAGTAAATAAACGGGACACGTTAATACCCAAAGCACCAGTCATAACCGGATCTCGAGCTGCTGCTCGCATTAGTTTACCCCAACGAGTCCGCTTCAATAACAGCCACAAACCGATCGCAATTGCAGGAGTTATTAAAATAATAAACAGGTTGTAAGTCGGATAAGGATCGCCGAGTATTTGAGTAGTTTGTTGGAACAGCTCGGGATTGAGAATAGTTAGAGGAAGATTGCCCCATAACAATCGTACTAAGTCGTTAATCAGGAGTACGAAAGCAAAAGTTAATAACAGTTGAGAACTAACATCTCGGTTGTAAATGGGACGCAAACAAAGAATTTCGATCGCTCCTCCTACTAATGCAACTATTACGGGTGCTATTATCAAAGCTAACCAAAAACTTAAATTTCCTTGCACTGCAATGGTATATGTTAGATAAGCACCGAGCATATACAAACTGCCATGAGCGAAATTTAATACTCCCATCACCCCAAAAATCAAATTTAAACCAAGGGCAATTAAAAATAGCAACAACCCCTCGCTCAAACCATTGAGGAAAAAGAAAAGTAAGGTAGTAATTGACATAACTCGGTTAATTTTGACAGCCGGTTAATGAAGGTTGGCGGGCGATCGCATCCCCTTTAATTACTTTAATCGGATCTAAGACTCGAAAATTGTAATCGGAACTCGCTGCTGTTTTACCCCAAGTTACATCGACTACAGCTTGGCGATCTTGCTCTCGTAAAATTAATTGACCCATCGGTGCTTGATAAGATCTTCCCTTTAAAGCCTCAATTACAGCCGCAGTATCGGTCGATTTAGCCTCGTTAGCCGCAGCAGCGATTAAATGCAAGCCGACATAGGCGTTTTGCGCGTTATAACTCGGATAAGTATTGTAGCGATCGCGAAACTTTTGCACGAAGTTACGATTGATCTGAGTATCTGGAGTTTGCCACCAATAGCGAGTTCCCACCCACTGTCCGAGGGGCATTTGTTCTCCTAGTGCGGTCAAAACTTCCATTGCTGCCCCCAATTCCATATAAACTGGGAATCGCTCGAACAAACCGAAATTGTTAGCCTGACGAATAAAATTAACTAAATCGTTGCCCCAAAGACTGCACCAAATAGCATCAGTGCCGGAATTCTGTAATTTAGTGATAAAACTGTTATAGTCTTGAACTCCCAATTTAGGAAAAGCAGTTGTTTTGAGAAATTCTACCCCTTCTTTTCTTTCTTGTAGGGCTTTTTGAAATAATTCCCAACTTTGGCGGCCGAAAGCATAATCTGGCCCGATAGTCGTCCATTTTTGATAGCCTTCTTCGGCTGCAACGATCGCCCCTGCTGTGGAATTTTGGGGGCTATTTACGCTACAACGAAAGACATATTTATTGCACAAACTTCCGGTTACTTTCGGAGAAGCGGCATGAGTTATCATTAATATTTTTTCTAATTCAGGAATAATCGGAACTAAAGCCTCTGCATTTCCAGAACTATCAATGCCTAGCAAAAAATCTACCTTTTCTTGTAAAACTAACCTTCTTGCTGTTTGAATCGGCGATCCTTCGTGTTCAAAGATTATTTCAACGGGCCGGCCGTCGATCCCGCCAGTTTGATTAATTTCTTCTAAAGCTAGATTAATTCCATCCCGCGCAAATTCACCGTAAGTGGCAAAACCACCAGTTAAAAGATACATTGCGCCTATTTTTACTGTTTTGTTTTGCTCTGCATTTCGCAAATTACAAGCTGTTAGAAAACCGGTTGCTGCGCCAACTATTTGCTTGAGGAAGGTGCGGCGCGAATATTGATAATACATTAAACAAAGATTGAATATTCGATTTTGAATTTAAAATTCTTAGGTATCGATCTTAATCTTAATTATTTCTCTAATTCTTGGGAGTAATCCTGTTAAGAAATTTAAACAATGCTATAGCAGTAGACGATCGAATTAGGACAATTAAAGTTACTGATTCGGAATTAGCAAGTAGCAAAGATTGCTTTAACAATGTTCTGACAGTTTTGCGTAGTGCCATATCTGATTTTTTCCAGAATAAAGGAAAAAAAGCTTTGTTTGCTGCCCTAAAATTACTACTTCAATCAAAAATACTACTAATCGCTCCAGGACTTCCCAACACTAACCGATGCAAGGGTTGGATTAGATTGATGGCTATTGAGAGCCAAATCTTAAGCTGGAAAATTTAGCTCAATTGCTCGACACGGGTCGATTCGATTTAGCTCCCTAGAATAACTAAAGCCAAGCCATTTACTAACGGAATTATTGATTCCTACTCAGGCTTCTTTGCGACAATAAACACCCCTTTAAATTTAAACGCCCCTTTGCTTATGCTTTTGCTCGGTTGCCAATGATAGTCAATTGTAAAACCAGCATCGGTCAAACTGTCTGACAATTCTTGCGTAGTAAAAACTTTAACCAAGGGCATCAAACCCAAAAATATTCCAATCGGCGCGAGAATCTTAAACCACTTCATCGTATCGCCAAGACACACCGTACTGGTGACGAAAACTCCCCCTGGTTTGAGCATCTTGTAAATTTTGGTGATTACCTCTTCTTTGTTTTCTAGTAAGTGTAAAATATTTAATCCTAAGACTACATCCAAAGAGCGATCGGACACAGTTAATTCATCAATGCTCGAACATTCAAATGTAACATTTTTGACGTTGTTTGCCTCAGCTTTACCTCGGGCAATTTCAATCATTTTCGATGAGATATCTATGGCACGAATATGTTTAACATAGGGTGCGTGAACGATCGCCGTCGATCCAGTCCCACAGCCAAACTCTAGCACTTCCATATCTGGCTTAAAGTATTCTCTTGTAACCTCTAGTTTTTTCTGATAAGTTGCTTCGTCAGCAATCGGTTGTTGGGAATATTCTTCGGCAATTTTGTCCCAAAATTTAACTGAATAAGTCATGATGCTCCTTTTTGTTACGGTATGGAATTTTTGTCAAATTTAGATTTATGCTTCCTGTTTGCGCCACTGCCATGCGAGCCAAACGATCGCTCCTAGAGCGATAATTTCTATAGTGGTAAAAAACACGTCATCGAGATCTATTGGTTTGTTTGCAATAATAGACGTAAGGGTTATGCTACCGGCAATGATGTTAGCCCAGCGATTGAATCGATAATTTAACAATCTAGAGAGGAGAACCATAGAAATCGGAATTTCTACCATGATGCCTCCTAATAACAATAGTTCGTCAGTGACTTGAGTACCATTGACGACACCTGTCATCATTTGCTCTAGAAGTCCGGGCCTAAATAGATCGTGAATGTCGCGAAAAATCAGATTCAAAAGGAAAAATATCCATAATGTTGAAAGCTTTGCTTTCATATCCATTGCAACGATCTTTTTGTGAGAAATCATTTTGATACTCCTACTCGATGCGGATGTTTATTGATTTGAGATCTAATACCAATTCTGTTTAAAGTTGCTACACTTCTGCGATCGAGGGCAATAGGTAGAACGTCAAAAAAATTGGAAAATAGATCTGTGGCATTATTTTGAGGAATTGGTGTAATTGAGCGATCGCAAATCTAGATCGACCGTTTGCTGGCAAATCGGAAATTGAATTTCTATAACAAAATCTTCATCCCCAGGATGCTCGGGCAATTCGAGAAAAACTAAGCGCGCGGGGCCGGCAAAAGCATAGTGATTGGCTTCAACCCATTCACCGATCGCGCTGTAGCCGAGAAGCTTAGCACAGGAACTCGTTGGCGGAATGAACGTCGCCATTGTCGCCTCTGGAAGCAATCGCGTCGCGAGGGTCAGACCATTATCGGTGCTAAGGTGAGCGCAATCGGTTTTATGGAACAACCGTCCCATTTCAACATCAGCGCGATCGCTGCTTATGCCATCTTCGTGAAGAACAATTGTCATAGCTCCATAAGTGCTATTATTGCCTCCAGGAAGAGCGTTTATAACAGACCAAAAGAAATTATCCCCTGATTCAGCCGTTGGTAACACTTTGCGTATCCCAATTAGCTTTTGTTGAGGAACTTGCTTGACCACTACATCCCGCACGTAAGTACCTCGATCTTTAATTTGCTTTAAGCGGGATTCGATGGTGCGAATCCGTTTGAGTTCGTCGAGAACCTCTTGCTCTAGTTCGGCTTTTTTCATCAATAACATCCCCTGAATTTCTTCGAGGGAAATATCGTCTTTGATAAACCGTCGGATTCGATCTAAGGATAACCCCAACTCTTTGAGTGCGAGAATGCGGTTGAGTGCGGGTAATTGGCTGGCACTATAGTAACGATGTCCGCTTGCAGAATCGACTTTAATCGGTTGAAACAGACCGATCTCATCGTAGTAGCGCAGTAGACGTTTAGAAACCTGGGCGATCCTAGAAAATTCCCCAATACTGTACATGATGTCTTCGTTTCTTTTTTTCTAGATATTCATCAAAATAGGGGATGCCGTAACGTGAAGATCGAGCCAGGTTAAAAATTTTTAACAATTTGACAATTTAGGTTTAATCAAAGTCGGTTATAAATTCTAAAAACGATACAATTAACTAATTGTGCAAATGTACTGGTAAAGATAAAATAAACAGGTTGCCAGCCACACAGAATGATTCCACTGCAATTAACTTTAAAAAACTTTCTGAGCTATCGAGATACGACTCTTGACTTTAGAGGACTGCATACGGCTTGTATCTGCGGTGCAAATGGGGCCGGGAAGTCATCCCTCCTAGAAGCGATCGCTTGGTCAGTTTGGGGGCAATGTCGCGCTGCAACTGAAGACGATGCGATTTATGCAGGAGCGAATACTGTTAGGGTAGATTTTGAGTTTATTTCTAATTATCAAACTTATCGTATTATCCGCAATCGCACGAGGGGCAGAAGTAGTTCTTTAGAATTTCAAATTCAAACAGATAGTGGTAAATTTCGCTCGATTACAGCAAAAGGGTTGCGGGCGACTCAACAAAAAATTATTGCAGAATTAAAGTTAGATTACGATACTTTTATTAATTCTGCTTATTTGCGTCAGGGTAGAGCTGATGAATTTATGCTCAGAAAACCTAACGAACGCAAAAAAATCTTAGCAGATCTGCTCAAACTAGATCGCTATCAAGAATTAGCCGATCGCGCTAAAGATAAATCGAAAGAATATAAAGTCGAAGCGGATCTTTTAGATTCTAGTTTGCAAGGGACTAAAGCAAAGATAGCTCAAAAAAAAGCGATCGAATCAGAAAAAATCCTCGTTCAAAAACAGTTAAAAGAACTGCAAAAATTACAAAATCGCGATCGAGAAAAATTAGAAGGGTTGCAAGCGATCGAACACCAAAGACAAAGTTATCAACAACAATTAACCTTTCATAACAATCAATGTCGAAATTTAATTCAAGATTGCGATCGCCTGGTGAAAAATCGCTCTAAACTCGACGAAGAAATTAAAGATCTAACATCTCTACTGGCGCGAGAAAATGAAATTGTTGTTTCTTATCAAAATTTTCTTGAATTACAACAAGAAGAAGCAACTTTAATCGCCAAATTTAAACAGGATCGCGATGCAAAAGAACGCAAACAAAAACTAGTCAAGCAACTCGATCGCCAAATCGACGAACTTAATTTAAAAATCGGTAAAGCTCAAACTCGTTTAGAAAGTTTAGAAGAACAAGAAAAAACGATTCAAAAAACTATCGATGACGATCGAGAAGTGGAAGCTAGTTTAGAAAAATTAGACCGCGCTCGTCAAAAACTCGATGAATTAAACAGACTCCAACATGAAGTATCTCCTTTAATTAAAAGAAGAAATACTTTAATCACCGAAATAGAAACTGCCAAAGCAAGACTGAATGTCAAACTTGAAAGATTGCGTTCGGAAAGCATCGAACTCTGCGATCGCATCGAAACAGTTCCCAAAACTAAACAAGTTTTATTAACAGTAGAAGAAGCAATGGGGGAGTTAGATAAAAAACGAATTTATCAGCAAAGAATCGAAGAAAAAGGCACGGAAAAAAAAGATTTTCGGTTTAAATTACAAGCAAGTCAGCGTCAGTGCGAGTTACAAATAGAAAAGTTACGACAAAAATTAAAATTGTTACAAACACCCGACGCAACTTGCCCGCTATGCGAGAGAGAATTAGATGAAAATTATCGTCAGCGAGTAATTGAAAAAACAGAAAAAGAACAAGAAGAAATTCAAGCCGAATTTTGGTCTGTTCGCGAACAATTGGCTGTGTGTGAAAAAGAACTTCAAGTATTAAGAGCGGAGTACAAACAATTAAGCGAAGATCTTTCTAAATACGACAATTTACAACAAGAATTGTTTAGGCTCGAGAATCAATTAGATGCAACTTGTCAAATATCAGAACGACTGCGAAAAATAGAAACTGATATCGAAGAGTTAGAGCGATCGCTGACTGTAGAAAATTATGCAAAAGAACTACAGTTAGAGTTAAAAGAATTAGATTTTAAATTGCAAGATCTCAATTACGACGAACAAACCCATGCTTTACTTCGAGGAGAAGAAAAACGCTGGCGTTGGGCAGAAATAAAACAAGCAAAAATCGAAAGTGCGAAGAAACAAAAATTAGAAATTGCAGCGCGCAAACCCCAATTAAACGAAACTATTATTAATTTAAATCGCCAAATAGTTGCACTGCAAGAAAATTCTCCGATTCAGCAACAATTACAAGAATTAGACCGAGAAATTGCTAACTTAGGATACGATCGCGACACCCACGATCGAGTTATTTCTGCCTTAAAAGAAAGACAAAACTGTCAATTTAAATATCAAGAATTACAACAGGCTAAAAAACAGTATCCTCAGAAAAAAGCCGAACTAGAACAATTAGAATCAATGTTAATAACTCGCGATCGAGATAAAGCAGCAACGCAAAAACAAATCGATATTACGATCGCACAGATTGAAAAAGTTGCAGATAATCGCGATGAAATCAATGCCTTAGAAAAAGAAATACAGCAGCGCAGAAACAGTTTAGATGAAGCGATCGCAAAAGGAGGACAAATAGAACAGCAACTCAAACAATTAGATAATTTATCAATCGAACACCAAGAAAATATCGAAAAAGTAAAAGATCTCCGCAAACAGCATAAAATTTATCGGGAATTAGCGGCAGCTTTTGGCAAAAATGGCATCCAAACACTGATGATTGAAAATGTTTTACCTCAATTAGAAGCAGAAACAAATCAGATTTTAGCCAGACTGACTGGCAATCAATTTCACGTCCAGTTCTTAACCCAAAAAGTGAGCAAAAGCATCTCAAAGAAAAAACAAGCCACTGCGAAATTAATCGA